>JAFTAH010000007.1 GCA_017458625.1 Kiritimatiellia bacterium | reverse complement strand
CGGAAAGGCGAAAGGAAGAGGTGCAGGGATGAGCGGTGGTGGCGATGGCGATGGCGATGGTGGTGGTGATGTTGATGATGATGGTGGCGGGAGGCCGGGGAGGGGGCGGCGGAGGAGGAAGGGGCGGCAGGTGCCGGGGAAGCTGAGGGTTCCGGGGCGGGCGTGGGGGTGGGGGCCGTGGCGGGAGGCGGCACGGGGGCGGCGACGAGGGGCATGGCGTCGGCATTGGGGGCGACGGGCTGGTCGAGGTCGCCGAGGGTGGTGGCGGGGGAGGGGAACTTGAGGGAGGCGTAGGGGTCGACGGAGGCGACGAGGTCGAGGGCGGCGGCACGGGCGTCGATGGGATGCCAGGGGAGGGCGGGGTTGCCCCAGTCGATGGCGAGGGCGGCGGCGAGAGGGACAAGGGGCTGTTGCGGGGAGGCGTAGGTGAGGGCGGAGAGGGTGCATTCGTCGGCGCCGCGGAGGAGGTCGGCCATGAGGAGCTGTGGATGGAGGCGGCAGAGGGCGACGGCGGCGGCATCACGTACGGCCTCGATGCGGTGGCGGCGGGCGATGACGGGGTTGGCGGCGGCGCGGGCCCGTTCGTAGGCGGTGGCGGCGATGGGCATGATCTCGGGGATGAGCTGGCACCAGAGGGCGCGGCGGAGCTCGGGGAAGGTCTCGGTGGAGATGCGGGCGCAGGCGGCTTCGAGGTCGCGGGCGGAGGGGTGCGAGCGGATGAGCTTGACGAAGTCGGCATGGGCGGTGGCAACGACGGCGCGGGCCTGGTGGTCGGCGAGGACGTGGATGGCCCAGTCGAGGCGTGAGGCGAGGGCGCTGGCGTAAGTGCGCCAGGCAGGGAGGTCGTCGGAGGCGGAGGCGGGAGGGGGAGCGGTGGGGCGGCGGCGGAGGGAGGCCATGGCGGTCCATGGGGCAAGCCAGGCGGTGCCCCAGAGGAGGAGGCCGCAGAGGATGAACTCGGTGCGGATGCCAACGAGTTGGAGGAGGATGGCGAGGGCGGCGGCGCTCAGGAGGGCCATGGCGGCCCACCAGAGGCGGGTGGCCCAGTGTTCGCGCCGGGCGGCGGCGAGGAGGCGGGAGTAGGTGGTCATGGGGCGGGGGAGGGGAGCTGGTACCAGTGGTCGTCGCGGATGCGGCGGATGCGGTCGAGGGCCTCGGGTTCGGCGGCGACGTGGGCGTCGGCGACGCGGCGGTAGATGCCGAGGGCCTCGCGCCAGTTGCCGGCGGCCTCCTGCAAGGCGGCGGCGGCGAAGGCGGAGCGGGTGAACCAGACGGCCGATTCGGGGGCGGGGGCGGTCTGCTGGAGGTAGTCGTAGGCGGTGGACATGTATTGGGCGATGGCGTCGGAATGATGGCCGGTCTTCTCGAGGCAACGACCGATCTTGTAGTCGGCCTGGAGGCGGAAGTCGGGCGGGACGGCGGCGTATTCGCGGAGGGTGCGGTAGGAGAGGAGGGCTTCCTCGTAGCGGGCAGGGTCGTCCTGACCGAGGGTGAACTGGGCGTCGCCTTTGCGGCCCCAGGCGGCGATGGCCTGCGGGGTGCGGGGGAAGGAGTTGATGACCTCGGTGTAGGCGGCGATGGCGGCGGAGAAATTGCCGAGACGGCAGAGGACGTCGCCCTGGGCGAGGAGGGCGTCGGCGATGCGGGGGTGGTCGGGGTAGGCGGCGACCAGGGCGTCGAGGTGGCGTTCGGCGTAGAGATAGTCGTCCATGGCGGCGCAGGCGCGGGCGGCCCAGTAGAGGGCGTCGGGGGCGAGGGGGGAGTCGGGGGCATCGGCGGCGATGCGGGCGAACTGGTTGGTGGCGGTGGGGAAATCGCCTGCGTTGAAGGCCTGTTCGGCGAGGAGGAAGCGCGTGCGGGGGGCCCAGGCGGCGGCGGCTGGGTCGGCGAGGAGGGCTTCGGCGGCGGCCTGGGCGTCGTCGACGCGGCCGAGGGCGTGGTAGCACCAGGCGCACATGTAGCGGGCCTGGGGGGCGCCGGGCGAGGCCGGATGGTCGGCGAGGAGGCGGCTGAAGTCGTCCAGAGCACCATTCTCGTCGCCTAGGCGATGACGGACGAGGCCGCGGGCGAGGAGGGCTTCGGCGCGAAGGGAGGGAGGGGGTGCGGAAGGCGTGGGGGCAGGGGCGAGGGCGGGCGGGGAGGTGGTGGCGTCAGCCGAGGCACCGGGGGCGGCGGGAGAGGGGGAGGCGGGGGGCGTGGCGGCGGACGCGGTGGGGGCGTCGGCAATCTGGCCGTATTGGGTTTCGGCGAGGGCGTCGGCACCGCGTTCCTCGTAGAGGCGGCCGAGGCGCAGGGCGGCAATCCAGGCGGTTTTGCCGGCATCGGGTTCTCGCGAGAGCTCCTGGAGGATGAGTTCGCCCTTGGACTCCTCGGGATGCAAGGCGAGGGCGACCTCGGCGAGCTGGAGGCGGATGGCATAGCCATCGGGGGAGCGGGGGCCGACCAGGGCGAGAACCTTCTCGTAGGCGGTTTGGGCATCGTCCAGCTGATGGGCGGAGAAGAGGGCGTCGGCGGCGCGGCGCAGGAGGTCGGAATCGCTGGTGTCGGCATCGTCGTGGGGGGCGCCCATCATCCGCTGCCAGGCCTTGGCCGCTTCGGCATTGCGTCCCAGATGGGAGAGGGCCTCGGCCTGGACGACGCGGAGGTCGCGGGTGCCGTCACGTCCCTCGAAGGCGTCGAGCCAGTGCTGCGCCTCGGCGAGGGCGTCATCGTAGGCACCGGCGGCGAGGAGGGCGGTGGCAAGTTCGCGCTGGACGGCGGCGGCTTCGTCCGGGAGCGGGATGTCGGTGGCGAGGGAGCGCATGGCGGCGGTGGCTTCGGCGAGTGCGCCGGCCTTGAGCTCGATCTGGGCGAGGAGCAGACGATCTTGGAGGCGTTGAGGGGCATCGGCGGCATTGGCGGCGGCGCGGGAGGCGTAGAGCTGGGCGTCGGCATAGCGCTGTTTCGCGGCGGCCTCAATGGCCAGGCGGTGCCAGGCCAGGCGGGCCAGTTCGGGAGTGCGCGAGGGGACGGCGGCCCAGCGCTCGACCTCGGCGAGGGCCGTGGGCTCGCCGGCATTCAGGGACTTCTGCAAACGCGTCCAGTCGGCTCGTTCGCGCCAGACGGCGGGCGTTTCCGGGGACTCCAACGCGGTCCAGAGCGGGGCGGCCTCGTCCGGGCGCCCGGCGGCGTCGAGGGCGGAGGCTAGCGCAAAGGTGGCCGGGGGGAGCTCGGGCGAGTTCGTCGGAATGCGCGCGTAGAGGGCGAGGGCGGCATCGAAGTTGGTGGCTTCGGTGGCGAGGCGCGCGGCCCAGGCCAGCGTATGCTCGGGGGGGGAGGGGAGTGCCTCGATCACCGCCAGCGCTTCGTCCGTGCGCGCCAGGCGGGCGAGGATTTCCGCGCGGACGCAGGCCGCTTTGGACCGTAGCTGGGCGTCCTTGAGGGTGGTCGGATCCATGCCATCGATGGCGGCCAGGGCGTCCTCCGGCCGACCGGCGGCAAGCCAAGTACGGGCGAGCCAGACCGTCGCCTCGGTGCGGCGGCGGCGGTCAATCGATTTAGCGGCCACCTGGGCAAGATTCGTTTCGGCGATGTCGAGGAGGTTGTCTTCGAGGGCGGCACGGCCACGGGTCAGCAAAAGATCCGACGCTTCCACGGAGAGGGGGTCCGGGACGGGCGGTGGGGCCGGAGGAGAGGGAGAAGAGTCCGCATCAGGAGAAGGCTGGGCAGGCTCGCCGGCCAACTCCTGTGCGGTGGCCACCATGGCGGTCATTGATAGCAGGAACACCGGCAAAAGGGCGAGGCGGGACAGGCGCGAAACGGGCGGCAGGTCCGTGGCCGTTGCCGGGAATCGCGAATGAATGGAGGGAAGCTTGCTCATCAGATGGGAATGACGGGATGACTAGTACCAAGCGGGTTTTGCGCCGCCACCTGTGGGAGGCTTGAGCGTGTCGCGCAGCATGGAGCCGGAACTGCCGGCATCGAAGGGACTTTGCAGGCGTGGGGTGCTGTTGGCGGCGTTCCAGTTTACGCCATAGGAGGGGGTGGTCCCGGTGCCGAACGGGGTGGCGCCAGGGCTGGGACCGGTTCCTAGGCCGCCGATGCTCCAGATGTTCGCAGGGGTGCTGTTGGGCGGGGTCTGAAGGCTGCCGTAGCCGTTGCCGCCAAAGGAGGGAGGCGCAGGACTCCAACCGGACCCGTCGCTCGCCCGGGAGGTGTCTTGGCCGAAGCTGGAGAACGAGTCGCTGGCGTCCGAGGGTGAGGATAAGGCAAAGAAATCAGTCCGGTCCGCCGCCCCCGAGAGGTCAGACAGTTGCCAGTTCCCGCCGTCTGTGCCGGCATGGTCTGCCGACAGATCCCAAGTGGAGGCGGATGAGTTCTTTTTCCCGGAGGTGCTGGCGAGGTCGGAGGCGTTGACGAAGCCGGTGGCCTCCTGCCAGGAAATGGTCTTGCCGCCGGCCATCAGATCATCCCAGTTCGGGGCCAGATTTTGCGGATTCACGGGGGTGGCGTCAGCGGTTTCGGAGGAGGAATCGGCGGACGAGCCGCGGGTGTCGGCGGATTTCCTGGGGCCCGCGAGATTGGCCATGAGGTCGCGCGTGCGATCCGAAGAGAGGGGAGCGTTGGCGAAGGCCGCGATGCCGCCGTAGAGATTGCCTGCGGGCATGAACTCAAGCGAGGCGTCTGCTGTGGTGAGGTTGTCCAGGGCCGCCTTGCCGCGAGAAGCCGTATCGGTAGTGTCGCCAGCGTCGGTGGGGCGGAATGAGGCCGGGGAATCCTGGCTGGCGAGCTGGTCGAGGAGGGAATTGAGCTTGGGGTCTAGCGTTTCGCTGTCGGCGAGGACGTTGGCGGCTTGGGGATTGTCGCGCAACTCGTCCGCGAGCCAGCCCCAGGCCGATTGCTTCTGGTCGTCGTCCTCGCGGCCGAGCGCGAGACTGGCCATTGAGGTCTTGCTCTTGTTGCCGGAGACGCTGGGGAGGTTCAGCTCGCGCATGAGGCGGGCGATGTCCTGGCCGCGCTGGCGGTCGTTGTCCTGTGCGGGCGAGGCGATGGCCCGAGGGGTGGCCAGGCCGAAGGCGGCGGTCGAGGAGACGGGGCGGGTGGAATGAAGCAGCTGCACGGCGAGTACGCTTTCGCCGATATGTTCCAGGATGGGCGTCGTCCGGCGATCGAGGCGCAGCACTTCGTCGAGACCGAGGTCGTTTTCGAAGGGGCTACCGCCGGAGAGCTGGACCTCTCCGGACCAGTCGCGCCACTGGGGCACACGGGCCCCCGAGGCCACCCCGCCGACCATCAGGACCGCGCTCGCCGCGCACATGAGACGCACCAATACCTTCATCATCCTTTCATCCTAGCGGAAGAGGGGCACGGCTTGCAACAAAACATTCGGTGGGAATAGCGCGCGGGGTGCGATTTCAAATTGTGGCAGGGAATCGAAAGGGAGGGGAAAACTTTTTCCATTCGAGCACGATTTTGTTGTTGCATTCGAAGAAAAGGCGTCCCGTTATTGGCCCATCACCGTGAAGGGTGCTAAACCCCATGGAAAACAGACAGCGGAGCTGGCGGCTTCGGAAGAGGGCGGTCGAGTGCAAGTGAGAGGAGTCGAGAAGAGTCGCTGAAAGCAGGGGGCGCCGAGGGGAGAATGCATGGACAGGTGTTCCATGACGAGAAAAAATGGACTTAAACACTTGATTTTACCGTAAAATCACACGGGTTTGGGGATGAGGGGGGGGGCAGAAAGGGGCGGAGGAAGGAGGCGAGGGTGGGAGGACGAGGGGGACGAGGAGACGATGTTTTGAGACAGAATTACAGAATCTATGAGATGGGGGGGAGGGAGGCTCACACGCAGGTGCGAACGGATTTCGGGTTTCCGTCAGGCCTCGGGGCGACGCCCCCCTCGCTGACGACTTGCGGCAGGCGACGGGCGGGGGAAGAGGGGGCGGGACGCACGGCGGAGGAGATGGCGGCAGCCACGGAGGGCCGCCCTCCCACGGGGGGAGCGGGCAAGAGAAGGGGGAGAAAAAATGGGGTGGGGAGCGACGCAGGCTTGACGGGAGGAGGGCGGGGTGATATAGGGGGGACGTTTTTAGCAACAAGAAGAAGGTAAGAGACCCTTTAGGAATCAAGTCCAGATATGTTCAGCGGGCTTTTGGGATATTTTTCGAACGACATCGGCATCGACCTGGGGACGGCCAACATCCTGATCTACGTCAAGGACAGGGGCATCGTCATCCGGGAGCCGTCGGTCGTCGCCATCCACCAGGGCACGAACCGGGTGCTGGCGGTGGGCGAGGAGGCGAAGAAGATGCTGGGGCGCACCCCGGGCGACATCGTGGCGATTCGCCCGATGAAGGCCGGCGTGATTGCCGATTTCGAGGTCACGGAGGCCATGCTGAGGTATTTCATCCAGAAGTCGCAGCCGCGCAAGTGGGCGGTGCGGCCGAGGGTGGTCATATCGGTGCCTAGCGGGATCACGGAAGTTGAGAAGCGAGCGGTCAAGGACTCGGCCATGCACGCCGGTGCGCGCGATGTGCTGCTGATCGAGGAGCCGATGGCGGCGGCAATCGGGGTGGGGCTGCCGGTCATGGATCCGGCGGGCAACATGATCGTGGACATGGGCGGCGGCACCACGGAAGTGGCCATCATCTCGCTGTCCGGCATCGTCCAGAGCAAGAGCATCCGGACGGGCGGGGACGAGATGGACGAGGCCATCGTGCAGTACATGAAGCGGGTCTACAACCTCCAGATCGGCGAGAGCACGGCGGAGCAGATCAAGATCGTGCTCGGTTCGGCGTACCCGATGGGGGAGGAGCAGAGCATGGAGGTCAAGGGGCGGGACCTGGTGGCGGGGCTGCCCAAGACGCTGACCATCACGTCGGAGGAGATCCGGGAGGCCCTGGAGGAGCCCGTGCGGGCGATCATCGAGGGCATCCGGGTGACGCTGGAACGTTGTCCGCCCGAGCTGTCGGCGGATCTGATCGACCGCGGCATCGTGCTGGCGGGCGGCACGTCGCAGCTGCGGGGGATGGACAAGCTGATCGCGGAGCAGACGGGCCTGCCGGTGCATGTGGCCGACGACCCGCTGAGCGCCGTTGCCGAGGGGACGGGGAAGGTCCTCAGCGAACTCAACTACCTGACGCGGCTGCAAAGCAGCGATTAGCGGCGGCCGGCGCCGGGCGGAAGGTCCGGCGAGGAGGCAGTCGTGGCGCGGAGCTGGCGGGCGCGGGATCGCGCAAGGCCTGGTAGGCGGGCTTGGGGCCGGGACATGGATTCAGACCGGACAAGCCGATGAAAGAGAAGAAGTGGATTGCCATCTGCATCGTGGCACTGGTGGTGCTGGTGATGCTCAACCTGCCGGACGCGACGAGCGCCCGGGTGAAGGGGGCCGTGCGCGACGGTCTCAGTCCGCTGCAGCTGGTGGCGAGCGGCGGGATGCGAGAGGTGCGGGAGATCATCCGCTACATCCGGGGCCTGGGCGACCTGGCGCAGGAGAACCGGGCGCTGACGGAGGAGGTGGCCCACTTGCGGGGGGAGGTGCGACGGCTGGCGGAGGCGGAGCGGGACAACGAGAACTTGCGCAAGCAGATGGGGTTCCGGCAGCGGAGCGCGCGGCGGCTGGTGTCGTGCGAGGTGGTCGGACGCGACAGCACGGGCTGGTGGCAGACGGCGCGCCTGGACAAGGGCGTGGAGGGCGGCGTGGCGGCGGACCGGGCGGTGTTGACGGCGGACGGGCTGATGGGGCGGACGGTGTCGGCGTCGGGGCGCACGGCGGACGTGCTGCTGCTGACGGACCCGTCGTGCAAGGTGTCGGTGCAGCTGGCGCAGACGGCGGTGTTCGGCGTGTTGCAGGGGGCGACGGGGGAGGATCCGGCGGGGGAGGGGAAGGCGCCGCTTTGCCGGATGGACTACATTCCGCGGCTCGAGTCGGTCCGCATCGGCGACGAGGTGGTGACGTCCGGGCTGGGCGGCATCTTCCCGCGCGGGCTGCTGGTGGGGCATGTGGTGGCGGTGGAGTCGGAGGAGGGCGGACTCTACCAGAGCGCGTGGGTGGAGCTTTCGGCGGAGATGGGACTGCTGGAGTATGCGTTCGTGATCGCCACGGACGAGGATTTGCAACGGGCGCATGAGCTCCGTCTGGCGGGCGAGGGGACGGCGGACGAGAGCGGGGACGCGTCCGATGTGGGCGGCGACGTGGATGTCGAGGGGACGGAAGGGGAGGTCAGCCAGGCCGGGCCGCAGCCGGGTGGCGCGGGGTGTTGGCTGGCGCTCAGGGCAGGACCGTCGGGCGAGGACGCCGGGGGGGCGGCATGATGGCGTTTCTGCTGATGGTCTTCTGGCTGCTGGTGGGGGGGACGGTGCAGGCGCTGATCCCGACGTGGGGGCATCTGGGAGAGCCCGCGTTCCCGGTTCTGCTGGGGGTGGTGCTGTATGTGGCGACGCACAAGAAGGCACGGCATTTCATGTGGGTGGCGCTGACGGCGGGGGTGCTGGCGGACGCGATGAGCCTGGTGCCGTTCGGGGTGTCGTCGCTGTCGTTCCTGGCCTCGGCGACGGTGGCGATGGTGTTGCGGGAGGACTTCTATCCGGACCGGGCCGTGGTGGCGATGGCGCTGGGGGCGCTCTGCTGCGCGGCGAGCACGCTGGTGATGGGGATGCTGCTCCAGACGTGGGGACTCACGACGCTGGGGGCGCAGGCAGTGCTGACGCGGATGGGCGGCTCGGCGGTGCTGGGGGCGGTGATCATGCCGTTGCTCTTTGCCCTGTTGCGGAGCATGGAGCGCTATCTGGGCACGCTGGAGGCGAGAATCTGAGATGAGCGGGCGCGACGACCAGCTACAGCTCTTCTTCCCGTGGCGCATCGCGCTGCTGGTGCTGGTGATGCTGGGGTGCGGCGGCGTGCTGGTGGCGCGGCTCTGGAAGCTCCAGGTCGAGCAGGCTCCGGAGCACCAGGCGCGGCTGGCCAAGCAGTCGCTGCGGAGCATCCGGTTGGCGGGCCGGCGCGGGAAGCTGTTCGACCGCAACGGGGTGCCGCTGGCGGACAACCGGCCGAGCTACTGCCTGTCGCTCTATCTGGAGGAGCTGCGCCGTCCGGGGCCGCGGCAGCGCACGGTGGACGCGGTGATGGATACGCTCTACCGGCTGGCGGAGGTGATGGACAGGCCGCTGCATCTGGCGGAGCAGGACGTCTGGGCGCACCTTCGCCGCCGGACGCCGCTGGCGCTGGTGGCCTGGCGCGACCTCGACGCGGTGGCGATGGCGCGCTTCATTGAGCACGAGCACGAGTTTCCGGGGGTTTCGCTGACGGTGGAGCCGGTGCGCGTCTATCCGGAGGGGACGCTGGCGGCGCATGTCCTGGGCTATGTCGGACGTGCCGACGAGGAGCGGCTGGCCGAGGAGGAGGCGGCCGAGGCGATGGATGCCGGGCAGGAGGCGCCGGAGCGCTACCACTACTATCTTTCCGACGTGGCGGGCCGCTCTGGCCTGGAAAAGGCGCTGGACGAGGACCTGCGCGCCCCGGCGGGCGGGCGGCTCGAGATCCAGGTGGACGTGGCCGGATTCAAGTACCAGACCATCGAGGAGTCCAGCCGGCCGGCGGGACTTGGCAGCGATGTCACCCTTGCGCTGGATGTCCGCGTGCAGCGGGCGGCGGAGGCGGCCCTGGAGGGGCAGCGCGGCGCGGTCGTCATTCTCGACCCGCATAACGGCGACGTGCTGGCGATGGCCTCGGCGCCGACCTTCGACCCCAACGACTTCGTGCCCACCATTGCCCCGGAGCAGTGGCGGCAGCTGCAAGGGCCCGACCGTCCGCTCTACAACCGGGCGACCGCCGGGGAATATGCGCCCGGCTCGACCTTCAAGCCCGTCACGCTGCTGGCGGCAATGCGGGCCGGCAAGATCCGCCCGGAGACGCGCTTCAACTGCCCCGGCGTCTTCCAGCTGGGTAATGCCCGCTTCCGGTGCTGGCAGACGTGGGGGCACGGCAGCATCGACCTGGCGCTGGCCGTCCGCTACTCCTGCAACGTCTATCTCTACCATGCCGCCCTGGCCTGCGGCCCGGAGCCCATCCAGACGATGGCGCGGCATTTCGGGTTCGGCCGCAAGACGGGCATCGAGCTGGACTACGAGCGGCCCGGACTGGTGCCCGACGACGCCTGGAAGCGCAAGAATCGCGGCGAGGGCTGGCGCGACGGCGACACCTGCAACCTCGCCATCGGCCAGGGCGCGATGCTCGTCACCCCGCTCCAGGCCGCGACCTATTGCGCGGCCCTGGCGAACGGCGGCACGCTCTGGAAGCCGCGTCTGGTGCTGTCCCGCACGAGCCCCGACGGCCGCCAGCTCCCCGTGCCCGCGAAGGCCGTCGCGCGCGAAAAGCTGTGGTCGGACGCCGACTTCGACGTGATTCGCCGGGGCATGCGCGATGTCGTCCAGGCTCCCGACGGCTCCGGCCGCCGCGCCCGCATCGACGGCTTCGAGATCGCCGCCAAGACGGGCACCGCCGAGTACGGCCTGAAAGGTTCCGGCAAGAAGATGACCTGGATGATCGCCTTTGCGCCCTACGAGGCCCCGCGCTACGCCTTGGCGTTCCTGGCCGAGGATGGCGCCTCGGGCGGATCCACCGTCGCTCCGCTCGTCCGCAAGCTCTTCCTGGCCATCCGCGACGAACTCGAAGCCGACGCCGAAGACGCGGCGACCGTCCCCTCCATCCGGGAGCCCGCCGCATGACCTTCGGCTGGCTCAAGCGTCTTTGGCGGCTCTTCCTGCGGCAGGACTGGATCGCGGTGCTGACGGCGGTTGCGTTGCTGGGCATCGGCCTGGCCTTCATCTACAGCGCGTCGTGGCGGGGCGAGGACACGGGCATCGTGGGCGCGTGGTTCCACAAGCAGATCGTCTGGGCCAGCCTGGGGGGGGCGCTGGCCCTGACGCTGGCCTTGGTCGACTATCATTTCTGGACGCGCCATGCCTGGCTGCTGTTCCTGGTCAGCGTGGTTCTGCTGGTGCTGGTGCTGGTCGCCGGCCGGAAGGTCTACGGGGCCTACCGCTGGCTGGTGCTCTTCGGCGTGCCGGTCCAGCCCAGCGAGTTTGCGAAGGTCGCCCTCGTCATTCTGGTCGCCCATGTTCTGGGGAATCCGGCGCTGCCCCCGCATTCCCTGGGCCTCATGCTGGTGGTGCTGCTGCTGGCGGCGGTGCCGTTCATGCTCATCCTGGTCGAGCCCGACCTCGGGACAGCCTTGGTGCTGGGCCCGACGATCTTCTTCATGCTGTTCGCCGCCGGCATGCGCTGGCGCTACTTCTTCAGCGCGGCCGTGGCCGCCCTGGCCGCCGCGCCGCTGGGCTGGTACTTCATCCTGGGCGACTACCAGAAGGAGCGCATCCTGACCTTTCTCGATCCCGCGCGCGATCCCCTGAACTCCGGCTGGAACGCCCTGCAGGCCGCCATCGCTGTCGGTTCCGGCGGGATTCATGGCAAGGGCTTCCTCAATGGCACCCAGAACGTGCTTGGCTTCCTGCCGCGGACCGTGTCGCCGAGTGACTTCATCTTCCCGGTCATCGCGGAGGAGACGGGGTTCGTCGGGGCCTGCATCCTGCTGGGGCTGTTCGCGCTGCTGCTGGCCACCTACGTCCGGGCGGCCCTCGTCGCCCCGGATCCGGCCGGCAGCCTGCTGGCCACGGGACTGGCCGGGCTGCTGTTCAGCCATGTCTTCGTGAACATCGGGATGACCATCGGCCTGCTGCCCATCACGGGGCTGCCGCTGCCGCTGGTCTCCAGCGGGGGCTCCTTCATGCTGTCCACCCTGGCCGCCTTCGGGCTGGTCCAGTCCGTCTTCATCCGCCGCGCCCGCGCGCCCTCTTCCGACACCATTGGCTAGCCCTCATTTGTACTTTCCTTTCCCGCCCCTGCATCCTATGATTCCTTGTTTACCAGTTCCCAATCAGTCCCCTGCCTCCCCGGAGCCCATGTCGTCCACGCTTTTCCGTTCATAGTCCTGTCGCCGCTCAGCCGCGACCCATTTCACCCCGAACCCCAAAGGTTGTCCCATGCTAGACAAGTTCCTCCAGATGCTCGGCCTCCGCAAGAAGGTCAAGCGCGAAATCATCGTCAACGCCGAAAGCCTTGAGACTCGAGTCGCCGTCCTCGAGGAGGGCCACCTCGAGGAGTACTTCATCGAGCGCCCCAGCGAGGAGCGCATCGTCGGCTCCGTCTACAAGGGCCGCATCCAGAACCTCGAGGACGGGCTCCAGGCCGCCTTCGTCGACATCGGCCTCAAGAAGAACGCCTTCATCCACTACTGGGACATGATTCCCGAGGACGCCGCGCGGCTCGAGGCCGAGGAGGGCGTCCAGCCTGGCCGCAACCGCCGCAAGAAGATGCAGCCCGGCGAGATGGCCAAGCTCTATCCGCCCGGCTCCGAGATCATCGTCCAGGTCTCCAAGGGGGCCATCTCCACCAAGGGGCCGCGCGTCACCGCCAACCTCTCCATCCCCGGGCGCTACCTCGTCATGATGCCCGGCTCCAAGCTCAAGGGCGTCTCCCGCAAGGTGTCCGACCCCGAGGAGCGCGACCGCCTCAAGAAGGTGCTTGCCCGCCTGCCCATTCCCACCAACCTCGGCTTCATCATCCGCACCGCCGGCGTGGGCACCCGCCCCACCTCGTTCGTCCAGGACCTGCGCGGCCTGCTCGACGTCTGGCAGCAGATCGAGAACGGCATCAAGAACTCGCCCGCCCCCGCCCTGCTCTACCGCGAGCCCGACCTCGTCGAGCGCGTCGTCCGCGACTACCTGACCGAGGACATCGACCGGGTCGTCATCGACGACCGCGACACCTTCGACCGCACCCGCGACCTGACCTCCCGCATCTCGCGCGGCGCCCGCAACAAGATCAAGCTCTACGACGGCCCGACCCCGATCTTCGAGCACTTCGACGCCGAGCGCCAGCTCAACAACGTCTACCGTCGCAAGGTGTGGCTGAAGTCCGGCGCCTACCTCTACTTCGACGAGACCGAGGCGCTGGTCGCCGTCGACGTCAACACCGGGCGCCACAAGGGCGGGCAGACCCAGGAGGACTCCATCCTCGAGGTCAACATCGAGGCTGCCATCGAGATCGCCCGGCAGCTGCGCCTCCGCAACGTCGGCGGGCTGGTGGTCATCGACTTCATCGACATGAAGTCCCGCAAGAACCAGGCCACCCTCCACCACACGCTCAAGGAGGCGCTCCGCAAGGACAAGGCCCGCACCAACGTACTGCCCGTCTCCGCCCTCGGCCTCATCGAGATGACCCGCCAGCGCATGGAGGAGAGCCTCCGCGCCGCCTCCTTCTCCGACTGCCCCTACTGCCACGGCCGCGGCAAGGTGCTCTCCACCCTCTCGATGTCCGTCCGCATCCAGCGCCGCATCATCGAGGTGCTCAAGCGCAACGCCCACCGCGGCGACCTGCCCCTGCGCATCTCGGTCAACCCGATGATCATGGACCGCCTCCGCCGCGAGGACGAGCAGGTGCTCATCGACCTCGAACGCCGTTGCGGCACCCAGCTCACCTTCGTCTCCGACGCCAACATCCACATCGAGGACTTCCGCATCACCCACGGTACCACCGGCGAACTCCTCTACGACGCCTCCCAGGACAACAACTAGTCCGCCCTGGCGTTTTCCCTCCCGCTTGCCGGCCGGGTCGTGCAAGCCTCCGTCGGAAACTCGAACACCGGCGAGCATCGGTCGTCCGGCGCGGAAAAGCGGTGATTTTACGGTAGAACATAGGCGTTCTTGCATCTATTGCCTCTCCTGGGCAGTCCGGCCCGGTCGCGTGGAGTCGCTTTTTGTCCCGTTGACCCTTCTGCTTCTGGCTCCATACCAGGAGAGGCTTTTGGGCCCGACCGCCGGGCGGGCCGGGCCCAGGGGATTCGGAACCATCATGCCGGAAACTGTCCTTGCATGCGGGCCGCCCGGCGGGCGGCCCCTGCCAAGCCTGCCGGGCGTTTGCATCTATCCCGGAATGGCTCTCGAGCGAGGTGGCAAATAACTCAGATGCGCCTCGGGTCGTTTCCGGGTGCGGATTTTTCTCGCCATGTCGGGGAGGAGTGTGCGATAAGAGAAGGACTTCGTGGAGCATGAGCAGATGAGCCGGATAATGCGAGTTCTGGGCGGATGGTCGGTTGGCATGGCGCTGGCGATGACGGCGGTGTGGACCCAGGCTGCGGCCGTGCAGTCGTTTGCCCTGGCCCCCGACCTGGGCGAGGAGGAGCCGACGCCCTGGCTGGAGTTCGATGCGTCGGTGGCGCCAACGTCGGCCATCCCGCTGAAGGCGTGGCGGGCGGCCGGCAATTGCGCGACGAGCGTGGTGGTGGCGGGGTCGTGGTCGGCGTGGACGGGGCGGCACGCGATGGTGAAGTCGGGCCCGGGCGCCTTGTGGCGGCTGGATACGCGCCAGCTGGGCGCGCGGCTGGGGCTGCACGAGTTCAAGTTCATCGTCAACGGGGCGTGGGAGGAGGGGGCGAACCGCGCCCTGCCCATCAACCTGGACGGCGAGATCGAGGTGGCGCCGGAGTCGATCCTGCAGGCGACGGTGGCTGACCTCAAGATGATCCGGGTGTTCTTCCGCGAGAAGCTGCCGGAGGGGGCGCATCCGGTGGCCAGCCTGGATCCGCCGGTTCCTGTGGTGTGGACGGAGCTGGTGACGGAGATGGAGGACGCGCGGGTGTCGGGCTATCTGTTCAGCCGGGGCGTGGTGACCTTCCTGTTCGATCCGGCGGCGTACGGGCTGCGGCGGCTGGCGACCAACACGCAGGTGGTGGTGGCGGGCAACTTCACGGGCTGGGATGCGAATGGGGGCTACCGGGAGAAGTGGCGCCTCAAGCCGTCGCAGTCGGAAGGGCTCTGGGAGCTTTCGGCCCAGCTGGACGGGATGCGTCTGCCCAAGGGCGAGAAGCAGCTGATGTTCAAGTTCGTCGTGGGCGGCAAGACCTGGCTGCCGCCGCCGTCCGAGGCCGCGAACGTGGCCATCGAGGAGAACGGGACCCGCAATCTCGTCGTGGACCTGGGGCGGACGGGCGGCGCGGAGATCCGGGTGCACACCTCGGAGCCGCTGGACGTGCGCCAGAACTACACGTTGCGCCTCGACGGCATCGGGCCGCGCCCGCTGGGCGTGCAGACGACGCCGGGGTCGGTGCTGGACAAGTTCGTGACGGACAAGCCCCTGGGGGTCACCGTCGACCGGGCGCGCGGCACGACGACCTACCGGCTGTTCGCCCCGCGTGCGACGGACGTGTGGCTGTGCTTCTTCGACCGCGCCGAGGCGATGACCTGGACGCCCAAGTTCAAGCGGTTCCGGCCCGACGTGGAGTATCGCATGCGCCGCGACGCCGCCGAGGGCACCTGGTCGCTCACGATGAACGGACTCGACTTCGGCAAGTACTATGGCTTCCGGGTGGCCGGGCCCACGGGGAATGGCGAGATCTTCGACCCCTACCACGTCATCGGCGACCCCTACGCGCGCGCCGAGGCCACGGCCAACGGGCTTTCCATCGTGATCGACCCGCAGGCGACCAACCGCTGGTTCGCGGGATGGACGGACGGGGCGTGGAAGTCGCCCGCGCCGCAGGACCTGGTGGTCTACGAATGCCATGTGCGGGGCCAGACCATCCATCCGACCTCCGGGCTGCCGCTGGCGTTGCGCGGCACCTTCGAGGGACTGCGCCGGAGCATCGGCACCGACGTCGGCATCGGCCATGCCAAGGCGCTCGGGGCGAACGCGGTGGAGCTGCTGCCGGTGTCCGAGTTCTCCGAGAGCGACGACCCCTACAACTGGGGCTACTCGACCGCCTATTTCTTCGCGCCCGAGTCCTCCTATGCTTCCAATCCGACCAACGGGGCGGCCTACTACGAGTTCAAGCAGCTGGTGAACGACCTCCACAATGCGGGGCTGGCCGTCATCATGGACGTCGTCTACAACCACGTCGGCGGGCCCAACGTGTTCGCGCTGACGGACAAGAAGGCGTACTTCCGCCTGCTGCCCGATCTCAGCTACTCCAACCATTCCGGCTGCGGCAACGACGTGCGGACCGAATTCCCGATGATGCGGCGCATGATCGTCGACAATATTCTCTACTATATGCGCGAGTTCCACATCGACGGGTTCCGCTTCGACCTCGCCGAGCTCATCGACATGTACACGATGATGGACATCATCGACGCCGCCCGCGAAGTCAACCCCAACGTCATTCTCATCTCCGAGCCCTGGTCGCCCGGCCGCGGCGAGAACAAGTACCTGCTCAAGGGCACCGGCTGGTCCGCCTGGAACAACGACTTCCGCTACGCCGCCAAGAACTTCGCGCGCGACGGGGCCGACCGCGACTGGCTGCGCGGGGCCATCTTCGGCTCCGTCGCCACCTGGGCGCAGAATCCGCTCCAGCCCGTCAACTACCTCGAGTCGCACGACGACATGGCCTTCGCCGACGAGATTTCCTCCGCGCCCAACCACGACGGACGCCAGCTCACCGCCGCCGATGCCGCCCTCAACCGGCTGGCGGCCACCATCCTGTTCACCTCGCTGGGGCGGACGATGCTCTACGAGGGGCAGGAGTTCCTGCGCTCCAAGTGGGGCATCAACAACACCTACAACCGGGGCGATGCCGTCAACGCCATCCGCTGGACCGACCGCCAACGGCCCCTGGCGGCCGAGGCCGAGGCCTACTACGCCGGGCTTCTGCATCTGCGCATGAGCGAGGAAGGCGCGGCGTTCCGCGTGGCCTCGCGCCCGCCGTCCAGCTACTACCAGTGGCTGCTCCCCGCCAACAAGGCGCTGCTGGGCTACGTCGTCAACGTCCCGGAGCTCCACGCCGGACGTGGCTTCATCGTCCTCCTGAATGCCGACGTCCGCCCACAACCTTTCGCGCTGACGTTCCCGGGCCCGACCGGCTGGCGGCTCATCGCCAACGGCGTGCGCGTCGACCGTGCGGGCGTTCCCGCTCCCGATGCGCCTTCCGGCGCGAAGCCTCCCGCCTGGCAGGCCGGGGCCTCCGCTTCGCTGACCGTCCCCGCGAAGAGCTCCCTCATCCTCATGAACGGCTTCTGAGCCGCCTCCCGCACGTCCACGGGAGGACGGAAACACGTTTGGTCCCCTCCGCGTCGCGCGGCTCCGCTCGTTCCTTGCCTGCGGCAAGTCCAATCTTTGCGAGCGCCCGGGCCCCCTGCGGGCTTGGGCTTCCGCTCGGATTCGCATGGTCTCGAAAAGTGTCGAAACAGGGTTCCATTCCATGGAAAACCGCCGAAACAGGGTTCCATTCCATGGAAAACCCCCCGAAACAGGGTTCCATTGTCTGGAAAACCGACAGTCGACAGGCGTGGTGGCGCGGGGTGGTTTCGTGCCTGAAATCAGCCGCAAAATCAAGTGATTTCACGTGAAATCACGCGAATTGAGGCGGATTCGGGTTGTCCCCGCAACGACCGGAGGCACGGAGGGGAGGGGAAGGGGGAGGGGACGCTGGGGACCAAGGAGACAGCGAGAACGGGGCGGGGAGAGGGCGGCATGGGAGGGGGTGGCCCGGCGGGGAAAGATCCTGGCAAACAATGGATAATGCCTAAGTTTTGCACGTAAAATCACCGCGATAAGGGGCGTCGGAGGGCCGGGGCGGAAGGGGCAGGGACAGGGGCGGGGCGATGGTAAAACGTTTTTCTTTCTTGTGGAGGAAAATGGCGGTTGACTCCCTTTTGCCACAGTCCTATAGTCTTCTGCGATGGGCCGCACGAATAAGCGGCACTGGAAGGCTATAGCGGTTCTAGGAGACACGAAAAGATGCAAAAGGCATGGAAAATCGGGCTGGAAATGACGGCGGCAGTGGTGTGCGCAGGCCTTTTGCAGGGTGCGCTGGCGCAGGGAGCGTTCCGCACGACGGGCGGCTTTCCGACCTCGACGCGGCCCGCGCCGACGGCTACGGTGCCCGGTGGCGTCCCCCTCGTGCTCAAGAGCGCGCCGGAGCCCAAGAAGGCCAAGTCCCCCATCTACAAGGTCTCCGTCGGCACCCAGAACGCCTCCACCGTCGACTGGTGGCAGGGCGTCGTCGAGTTCGAGACAGCCGCCGAGTGGATTGACGAGCTCGAGTTCACCTTCTACGCCTACGTCGAGGATCCCAAGCAGGGCAAGAAGCTCTTCCGCGCCATGGTGACCTACGTCAACATTCCCAAGGGCCGCCACGTCGCCGACTGCTTCCTCCACCCGCACAGCGTCCAGCGTTTCGGTGCGCCCAAGGCCACGGCAGTCATCGTCAAGATCAATGGCGCGGTGGTGGCGCAGAAGTCGTCCATTCAGCAGGGCGGCGGCAGCTGGTGGGAGGGCTTCTCGCCCATCGACGGCGTCCTGCTCAACCGCGGCCAGACTCCCTTCGCGCTCGTCGACTACGATCTGCATCCGACCATCAAGCCTGTCGTTCCCGCCGTCCGCTAGCCGTCTGAAAGGACTACGCCATGGCTAAAGAGCCCATCCTGACCCTCGACATCGGGGCCTACAACCTCAAGCTCGCCGAGTTCGTCGAGACGCGCGGCGGCCTCGAGATGACCCGCTACGCGGTCACCGACCTCGGCCTCGACCCCCAGTCCGAGGAAGACCGTTCGCAGTACATCATCCAGGCCATCCACTCGCTGATCGACGAGTCCGGCTGCAAGCCCGGGCCCGTGCAGATCTCCATCTCCGGCCATTCAATCTTTTCCAAGTTCGTCAAGCTCACGCCCACCACGCCCGACAAGGTGACCGAGCTGATTCGCTATGAGGCCCAGCAGAACATTCCGTTCCCGCTCAACGAGGTCGTCTGGGACTACCAGATTGTCACCGGCAAGGACGGCGACGCGGAAGTCATGCTTGTCGCCATCAAGTCCGAGGACATCGCGAAGATTTGCGACTGCGTGACCTTCGCCGGGCTCAAGCCGGAGATGGTCGATGTCGCCCCGATGGCGCTCTACAACGCCGTCCGCTACAACTACGACAACCTGCCCGAGTGCACGCTGCTGGTCGACATCGGCGCCCGCTCGACGGATCTCATCTTCCTCGAGGCCGGTCGCATCTTCTCCCGTAGCGTGCCGGTCGCGGGCAACCAGATCTCCCAGGCCATCCAGCAGGAGTTCGAGGTTTCCTACGACGATGCCGAGGCCCTCAAGAAGGCGCACGCCTACGTCGGCTTCGGCGGTCCCTACGAGGCCCCCCAGAGCGAGACCACGGACAAGGTCTCCAAGGCCGTCCGCGCCATGATGACCCGCCTCCACCTCGAGCTCAACCGCTCCATCAACTTCTATCGCGGCCAGCAAGGCGGCAAGACCCCGAGTCTGATTCTCCTCACCGGCGGCTCCTCCGTCATTCCCTATGCCGACAGCTTCCTCCGCGAAAAGCTGCGCCTCGACGTCGACTACTTCAATCCCTTCAACAACGTCGCCGTCTCCGAGGCGATTCCCACCGACCAGATTGCCGCCCATGCGTGCGAGCTGGGTCCTCTGGTAGGCCTCGCCCTGCGCAAGTGCCGCACCTGCCCCGTTGCCCTCAACCTCATCCCTTCCGTGTACGAGGAGGAGAAGAAGTTCAAGCAGAAGCTGCCGTATTTCGCGATTTCCGCTGCCACGCTGCTGATTACCTTGGGCCTCTGGATTGCCGGCTATCGCACGGTCGCCGCCAGCACCCAGACCGCCCAGGAAAAGGTCGACAGCCGTGTTCACCAGCTCAAGGCCGACGAGGCCAGCCTGGCCGAGACCGAGACCGAGGTCGCGCAGCTCAAGGCGCAGGTCGAGCGGCTGGCCGTCATCGAGGATGGCCGCGGGGCCTGGCGAGAGATGCTGGCCGAGATCACGAGCCGCCTGCCCGACGGCGTATGGCTGAGCCAGGTGGCTCCGCTGAATCCCGAGCGCACCATCGTGGTCGAGGAGGAGGATGACCGCGCCGCCCGTCGGCGTCAGCGGGAGGCCCCCAAGACGGAGGCTCCGCCAGACCCCAGCAATCCGCGCGCCCTGCTCGGGATTTCGGTCACGGGCATTGGCTACACCGATGTGGCCAAGAATCCGGACGCCACCATCAAGGCCTTCCGCGATGCCCTGCGGGAATCTCCGCTCTTCAGCTCGGACAAGACGGAAATTGCTTGGCAGCAGCTCGGGATGCCCGGTGCCCCGACCTTCACCTTCTCCATCCGCGTTCCCCTCGCCCACGACGAGCCCCAGCCGGTCGCCGCGCGCGATGCCGCCGCCGCATCCACGGAGGAATCATGAGCAGCAAGAACACCCCCGTCATCGTCGGCGCATCCATCGTCGGCGTGCTGGCCATCGGCCTCGCCTACATGGTCTTTGCCTCCTACCAGGCCTATGACGAGGCCGGGGAAGCCATCGTCTCCTCCAATGCGCAGCTCCACAAGCTCCAGGTCCGCCCGGTCTTCCCGTCCCGCCAGAACGCGAAGACCATGCAGACGCAGGTCAAGGATTTCAAGGACTACCTCGTCGACCTTACCCAGGAGCTGGGCAAGGGCCAGCCTTCCGATGGCGACATCACCCGCGACCGCTTCCTCACCGAATACAACGAGACCCTCTACACCCTCTACGGGGGCCGCAAGCGTGGCATCGTGATTGCGCCGCCGGCTGGCACTTCCGTGCAGAAGCTGTTCGGCTTTGGCCTGTACGAGACGGGTACGCCGCCCAGCGAAAACGACCTGCCGCGCGTCATTTGCCAGATGCAGGACATCAAGGCCATCTGCCTGGCCCTCTACGATGCGGGCATTGCCGAGATGATAGGTGTGACCCGCACCGAATTCGAGACCGCCGCCGCTCTCGCCAGTTCGACGTCCGAGGAAGACTCGCGCCGCTCGAGCCGCCGTCGCAACCGGGGTGGCGACGACGAGGTTGCCCAGGCCACTCCCGGCGCCCTCTACAAGGATCCGGACGGCCTCTTCACGCGCGAGTCCTACACGTTCTCGTTCAAGGCCTCCGATGCCGCCCTCCAGAAGGTACTCGACAAGCTGGCGCAGGGCCAGCCGTTCGCCGTGGTCACCGCGCTGGAAGTGGTCAATGCTGCGCGTCCCAGCATCCTCTCGCCGCAGGGGACCGAGGAGGAGCCTGCCGGAGAGGCTAATGGCCTGGGCGCTCCGGCCATGGGGGGCGCGCCCGCTCCCTTCGCGGCCGCTTCCGCCGGTGGCTTCCGGGCGGTGGGTTCGCCGACCGCGCCGGTCGCCCAGAAGGAGGCCCCTGCCATTCTCCCGCGCGACCTCCGCGTCTCCGCTGGCCGCGAACTTCCTGTCATCTCCATGAAGGTCGACGTCTACCGCTTCCTCGACCTCGCCAGCGCCGAAGACCAGCAGGAGCCTACGCCATGAGCCAAAACGCCCAGCCGTCCAGCAGTCCTCTCAAGAACAACTACGAGAAGGTCATTCTTCTCGTCCTGCTTGTCCTCCTCATCGCCTCCTGCGCCTTCCTCTCGCGCCTGATCATCGACCAGCGTGGCTCCAACGACAACTTTGTGGCCAACACCCAACTCGGCGGAGAAGCCTACGCCCTGCAGGACACGCTCCAGTTCGACACCATGCTAGCCAATGCCCGCAAGACGGCGACGAAGCCCCTGGCGAATCCGAAGCGCTCCTTCGTTTCGGAACGCCGCGTTGCCTGCGTCAAGTGCGGCAAGCCCATCCCCTACGAGGCGCTCAAGTGCCCGTTCTGCCTGCAAGACCAGCCCGAGATCATTAATCCTGATACCATCGACACCGATCAGGATGGCATGCCCGACAAGCTTGAGCTCACATTGGGACTTGATCCGCAGAATCCGGCGGATGCCTATGGCGACCTGGACAACGATGGCTTCACCAACATCGAGGAATATCAGGCGGGCACCGACCTGCGCGACCCGGCTTCCCGGCCTGATCCCGTGGTGAAACTCCGTGTCTGGGCCACCCGACCCATTCCCTTCTATCTGCGTTTCGTCTCCGTTTCCGAACTTGCCGACAAGTCGCTTCGCTTCCAGCTCAACATGCAGAGCGAAAAGGCGCCGACGCTCTTCGTCAAGCTCAATGACGTCACCTTGGGCTACAAGATCGCCAAGTTCGATCCCAATGGCGAAAATGGCCCGACCCTCACGCTCATCCGCGTCTCCGACAACCGTGTCGTCAATCTTGTCCAGGGACATCCTGTCACGGAAAACGAGATTGCCATCCTCTTCGTCTCCCTCATCAACCGCACCAAGCTTCCCGTCAAGCGGAAAGGTGACAGCTTCACGCTGGCCGACAACGGCAAGCAGTACAAGGTCGTTGACATCAAGGGTCAAAACGTGATAATTCAAGACGTGGAGACCATGAAGACCATCAATATTCCCAAGATCACTGAGGCGGAGCGCTCGGGCGATCCGGCTGCCGCCATGCCGCCCCCCGGGACTTCCATGGCGGCTCCGGCCCGTCCTGCGCCTGCCCCGACGTTGTCTCCGTTCCCGCCGCCTCCGGGGGCCGCTCCGGGCGATGACATCTTCGGCAACTAGTCCGCCACGAACCCACCCAACGATTTAGAATGACACCGATAACCCACAAGACCCCGCCTGCCGGCCTCAGGTCTGTCCGCAAGGAGGAATTCCTCATGAAATGGTTAACTGCTTCAACTATGGCACTCGCCCTTGTCTTCGCCTCGGGTGCGCTCGCCCAGGACGACTTTGATGACCTGGACGCGCTCCTCGGCGAGGATGCCCCGCCTGCGGAGGAGGCCATTGACGCTTTCGCCGATGCTCCGGCCGGGGCGGCAGACGCCGCCAGCGATGGCTTGGATGACCTTTTCGGCGAATTCGATGACGCTTCCGCCGACGCGGGTGCTGCGGTCGAAGAGGTGGTGGATGACGTGGCCGAGACCACGGCCGATGCCGCCGACGACTTGGGCGACGCGTTCGGTGACTTGGACGCGGATGTTGCCGAAGCCCCGGTGGATGACACCTTCGACGCCTTCGACGACCTGACGGCGGACGATGCCGCTCCGGCCGACATTCCCGAGGAGATCGCCGATGACCCCTTTGGTGGAGTCGAGGATGATCTTTTCGGCGCGTCGGACGCGGTTGCCGATGCCGCGCCGGAGATTCCCGACGAGCCCGCGGATGCAGCGGATGCATTTGATGGGTTCGACGATGATTTCTCCGCCGATGTCGCCGAGGCCGCCGATGCCTTTGCCGAGAATGTGCCGGAGGTCGAGGAAGTCGAAGAGGAAGAGGCGGCTCCGGCCCTGCCCGAGGACAAGCGCACTGACCGCAAGGCGGCCAAGAAGCTGGCCAAGGAACTCGAGGAGATGGAGCGCGTCCGCCGCGCCGCCGAGCAGAGCGAGGCTGATCGCCTGGCCCAGGAAGGCGGCAAGGCCATCGACGCCGGCAAGCTCCCGCTGGCAGCCGAGCGTCTCGCCGAGGCTCTGGAGCGCATGCCCGCCCGCGAGCAGAACGAGGAGATTCGCGCGCAGATCGCCCGCGACCTCGCCGGCATCAAGGCCAAGCAGGCCGTGGAGGCCATGAAGGATCCCGCCACGTATGAAGTGGCTCGCAAGTACATCGACGATGGTCTGGTCTATGCGCCCGACAGCGTCGTCCTCCAGCGTCTGGATGCCAAGCTCACCAAGCTCCAGGAGAAGGAAGCTCAGCCCAAGCCCCCGAAGAAGCAGGCGGGGACGATTGCCAAGGCGGATGACCTGAAGGATCTCTATCGTGAAGCTCGTCAGTGGTACGCGCTGCATGACTACGACCGCGCCGAAGCGCTCTTCGAGAAGATGCTCGAGATCGATCCGTACAATCGTGCCGCCCTCCGTTATCTCGAGAAGCTGGGGCACAGCGAATACAAGCTGGCGACGATGGAATACCATGCGCGCCGCGAGAACATGGTTGCCGATATCCGCCGCACGTGGTCGCCTCCGAACCGCCAGACCATCGAGATTCCTGAGGAAGGCGAGGGCCAGGGTGCCGTCTCCACCAAGCCGCGCGCGTCTGTCATCAACGAGAAGATGAAGAACATCGTCATTCCGAAGTTGGAGTTCCGCCAGGCGAACATCGCGGACGTGGTGAACTACCTCGTCGATGCCTCGATTGCCGCCGATCCGGCCGGCGAAGGCGTCAACATCATCCTCAACGTCGGTGGTTCCGCCGCCGTTCCGACCGCTTCTGCCGCACCGGCCGCTTCCAGCTCCTGGGGCGATGACGACTGGGGCATGGGCGAGGCCGATGACTATGGCTCCTCCGCGCCGATGGCGGATGCTGGTGGTTCGGGCATTCCGCCCATCACCCTCAACCTGCGCAACATCACCATGGCCGATGCCGTCCAGTTCATCACGGAAGTCGCCCAGCTGAAGTACCGCATCGAGGATGCCGCCGTCATCATCACCCGCAAGGATGCTCCTGTCGGCAACATCATCACCCGCATGTATCCCGTCCAGCCGTCCTTCATGAACGTCATCCAGGAGCCGTTGGAGCAGGATAATGGTGGCGACTTCGTCTCCATGGGCCAGGATGTCACCCTCAAGAAGGGCGATGTCAGAGAGTTCTTCGAGAGCGCGGGCGTTCCGTTCCCCACCGGTGCCTCCATCACCTATAACCCCACGATCTCCCAGTTGATCGTCGCCAATACTGCCGAGAATCTGGAATCCTTCGAGCGTATCCTCCAGAACATCAACCAGATTCCCAACCAGGTTGAGATCGAGGCGCGCTTCATCGAGGTCAACCAGAACGACCTCGAGGAACTCGGCTTCCAGTGGTCGCTGAACGACAACTGGGAAATCGCCACCAAGAACGATGGCTCTGGTGGAACCATCCAGATGAATGCCGGCTCCGTCACCCGCGGCAACCGCTTCTTCGTCCAGGACAACTCGAAGGACATCATCACGTCGACCTCCTCGTCTGTGATCGATACGGTCAACCAGGCCCCCATCGGCAACATTGCCACGTTCGCCTCGGTGCTCACGAATCCGGAAGTTGGTCTGACCATCAACGCGCTCTCGCAGCACGGTGCCAGCGACCTGCTTTCCGCGCCGAAGGTCACGACCCGGTCTGGTGCTCCCGCCATCATTCAGGTGGTTCGCGAAATCCGCTACCCGAACGACTATGACCTGACGCAGCCGACCACCGACTCCGATGGTAACGTCACCATGGGCCCGGTCGTCCAGCCTACGGACTTCCAGATGCGGCCTACCGGCGTCATCCTGAACGTCACCCCGACCGTCGGTCCCGATGGCTATACCATCGACCTGATGCTCGAGCCGGAAGTCTGCGACCTGGTCGAGTGGATCGACTACGGCTCCTCCTTCACGGTCCAGACGCAGTCGGCATCCGCGATGGGGTCGCTGACTGAGGCGCAGACTCAGAGCTACAACTTCAAGATGGACCAGCCGGTCTTCCGTTCCAGCAAGGTCAACACCTCGCTCGTGATCTGGGATGGCCAGACGGTTGTCATGGGCGGTCTCATCCGCGAGGAAGTCATCACCTTCCACGACAAGATTCCGATCCTGGGCGACATCCCGCTGCTGGGCTGGTTCTTCCGCTCCAATGGCGAATACAGCCAGAAGAAGAACCTGTTGATCTTCGTGACCGCCCGCTTGGTTGACCCCGCCGGTCGTCCCATCCACGGCGACAACGCCGTCCTCCCGGGTGCTGGCGTCGACACCTCCCCGGTGGAATAACAGGCCTGCAAGCCTCCCGGCCGCTCCTTATGGAGCGGCCTTTTTTATTCCTCGTGTCGCAAAAACAAGGGGAAGCATGGGGGAATGGCGACAGAGAATCAGGCCTGGTTCTGGAACAGATGGGAGAATTGGCCAACCTGTTGTTTTACGATTGGCGGATATTGTGTTTTACGAATTTCGGATTCGAGAAGGGGGAATAATGGCTCGCGAGAAGTCCGCGAAGTTCGCCAAGGTGGAGAACAAGAGGGGGAGACACACGGCCAAACGGGCAAACTGTTTAGGCTCACACAGAGGCACGAAGACACAGGGGAGGGGTTTGGGCTTGAATCGGGGGGGAGGGGGTGGCAGGATAAGGGGAACAGGAAGAATGCACGCATGAGCGACGAGAAGGTAGCAGGGCCACGGCATGTGGCCATCATCATGGACGGGAACGGGCGATGGGCGAAGGCCCGGCATCGGCCACGTCTGTTCGGGCATCGGGAAGGGGCGGAGTCGCTGCGGGTGATCCTGGAGGCGTGCCGAAAGCATGGGGTGGAGATTCTGACGGTGTATGCGTTCTCGACGGAGAACTGGGGGCGTCCAAAGGACGAGGTGGACGGGCTGATGCGGCTGCTGAAGGAGTTCCTGAAGAAGGACGAGAAGGAGCTGCACAAGCACGAGACCCGGCTGCGGGTGACGGGGCGGCTGGGGGACCTGCCGGCCGATGTGCAGGCGGAGCTGCGGCGGGTGATGGCGGCGACGGAGAAGTACACGAAGGGGCAGCTGGTGCTGGCACTGAGCTACGGGGGCCGCGCGGAGCTCGCGGACGCGGCGCGGCGAATCGCGGAGGACGTGGCGGCGGGACGGCTGGCCCCGGAGGCGGTGGACGAGCAGGCCATCGCGGAGCGGCTGTACCTGCCTGACGTGCCGGATCCGGACCTGATGATCCGGACGAGCGGGGAGGTGCGGCTGAGCAACTTTCTGCTGTGGGAGGTCAGCTATAGCGAGTTCATTTTCACGCCGGTGCCGTGGCCGGAGTTCCGGGAGGAGGCATTTGTGGCATGTCTGGAGGAGTATTCGCGGCGGAGCCGCCGCTACGGAGGGCACGAGTGATGAGCAAGAAGCTGCCGTCCATCGGACATCGGCTGGTCAGCGGGTTTTCGCTGGCAGGGGCCCTTTTCGCGGCGTTTTTCTTTCTGCCGGATGCGTTCATGCCGGTGGTGCTGGCGGGGCTGGGAGGGCTGCTGGCATGGGAGTTCTACGGGCTGCTGGCGGCGAGCGGGGTGAGCAACTACCGCTGCCTGGGGACGATCGGCTGTGTGGCGATGATCCTGGTGACGTGGTTCGCGCAGCCGGGATGGGGGGCGGCCGTGCTGCTGATCATGACGGTGGCGGTGCTGTTGCGGACGTTTCCGCAGAAGAACAATCCGAAGCCGCTGGAGACCATCTCGGGGACGCTGTTCGGGCTGATGTACGTGGGGCTGCTGTGGTCGGCGATGGCGCAGCTGGTGCTGTATCCGCGGACGGCGTATGCGCACGCGGGGTGGGGGGCGATCAGCTGGACGGGGCGGTGTCTGCTGCTCTATGCGGTGTTCATGGCGAAGTGGACGGACATCGGGGCGTACATGACGGGGTGCCTGTTCGGGCGGCACAAGCTGTGTCCGAGGATTTCGCCGGCGAAGACGTGGGAGGGCGTCGTGGGCGGCATCACGTGGGGGACGTTGTGCGGATGTCTGCTGGTGTGGGGGGTGAACCGGTGGGCGGCGGGGGCGCCGTTCGCCTCGGTGGGACTGACGTGGATGCGGGCGATCCCGCTGGGCATTGCGGCGGGGGCGATGGGGGTGGTCGGGGACCTGACGGAGTCGCTGATCAAGCGGGCGGCCGGCGTGAAGGACTCGGGAGGAGTGATTCCCGGCATGGGCGGGCTGATGGATGTGCTGGACAGTCTGCTGTTCACCGCGCCGATGGTGTATGTGTTCCTGGTGGCGATGGAAGGGTGGGTGTAGGGGGGCTGCGGAGCGGGGGCAACAGGTTTCCAGGGCATGGGAAGTGGTTGTGAGCGGGCGGGCGGAAGCAAGGCGAGATTGAGGTAGGCGATGGCGGTGGCGTTTGTGGTGCTAATGGTGCTGCTCTTCGGGGTGAGCGTGTTCGTGCACGAGCTGGGGCACTATCTGGTGGCGCGGGCGGTGGGGATGGAGGCGACGGTGTTCTCCATCGGGATGGGGAAGGCGCTGTGGAGCCGTCAGGTGGGCCGGACGCGGTGGCAGATCGGATGGCTGCCGCTGGGGGGCTACGTGGCGTTGCCGCAGATGGATCCGAACTCGTTTCTGGAGGATGCGCCGGAGGAGCTGAAACGGCTGCCGCAGGTGGCGCCGTGGAAGAAGATCCTGGTGGCGGTGGCGGGGGCGGCCGGGAATATCGTGTTTGCCCTCCTGCTGGGGGTGGTGGTGTGGATTGCGGGCAAGCCGTCGTCGCTGGAGGAGCTGAACGGGGTGGTCGGGTTCGTGGAGCCGGGGAGCGCGGCGGAGGCGGCGGGGTTGCGGGTCGGGGACGAGATCATGCGCGTGAACGGCAAGCAGGTGGGGAACTGGGTGGACATCGTGACGGAGGTGGCACTGTCCGATGGGCGTCCGGCGGAGTTGGGCATTGTGCGCGGGGAGGGCGAGCGGCTGGCGTTGACGGTGCCACTGGAGAAGTCGAAGTGGGACACGTGGGTGCTGCCCGGGGTGGAGGGGATGGACATGTGCAACGTGGCGGCCGTGTCGGCCGGGAGCGGAGCGGAGGCGGCGGGGGTGCGGCCGGGGGACCAGATCGTCGAGTATGGAGGGCAGGAGGTTTTCAGTCGGGCGCATCTGGCGTCGATGGTGGAGGCGAAGGGGGAGCAGGAGGCGTCGATTGTCGTGCTGCGCGGCGGGGAACGGGTGGAAGGACGCGTTTCGGCGGCGTATGACGAGAAGCTGGAGCGGCATCTGATCGGGGTGATGTTCAACACGGTGGGGGATCTGAACTATGCGGTGCTGTCGCATCCGACGCCGTGGAAGCAGGTGGGGGCGCATGTGCGGTCCATCTGGCAGTTTCTGACGGCCTTGGTGACGCCCAGAACGGCGAAGAGCGCGGCGGGGGCCGTGGGCGGGCCGGTGTCGATTTTCGTGATGCTCTACCTGATGGTGAAGGCGAGCTTCGTGCTGGCGTTGTGGTTCACGGGGTTCCTGAACGTGAACCTGGCCATCATCAATCTGCTGCCGCTGCCAGTGCTCGATGGCGGGCATGTGGTGCTGAACCTGTGGGCATGGGTCCGGGGCAAGCCGGTACCTGCGGCGGTGGTGAACGCGCTATCGAACGCGTTTGCGATGTTGCTGATTGTGCTGTTCCTGTTTTTGACGTTCCGGGATTCGAAGCGGCAACTCTGGCCGATGATCCGGGATTCGCTGCCGACAAGGAGCGCGGAAGCGCCGTGAGGCCGGGGGGGGGGGGGCGGGGAAGGAAGGGAGGCGGTGCATCCGCAGGCGGAAACATAAAATGGCAAAAAAGCCAATGTTTCACGTAGAATCACAAGAATTGGGGGCCGGGAGAATGGGGGCGAAGGGGGAGGGGACGGGAGGGGCGCGGTGGGGTGCCAGCGTCCCGCAACCGAACCCAGAGCGCAGGGGTTAGGCTTGGCTGAAGTGGTCGAAGCCGCCCTTGGGAAAGGGGCGGGAGGTGCCGTCGGGGGAGAGGAGTACGCGCGGCTC
Source organism: Kiritimatiellia bacterium (assembly GCA_017458625.1). Classification (GTDB taxonomy): domain Bacteria; phylum Verrucomicrobiota; class Kiritimatiellia; order CAIQIC01; family Lenti-01; genus RGIG3636. The sequence continues at coordinate 5,888 of JAFTAH010000007.1, read as the reverse complement.
CGAGGGCGGGAGGACCTGGCCGATGGGGGTTAGAGGGAGGCGGGGAAAGGCGGCGGCCCAGTCCTGGAGGAGCTGGGGGAGCCGTCGGGGACGGATGGCCAGGAGGAGCTCGAAGTCTTCGCCATCGTTCCAGGCGCGGGCGATGGCGCGTTCGGGAGAGCCGCCGAGGCGTCGGGCGAAGGGGGAGCAGGGGATGGCATCGGGACGGATGAGGCAGCCCAGGCCCCCGGAAGCGTCGAGGAGGCGCGGGAGGTCGGCGCCAAGGCCATCGGAGAGGTCCATCATGGCTGTGGCATAGCCGTTTTGCGCGAGCCAGCGGCCCTGGGCGAGGCGCGGGAGGAAGGTGAACTGGTGGAGATTGCCGTCGGCCCAGGAAGCGCCGAGGCGACCGGTGACGAGCAGGAGGTCGCCGGGACGGGCGGTGGAGCGAAGGACGGCGGTGCCGCGCGGACAGGTGCCCAGGGCGACGATGTGGACCTGGAGTTCGCGGGCCTCGGCGAGGTCGCCGCCCACGATCGAGACGTGGAAGTGGCGGGCGGCCTTTTCGAGGCCGGCGTAGAGGGCAGAGACCTTGTCGGCGGGAGTGTCGGGGGCGGCGGTGACATCGGTGAGGAGCCAGCGGGGCGTGCCGCCCATGGCGGCGAGGTCGGAGAGCGCGCGGGCGACGGCTTTGCGGGCGACCAGCGCGAGGGGAGTGTCGGGGAGGTAGTGGCGGCCCTCGATGACGGGATCGGTGGTGGCCAGGAGGTCGAAGGGGGAGTCGGGGAGGCGGAGGACGGCACAGTCGTCGCCAGGGCCGCGAGCGACGTCACGCCGCTGGCGGAGGGTGGGCAGGATGACGCGCAGGAGGCCGATTTCGCCGACATCGCTCAAGGGTTTCATGGGTAGAGAAGCTCCGTCGCGACTATAGCGTGGGGGGGACGCGGGAGCAAGGGGCGGAATGTCCTGCATGGCAAAAAAAGGCTTGCGGATGGACGAACGTTCCGCTAAAGTGGGGTCATCAAAGGTATTGAACCAGAGGAGTACAACATGGCACTACGCCGCATCAACATCATGGAACGCGTGCAGGACCTTCGCAAGTTCTGGGCGCAGGAACACCGGGCCCCGACGTTCGAGGAGATGGTCAAGCTTTTCCACTACAAGTCGAAGAATTCGGTTTCGCAGGTGATTGGGAAGCTGGAACGGCTGGGCTATGTGAAGCGGACGGAAGGGCGGCTTTCGCTGTTGCCGAAGCTGCTGGCTCCAGTGCGGCAGCTGGGCTCGGTGGTGGCAGGGTTCCCGGTGGAGGAAGACCAGCTGGCGGATGCGCCGGCGATTTCGCTGGACGAGTATCTGGTGCCGGCGACACGGCAGGATCGGTACTACATGCTGAGCGTGCGGGGCGACTCGATGAAGGACGCCGGGATTCTGGAAGGCGATCTGGTGATCGTGGAGCGCGAGGCGCAGCCGAAGGACCATGACGTGGTGGTGGCATGCGTGGACGGGGAGTGGACGCTGAAGTACTATGTGCCCGACCAGGCGGGGATTCGGCTGGAGCCGGCGAATCCGAAGTACAAGTTCCTCCGGGCGAAGCGGTCGCTGATTATCGGCGGCATTGTCCGGTCCGTGGTGCGCAAGTACTAGTGTCCTGAATTCAAAATTCCTTGTCCAAACTTGCCCTGATGTTCCCCCACGTCGTTGCCGGATTTCGACGCAGGAAACTGCGCCTTCAATCCGGCGCCTCGTCGGGAAACACCATGCCGTCGTTTGAACAAGTGTTTATCATCCAGGACACTAGGACCGATGGCCGGGCCGATGGGGCCAGGGCGCGAGTGCCCCGGCTCCGCGCGGCCAGCGGTGGGAGGTGCGCGCGCAATGGGGCGGAGGAGGCTTGACGCGCTGGGGCCTCGACCCCAGCGACCGGGGCGAAGCGAGGGGCGGAGGCGCGGGACGTGGGAGCGTGCGACGCAAGCGCAAAGGTACTGGCCCCGTGGCGGGGGAGGCGGGAGGAATCGGGGCGCAAGCGCCCCGGCACCGAACAAGGGGTAGCGCACAGGGAAAAAGTGTCTGGGCGCAGACGCATCGGAACCGAACAGGAACCAGCATGAGCGGCAGAATCTTGACGAACATGGCCTTTTTCCAGAGCGAGGTCTGGAAGGGTGCGACGGAGAGCATTTGCCGGGAGGGGGAGAGTCCGGACACGCTGGGGGCGATGCGGCAGGCGTGGCGGCTGCTGAAACTGCGACGGCGGGGGGGCGAGGTGGCGGCGGTGGTGACGATGGGGCCGCGGGCGAGTCTGGCGTACGGAGTGGGGTGCGGGGTGCTGGGACTTAGGTCGCGGCAGGTGCTCTGCGAGGTGTTTTTGGACGAGGCGCGGGAGGGGGAGTGGACGTGGCGGGCGAAGCGGCGGCTGTTCCAGTGGGTGGCGGGAAGAAGTCTGGGGGTGATTGTGAACAGCTCGGCGGAGCGGCGGCGCGTGGCGGTGCGGTTCGGGATTCCGGAGGAAAAGGTCGTGTTCGTGCCGCTGTGCACGACGGTGGCGGAGGTGCGGCAGGAGGTGGAACAGGTGGGGGCGGCCGGCCGGCCGCAGGTGCTGACGGCGGGGCGGACGGGGCGAGACCTGGCGACGTTCTGGGAGGTGGCGCGGCGGGTGCCGGAGGCGGAGTTTGTGGCGATTGTGGGGCGGGGGCAGGCGCTACCGGCGGGGGAGGTGCCGAAGAATCTGCGGGTGGTGCGGGAATGTGCGTGGGAGGCGTATTTGGAGCAGCTGGGGCAGGCGGCAGTGGTGGCGTTGCCGCTGCTGGCGAGCGAGCGTTCGACGGGACAGGTGGTGCTGCTGGAGGCGATGTCGCTGGGCAAGGCGGTGGTGACAACCCGGACGACGGGGACGGTGGATTATGTGCGGGAAGGCGAGACGGGCCTGCTGGTGGCGCCGGGGGACGCGCTCGACATGGCGAAGGCTGTCCAGGGACTGCTGGCGAACCGGGAGCGACGGCAGACGATGGGAGCGCGGGCGTTGGTGCAGGTGCAGGCGGAGCTGCTGCCGGACGCTCATGCGGCGCGGCGGCTGGCGGCCGTGCGGGAGCTCGCGGGAGAGTGAGAGGGCGGGAAGAGGGCGATTCCCTTGCCCTCGAGAGAGAGGGAAAAGGGGAGGAAGAGTGCGGCAACGGGCTAGAGGAAGCGGCCGGTGACGCTGGCGGGGCAGGCGGGGAGGCGGGAGGGTGGACAAGCGGCCACGAGCTGGCCGCCGGCATCGCCGCCGCCGGGGCCGAGGTCCAGTACCCAGTCGGCGGCGGCGATGAGGTCGAGGTCGTGTTCGATGACGACGAGGGTGGCCCCTTGGGCCAGTAGGGCGTCGAAGGTCGAGAGGAGCGTCCGGACGTCGAGGGGATGGAGGCCGATGGTGGGTTCGTCGAAGACGAAGACGGCATCGTTCTGGGCGCGTCCGAGCTCGGCGGCGAGCTTGAGTCGCTGGGCCTCGCCGCCGGAGAGGGCCGGGGTGGCTTCGCCGAGGGTCAGGTAGCCGAGGCCAAGGCCGGAGAGGGTCTGGAGAGGCGTCCGGACTGGGCGGGCGGAGAGGGTGGCGCGGGCTTCGTCGACGGTCAGGGCGAGGAGGTCGGGCAGGGCGTGCCCGTGCCAGGGGTAGTGGGCGGCATCGGGGGCGTAGCGGCGGCCGTGGCAGTCGGGGCAGGGGATGTCGACGTCGGGGAGGAACTGGACGTCGAGGGAGATGCGTCCGGTGCCGTCGCAGGTGGGGCAGCGGAGGCTGCCGGTGTTGTAGGAGAAGGCACCGGGGCCGAGGTGGGCGGCCTTGGCGGCGGGGGTGGCGGCGAACAGGCGACGGAGGGGGTCGAGGACGCCGCTGTAGGTGGCGAGGGTGGAGCGGACGTTGATGCCGATGGGCGTGGCGTCGATGAGGTTGGCGCGGCGGATGCCCGGGGCGTCGACGGACTCGACGGAATCGGGCAGGGGCGTGCCGGCGGCGGCGGCTTGGAGCGCAGGGACGAGCTGCTCGAGGACGAGCGTGGTCTTGCCGGAGCCGGAGACGCCGGTGACGGCCGTCAGGCGGCCGCGGGGAATGGAGATGTCCAGGGCGTGGACGGTGTGCAGGGGGCGGGTACGGAGGTGGAGGGCGCCATGGGCGAAGATTTCGGCGTCGGGTGGCGTGGGACGGGGTTGGCGGACGCGTTCGCGGCCAGACAGGAAGGGGCCGATGCGGCTTCCCGGGGCCTGTTCGACGCGGGTGACGGGGCCTTGGGCGACGAGGGTGCCGCCCTCCTTGCCGGCACCGGGGCCGAGCTCGACGAGCCAGTCGCAGGCGCGAAGGGGACGGAGGTCGTGGTCGACCATGACGACGGTGTTGCCGTCGGCGAGGAGGTCGCGCACGACGCCCAGAAGTCCGTCGACGTTGGCCGGATGCAGGCCGACGGTCGGCTCGTCGAGAACGTAGAGGACGCCCGTGGTGCGGTTGCGAACGGCGCGGGCCAGCTGGACGCGCTGGCGTTCGCCGGTGGAGAGCGTGGCCCCGGCGCGGTCGAGGGAGAGGTAGCCGAGGCCTAGCTCGCGGAGGCGGCGGCTGACGTCCAGGAATGCGCCGCAGATGCTCCGGGCCATCGGGCGCATCGGGGCGGGCAGGGTGTCCGGGACGGCCGCCACCCAGGGGACGAGGGCGTCCAGCGTCATGGCGGTGGCGTCGGCCAGCGAGAGGCCGCCGATGCGAGGGGCGCGGGCGGCGACGGAGAGGCGCGTGCCGCCGCAGTCGGGGCATGGGGACTCCTTGAGGAACTTGGCGACGCGCGCGAGGCCCTTTTCGTCCTTGACCTTGGAGAGGGCGTTGAGGACGGTTTCGCGGGCGCTGTAGTAGGTGAAGTCGAGCTCGGCCGCGTCGTCGCCGCGCTTGGAGCGGTAGAGGATGTGCTGCTTGACGCGCGGGCCCCGGAAGACGATGTCGCGCTCGTGAGGCGTCAGGTCGCGGAAGGGGATGTCGATGCGCACGCCCATCTTGGCGCAGACGTCCTTCATGAGGTCCCACATGAGCTGGTTCCAGGGGGCGACCGCGCCGTCGCGGATGCTGAGGGAGGGATCCGGGACGAAGGTGGACTCGTCGGGTTCGCGGATGGTGCCGGTGCCCTGGCAGGCGGGACACGCGCCGCGCGAGTTGAAGGCCAGGTCCTCGGCGCCGGGGCCAAGAAACTCCGCGCCGCAGACGGGGCAGCGCTCGGGGCGCATGGTGGCGACGGCCATCGAGGGCGGGCAGTAGTGGCCGTTGGGGCAGGGGTGGGAGGCGAGGCGCGAGAACATGAGGCGCAGGGCGTTGAGCAGCTCGCTCATCGTGCCGAACGTCGAGCGGATGCCCGGGACGGCAGGTCGCTGGTGGAGCGCCAGGGCGGAGGGGACGTGCTCGATGGTGTCGACGTCCGCATGGGCGGCCTGGGTGAGGCGGCGGCGCGTGTAGGTGGAGAGGGCCTCGAGATAGCGCCGCGAGCCCTCCGCATAGAGGACGCCGAGGGCTAGCGAGCTCTTGCCCGAGCCGCTGACGCCCGCGATGCCGACGAGCTTGCCCAGCGGAAGGTCGAGGTCGAGGTTCCGCAGGTTATGGACGCGCGCGCCGCGGATGGAAATGCAAGAGGGTTGACTGGCTGGCATGACCCCGCAACGATAGCCCATCCCACATGCCTCTGCAAATGGATTTCCCCAAGAGGCGCGGGTGTGAGCAAAAAGTGTAAGGGTTTCAATGGAGGACGGGCAGAAAATGGCCTCGTTTGTTGAAAACAGTCGAAAATCGCATGTCTATGTAAATATAGACATATCATTTGGCCTTTCGCGGTCGAGGGAGACGCCTGGGGGCGCGGGCGTCCCGCCCGCGAAAATCCAAAGGATGGCGGGAGAACGGTTTACCAAGGGGGCTT
>JAFTAH010000043.1 GCA_017458625.1 Kiritimatiellia bacterium | reverse complement strand
GCCGCGCCGCCGCCCGCCTCGCCCTCGCCGCCGCCGTGTCGGTCCTGCCCGCCGCCATCTGGCTCGCCGCCGCCCGCTGGCTCGCCCACGCCCCGGACGACTGGCTCCGCAACATCCTGTTCTCCCAGAACCTCTCGCGGGCCGCCGGCGCGGTGGGCGGACACCGCCACGGCCCCCTCTACTTCCTCCCGCACCTCCTGCTCCAATTCCTTCCCTGGACGCTCCTGTTGCCCGCTGCCGCCCGCATCCTGCGCCAGCGCGATCCGTCCCTCTTCCGGCGTCTCGCCGCATGGGCGGCATTCGTCGTCGTGTTCTTCTCCGTCCCTGTCTGCAAGCGGAACGTCTACATCCTCCTTTCCATCCCCCCTCTCGCCATCGGCCTGGCCGCCGCGTGGCCCGATGCCCTCCCTTTGCGCCTACGTCCCCACGCCCGGCCCCTTCTCGCCTCCGCGCTCATCCTGTTTGCCGTCATTTCGGCCGCCAAGCCCCTCCTGAACACCTTCAAGGTCCCGCGCGACATCGCCCCGCTCGCCGCCCGCCACCTCCCCGCCCCATCCGACCGCCTTCTCCTCTATCGCATCAACGGCGAAACCCTTTCCCTCCATGCCAACCGCACCGGCCTACGCGTCGAGGACGACGACGAAGCCCTCGCCGCCATGCACACACTTGGCCGCGGCCTCGCCGTGTTCCCGGCCTCCCTCGCCGACGACCTCGCCGACCGCTTCCCGCCCGCCGCTGACCGTCCCGCCGGCGCTTTCCGCGTCGGGTCGAGAAGCTATGTCTGGACCGCCTTCGACGCCGCCACCCCATGACAACGCCCCCTCCATCCGCCCCGGCCCTCCGGCTCCCGAAGGCGAGCCGCGTCTTCGGCACCTACTTCCTACTGATCGCCCTGCTACTGCTCCTGCCCCTCTGGATCGGTTCGGACGCCGCCGCATGGCTTGCCCGCCGCGCCCCCCTGTGGAGAGCCCCCCTCGGACGCCTGGGAACCGTGCCAGCCTTCTCGTTGGTCACGCTCGCCACCGCCGCCGCCGTCGCCGTCGGGCTCCCGCGCCTCCCCCTCTCCACGGCGGCGGGATTTCTCCTCGGCCTGCCCCTTGGACTGGCCGCAAATCTCCTCGGTACGCTCGCCGGCGCGTGGGCGGAATTCGCCCTCGCGCGGAAAACCACCCGCCACCCGCCCGCCGGGCCGCAGGATTCTGCTCTCCTGCGACGGCTCCGGCGACATCCCGTCCTGGCCATCGCCCTGCTCCGGCTGGCCCCTCTTCCCGGTGCCGCGCTCAATCTCGCCTTAGCCCTCGCTCCGTGCTCGTCGCTGGATTTCCTCCTTGGTTCCGCACTCGGCTTCCTCCCCGCCGCCCTCCCCGCCGTCCTCGTCGGCGCCCGCCTCGCCCCAACATGACATCTTGGCAATCTCCGTTTCCGCAATGGACGCGACTTCTTCCGCAGGTGTAGACTTCCCGTGCCATGAACCTGCTGATCATCGAAGACGACGACAAGACCGCCGCGTTCGTCGCGCGAGGCTTCCACGAGGCCGGTTTCGCCTGCACCCGCGCCGCCGACGGCGAGGAAGGCCTGCACCTCGCCCTCGAAGGCGCCTTCGACGCCATCATCGCCGACATCATGCTCCCCAGGCTCGACGGCCTGGAGCTGATCCGCCGCCTCCGCGCCGCCGGTCGCGCCGTGCCTGTCATCGTCCTTTCGGCTCGCGCCTCGGTCGAAAGCAAGATTGCGGGCCTCGAAGCGGGCGGCGACGACTACCTCGCCAAGCCGTTCTCCTTCGCCGAGCTCCTCGCCCGCGTCCAGGCCCTCCTGCGCCGCGCCTCCGCCGCCCCCGGCGCGGCCTCCCTCCGCGTGGCCGACCTCGAAATGGATCTCCTGACCCACCGCGTCCAGCGCGACGGCCGCCCCATCGACCTCCAGCGCCTCGAATACCAGCTCCTCGAATACCTCATGCGCCACGCCGGTCGCGTCGTCGCCCGCACCACCATCCTCGAAGGCGTCTGGGGCTACGACTTCGACCCCGGCACCAACGTCGTCGAAACCCGCATCTGCCGCCTCCGCGAGAAGATCGACCGCGACTTCCCGCGCAAGCTCCTCCGCACCGTCCGAGGCTTTGGCTATGTCCTCGGCTGACGCCCCCCGCCGCCCCGCGGCGCAATCCCTCCGTACCCGCCTGGCCGTCGCCCACGTCGCCGTCACCGTCCTCGTCCTCCTCGCCGGCGGCCTGTGGCTCTCCCTCGCCGGACTCCGCCACTTCCGCGCCGCCGCCCGCAACCAGCAGCTCCAGATGCTCCGCGAGCTCAAGTGGGAATACCTCTCCGGCGAGGAAATCCCCGGCCCCGTCCCCAGGCACGACGCCGACCCCCTGCCCGCCGCCGCCGCCCTCCCCGCGCCCCCCGTCCTCACCCTCCGCCTCCCCGCTACTTCCGACGACGCCACCGGCGGCTGGGCCGCCATCGCCCCCGACCCCGACACCCCCGGCGCCTTCCTCGACTTCCGCTTCCGCCCCGACGCCTCCCTCGCCGCCCCGCCCGCCCCCTGCAAAACCGGCGACACCGCCTTCCTCGCCGAGGTCTTCGCCGAAAAATCCTTCGACAACGGCCCCCACGCCCTGCAGTTCCTCCTCCTCGCCCCCGACGGCGCCGAGCTCCTCCGCTCCTCCCATGACCCCGCCCTCCTCGACGCCATCGCCGCCGCCGTCCGCCTCGGCCGCACTTCCTTCCGCGTCCGCGCCCCCGACGACACCGGCCGCCCTCGAACCTCCAAGGTCTACGCCGCCGCCCTCCCGGACGGCGCCTTCCTCGCCATCGGCGCCGACCTCTCCCCGGAAGCCCATTACGTCCGCCACCTCGGCGTCCAACTCCTCCTCGCCCTCCTCGTATCCCTCCTCCCCGCCCTCCTCGCCGCCCGCTGGTTTGCCTCCCACGTCGTCCGCGCCATCTCCTCCGTGTCCGTCGCCGCCCGCGACATCGCCGACGGCAACCTCCGCCGCCGCGTCCCCCCCTCCCGCTACGGCTCCGAACTCGGCGAGCTCGGCGACGCCTTCAACGCCATGTGCGACTCCAACGAACGCCTCGTCGCCGAACTCCGCACCCTCGCCGACGACATCGCCCACGACCTCCGCACCCCCCTCACACGCCTCCGTGCCGCCGCCGAGCTCGCCGCCACCGGCGCCATGCCCCCGGACGACCTCCCCACCGATGTCGCCGCCGAAACCGACGCCATGCTCGCCCTCATCGAAGCCACCCTCGACGTCTCCCGCGCCGCCAGCGGACTCGACCCCGCACCTCCCGCCCCCGTCGACCTCGCCGCCGAAACCCGCCGTGTCTGCGACCTCTACGCCGCCGACGCCGAAGACCGCCACCTCACCCTCTCCGCCGACCTCCCCACCGCCCCCGTCCCCGTCCGCGGACACCCCGGACGCCTCCAGCAACTCGTCGGCAACCTCCTCGACAACGCCCTGAAATTCACCCCGCCCGGCGGACGCGTCACCCTCACCCTCCGCACCGACGCCTCCTCCGCCGTCCTCTCCGTCGATGACACCGGCCCCGGCGTCCCCCCCTCCGAACGCGACCTCGTATTCCGCCGCTTCTGGCGCGCCGACGCCGCCCGTGCCACCCCCGGCAGCGGCCTCGGACTCGCCCTCGTCCGCGCCGTCGCCACCTCCGCCGGCGGCTCCGTCCGCTGCTTCTCCTCCCCCTCCGGCGGCGCCCGCTTCGAGGTCACCCTCCCCCTCGCCCCCGCGCCTGCTCCCATTGGAAATTGAAACTGGAAACTGGCACCACTCTCACACTGGCAACACTTTTCGCGTGGTTGCGAATGTTGCCAATGTGGAAATGTTGCCAATACCAATGTTGCCAGTGTCCAATTGATATTTCGCCCGTACTTTGTCCCCTTTAGACATTTTTATGGGGGGACGGCCTCATTTCCCGCTTCCCCACCCGCTCTTTTCCCGCCGAGGCGGCCTTGCCACATCATTGGCAACAAGGGGGCTGGTTTTGGTTCAAAAAATGCGAAAAAGCCCGATTTTGGATTGCCTCTCGCCTCCGCGCGTACCATAACATTGCAGGGTGGTTTAATTTCGCCGCATTTGGACCGCTTTCCGCCTCGCCCGAGCCGCTTCGGCGTACCACAGGAGGGGTGTCGCTGCTGGCGGCCCGGAAGGTCTTGCGGAAGTACATCGAAATCATCAAGGCCGACGAAAGGATGGCGCCTCTGTTCGGACGTCAGCTCCGCCTTTTTCAAAACAATTATACAGGGTCTGTTCCTCTTTTGTCACCAGGACCAGGAGAAGCGGAGGGTGGCGAAGCAGACGGAGGTTTCCTCGGTGGGGTAGTAGACGCCGGAATCAGGGTCCTGGACGAGATTGGTGGCGAGCCATTCGGGGGCGCCGGCGGAGAGGGAGTAGCAGGCGACGGGGATGGCGGAGACGGAGATGCCCTCGTCGGGGGGGACGACGACGAAGCCTTGGCCGTCGTCGGAGAAGGTGAGCGCGGCGAAGGCGGGGGCGGCCTCGATTTGCGAGGCGTAGGCGTAGGTTTCGGCGTTGTCCGGGGTTTTGAGCCAGGTGTCGAGGGTGTCGGAGTCGTAGGCAGCTGGCGTCTCGACGAGGGGGTCTTCGGCGGTGGCCTGGTCCTGGAGCCAGGTGACGAGGTGGAAGGCACCGAGGGGGGCGGTGTCGGAGGTCCCGGAGGGGGTGAAGCCGACGGAACGGCCGAGAAAGGCGGTGTCGGTGTAGGCGGGGAGGGCGTCGTCGGCTAGGTCGAAGACGGTGGCGAGGGTGGCGGAGTCGGCGGCGAGGGAGGAGTCGCCGAAGGTGGTAGCGGAACTGACGGTGAAGGCGGTGGTGGGGATTCCGGCGAGGGCGGCGGGGCCGATGGTTTTGCCGACGAGGTTGGGGAAGTCGAGGGCGGAGCATCCGGTGCAGAGGGCGGCAGGGAGTGCGTCGGGCGCGTGTTGGAGGGAGGTGAGGGATTCGCAGCCGGCGAATGCTCCGGCGCCGAGGGTGAGGCCGTCGGCATCGACGGCGGTCAGGCCGGATTGGGTGAAGGCGTAGTTTCCGATTTCGGTTGCGGCGGCGGGGATTGCGGCAAGCGCGGCGCAACCGCGGAAGGCATCCATGGCGATGGTAGCGACGGCTGGGGCGTCGACGTTGGCGAGGGCGATGCATCCGGCGAAGGCGTTGGGGCCGATGGCGGTGCAGGTGTCGGGGAGGCGTATCGTTTCCAGGGAGGTGCAGCCTGCGAAGCAGTCGGAGGGGATTTCCGTGATGGCGGTGGCGAAGAGGTCGGCGGTGACGAGGGTGGAACATCCGGCGAAGAGGCCGTCGGCGAGGGCGGTGACGGTAGCGGGCGGGGCGATGGAGGCGGGGGCGGAGACGTAGCGGTAGAGGAGGCCACCGTCGGTGCGGTAGACGGTGTGGTCGGCGTTGGTGGTGTCAGAGGCGATGGAGTCGTAGTTGAAGGCCCCGGAAGAGCCTCCACCGCCGCCAGGGTTGAAACCGCCGCCTCCTCCGCCGGGACCTTGGGCAAGGGCGGAAAGGACGAATGCGATGGAAAGGGCGAAAATTGCGGCTTTTTTCATTGCTAGAGTCCTTTCTGCTGGGTCATTCGACGATGTGGACGCCGTGGAAGCCGGTGTCGCCGGACGAGGGGGCGGCGGTGGCGGTGGTCGGGGTCTTGGAGGAGGTCCAGCCGTCGTTGGAGCAGACGAGGGAGAGGGAGCCTGACGTGGAGGTCATGGAGGGGACTTTGACGTAGACGGTCGCGCTGCCGGGGGAGAGGACGAGGTATTTGCCAGCGTAGGTGGAGGCGGAGACAGAGGTGGAGCGGTAGGAAGGCTGAGTGCCGGAAGAGCCGTAGGCCATCTGGGTGGCGGAGCCGAAGGAGACGACGGTGCCGCCGTTGATGAGGATGCCGGTGGAGGAGTCGGTGTCCATTCCGCATTCGGGCGAGGTGGTCGTGAAGGCGAGGATGACGCCGCCGTTGATGACGATGTTCCCGTTGGAGTCGATGCCGTCGTTGCCCGTGGAGACAGCGTAAATCCAGCCGCCGTCGATGGTTAGATTCCCGGCGGTGTTGATGCAGTCGTCGGCGCAGACGAATTCGAGGAGGCCGCCGTCGATGGTCATGTCGGCCTTGGATTCGAAGCCTTCGCCGCCATCCTTGGCGGTGACGACGCGTAGGCGGCCGGAGTGCATGGCGACGCCGGTTTCGGCCTTGATCCCCTTGGGGTTGGAGTAGTCGGCGTCTTCGTTGCCGCCGCCGGGCCCAACTCCCCCGCCGGGACCGCCGCCGCCGGAGGAGGTCTGCACGAGGTTGTCGGCGGCGACGGAGAGGGTGAAATCGTCGAGGTTGGTGGTGGCGACGGCAGTGGCGAGGGTGCCGTAGTATTTCTGTTTGACGGCCGTGCAGTAGACCTTTTCGCCGGAGGTGGAGCCGTGAATGTCGGGGGAGAAGGAGGCGTCGGTGGGAAGGGTGACGGCCCCGGCGGTGCCGATGACGAGGCTTCCGGCGGCGTTGATTAGCTTCCCGGCGGGGCCGGTGGCGGCGAGCTCGAAGGTGCCGCCGGTGATGGAAAGGACGGAGCTTGAGCCGGAGGTCTTCAGGCAGGCGGCGGAACCGGAGTCAAGAACCGTGCGGAGGTCGGCTGGATCGTCCTCGGAGAGCTTTTGGACGTAGACATCGGTGGGGCCGCCGGAGACCTCTATGTCGAAGGCTCCGCCCGAGATGGAGACGAAGTCGCCGCCGATGCCGCGTCCCGCCGTGCCCGTGGCGCGGATGCGAACCGTGCCGCCGGAGATGGTGATGGTGCCGCCCTTGATGCCGTAGGATTTGGAGGGGTCCATGACGGGGTAGGTGCCGTTGGCGATGAGCGAGGTGGTGGAGTAAGCCGAGGTGCCGCCGGAGGTCTTGTTGGTGGAGGAGAGCGTGACGTAGTAGGACCATTCGACTTCGTCGTCGTCCTCGTAGGTGTAGAAATCTTCGGCATAGCCGCCGGTGAGCGTGGCGTCGACGAGACCGCCGGTCATCGTGATGGAGCCGTCGCCTTTGATGCCCTTCGCGCCGTCCCCGGACATCGCGAAGCGGAGAACCCCGCCCGAGATGGTTGCGGCGCAGGTATCCTTGTCGAGGGCGAGGCCCACCGATTTTTCGCCGGCGAGTGTGACGGTAAGCGTTCCGCCCGAGATGGCCGCCGTGGTCTTTTTCTTGGAGAGGAAGATGCCGTTTTGCTTGACGTCGTCGGATCCGCCGACGATGGAGAGGGAGCCGGCGAGCTGTGTGTAGTTGCCGGAGAGAGAGACGCCGCAGGCGTTCTTGGTGGTAGGGTCGGCGATGGTCAGCGTGGTGTCGCCGCCCGCCAGTGTGAGGTCCACGGCGGAGATTACGCCGACCTTCTTGCCACCGGGGGCGGATGCGGCGAGGGAGCCGGGACCGCCGACAGTCAGGGCGGCAGAGGAGGTGACGGCCGAAGGAGAGGTGGCGATGATCGTGTTTTCACCGATGAGCCACAACTGCGCGTCTCCGACGAGCGTCAGCGTGCCCGAAACCGTGGCATTGGAGAGCGTAACGCGAAACAGTTCTGTCCCCGAAATAGCCACATCGCCGCTGATTTCCCCCGACAGCACGAAATCTTGGCCGATGCCGTCCGCCACATAGTCGCCCGCGCTTTCCACCGCCGTCTTGAACGGGAACGCATAAAGTTCAGGCCGTTCCGAGGCGGCCGCAATGCCCGTCTCCGCCAGGAAGAGGGCGATGGAAGACAAAAAAAGGCGTTGGAAGTGCATGCAAAGTCCTTTCGTGCTACCCCTATAAAACGTTTGGGACGCGCAAATCGTGTTGAGAGGAGTGAAATATGTGAAAAAAGAGTCAGTTTGTACTCTGGTCGCCCCGACAAAACGCGGACGGGGAGAAGAAAGGAACTGGCGTTCTTTTCGCCTCAGCAAAAAGAAAAAGGGCGCCAGAGGGGGCGCCCTTTTTGGGGGGGAGTGATATGGATTAGGCGCGGGCGGAGGGGCCGTTGACGTTGTAGTCGGCGTTCAGCTTGTTCATCGCCTTCAGGAACTTGTGCCAGAAAATGAAGGGGCCGATGATAATGAGCGCCCCGAAAAAGCCCCAGCCCCAGAATGTGGTGGCGCTGAAGGAGTAGTCGATGTTGCGGGCGCCGAGCTCGTTGCCCATGCGGTCGCAGATGTTGTTCATCCAGACCAGGGAGGCAATTCCGCACGTCAGGGGGGCGATGATCAGGGCCATGAGCGCCCCGTTCAGGGTGTTGCGGCCGTCGCGGGCCGAGGCAATCAGATTGATTTCGGAGGAGATGTTGGAGAGGGCGAAAAGCGGATAGAGGCCCAAGGTAATGATGGAGAGAATGATCCAGACGAAAAGGCCGCGGCTGGTGGTGAGTTGTCGGACGGGCTGGGGCATGGGATTCCTTTGCGTTCGGCCAAAGCTGCGTCACCGCGCGGCTCCGAATGGATTGGGTTCCCAAGCCGTTGCCTTGCAACGGCACCGCAGAAATACGGTAGGCGCTCGCTTCGGACGCAGGGCAGTATGTTTTTTCGAGTGGCGGGGTGTCAAGACGGAAAGGAGCAGCGCATCCAGCGCGGGCCTAGATGTCTAGCTTTCTAGTTCTGCTAGAATTTCTAGAAAACTAGCCCGGAAACGATTGCAGTCGATTGCAGTCGGCTGCGGTCGAAAGGAAGAAGGGGCGGGTCAGTTGCCGTGGTGGAAGACGTAGAGCCAGTCGGCGAGAAGGAGGAGAAAGGCGAGGATTTTGATGGAGGGGTGTTTCCATAGGGTGGCGGCAAGGGTACGGGCACGAGGGACCAAGGCCACAAGAAGCAGGAGGGGGATGGCTATGAGCGCGAACGGTTGCATGACAAAGGCGGCTCGGGGATGTCCGTTGAGAAGGAGCAGGCAGGCGCGGGTGGTGCCGCAGGAGGGACAGGGGATGCCGGTGAGGCGCTTCAGGGGGCAGAGGGTCAGTCCGAAGAAATGGGCGGCCAGTGCGAGGATGCCCACTGCGGCGACGCACAGGATGACCTGTGCGGCGGACGGGGACTGGCGGGGTGGCATGGGGGGAGGGTGCTAGCGGGAGGAGGCCCAGCGGCGGAGGGAGGCGGCTTCAGAGAGGAGGGCGGGGTAGTCGAAGGTGAGGAAGCGGCCGTCGCGGTAGCATTCGCGGCCGTCGACGACGGTGAGGGTGTTTTCGAGGCCGGCGGCGGCGTAGACGACGGTGGAGAGGATGTGGTGGACGGGCTGGAGGTTGGGGGAGGTGAGGTCGAGGGCGCAGAAGTCGGCGTGCGAGCCGGGGGCCAGGGTTCCGGCGAGGGGGTCGCCGATGGCGGCGGCGCCGTGGCGGGTGGCCATGTCCAGGGCGGTCTGGGCGGAGATGGCGGTGGGGTCGGAGGCGGAGAGCTTGCCGAGGAGGGCAGCGAGCCAGATCTCGCGGAAGAGATTCTGGGCGTTCTCGGAGGCGGGGCCGTCGGTGCCGAGGGCGACGGGGACGCCTGCGGAAAGGAGGCGCGCGACGGGGGCGGCGCCGGAGGCCAGCTTCATGTTGGAGGCGGGGTTGTGGACGGCGGCGCATTGGCGGGCGCGGAGGATGGCGATGTCGTCGTCGTCGACATCGACGCAGTGGAAGAGGGCGGTTCCGGGGCGGAGGATGCCGAGGGAGTCGCAATAGGGGATGGGGCGGGCGTGGAAGTCGCGGAGGCAGTCGGCGGTCTCCCGGCGGGTTTCGGACATGTGCATGCCGAAGCCCCAGGAGAGTTCGTCGGCGAGGGCGCGGGCGGCGGTCAGGAGGTCGGGGTCGGTGGTGTAGACGGCGTGGGGGGTGACGGCGCCGCGGAGGCGGGGATGGCCGCGCCAGGCGTCGGCGAGAGAACGGAGGCGGCCGAAGATCTCGTCGAGGGAGCCGCCGCCGAGCTGGGGGAAGAAGTGGGTGAGGTTTTCGCCGAGGACGCCGCGGAGTCCGGCGGTGTCCGCCGCGGCGAAGGTGTTCTCCTGGAGCATGTACATGTCGTAGAAGGCGGTGGTGCCGGTGCGGAGGAGCTCTGCGCAGGAGAGGAGGGCGGAGGTGCGGAGGAGGGCGGGCTCCCAGCGGGCTTCGAGGGGGAAGATGTCCTCGGTGAGCCAGGCGAGGAGGGGCTTGTCGTCGCTGATGCCGCGGAGGGCGGCCATCGGAAGATGCGTATGCCCGTTGATGAGCCCGGGGAGGATGACGGCGCGCGCCAGCGCATCGACTTCTGTCCCAGGATATCGCGCCAGCACCTCGGCGGCCGGCCCCACCTCCTCCACGCGGTTCCCTTCGATGGCGAGCGCCGCCTCGGAAATGATGTCACGGTTGTCGTTTTGAGTGATCAACCAGTCTGCAGTGTAGATTTTCATGGGGCGAATAGAACAAAATATTGAGCGCGAAGGCAAGAAAAATGCGCAAAATGTAAGTGCGCAAGGGATGGGTTGTTGTTCCAACCTTCGACAACAGTTCCTCGCAATGGCATTTGGAACAGATTCAGCAAGGAGAGAGGCTGGAAGACGGAACGGATCCCCTTTCTGGACTATGTGGAGGAATGAAAAATGGACCTTCAAGGAGATGGGCGGATGGAAAAACGGGGGTGGTGTAAACCGCGCGAATGGGGCAAAAGGGTGAGACAGAGAGGGTGGAAAGGGTCAGGGTGGGCGTTGAGGAGGTTGGAGAGGAGGGAGGGAAGGAGGGCGGCGGCGATGGCGTCGCAGGCTGCGGATGGGTCAGAAGAACGCGGGGTCGCCCGGAGGGGGAAGGCCGCGAAAAAAGGCCGGATAGTCGCCACCTCCGGGAGCGACGGGGGAAACCCATCGCCTCGCGGCCTCCCAAGCGGGGTTTCTTTGGAGGTATTGCCGTTTGGGCGCGACAAAAATGCCGCACTTCCCAGCCTTGTGGCTACATAAGTATCTTCCCATAAAACATACGCCAGATTCCGTGCCTTTGGCGCAATCGGCACTTGCGACGGAGGGCGGGACGGGGCTATGATTGGGAACGGCGGCTGCGCCGGGAACACCACGCGCACGCAATACCGCCCAACCACTTGGAGGCAATCATGGCTGGCATTTTCAAGGCATACGACATCCGGGGCATCTACGGGGAGACGCTGACGGACGACCTCGCATTCACGATCGGACGCGCCATTGCGACGTTTCTCAAGCCCAAGACCGTCGTGGTCGGCATGGACATGCGGCCGCATTCGGTACCCCTGGCCGACGCGCTGACCCGTGGGCTGACCATGCAGGGAGCCGATGTGGTGCGCCTGGGCCTGTGCTCGACCCCGATGTCCTACTACGCGAACATGAAGCTCGGCGCGGACGCGTCGGTGATGATCACGGCCTCGCACAACCCGGGCGAATGGAACGGCTTCAAGATCTGCCGGGAACAGGCCATCCCCATCTCCGGCGTGACGGGCATCGCCGACATCGAGAAGCTGGTGACGGCCAACATCTTCGCGCCGGCGGCGGTGCCGGGGAAGGTCCGCGAATATGATATCCTGCCGGATTATATGGCGCATTTCCGTGCGTTCGCCGACGTGCGGCGGCCCCTGCGCGTGCTGGTGGACTACGCCAACGCCATGGGCCTCTACGAGGCGAAGGTCTTCCAGGGCCTGTTCGAAATCGAACCGCTGTTCGACACGCTGGACGGCACCTTCCCGAACCACGAGGCCAACCCGCTCAAACTCGAGACGCTGGCGGCCGCCCAGGCCAAGGTGCGGGCCAATCCGGGCAAGTTCGACTTTGCGGCCTGCTTCGATGGCGACGCGGACCGGGTCGGCTTCCTGGACGAGAAGGGGGAGATCATTCCGATGGACATGATCACGGCCCTCATCGCCAAGACGCTGCTGGAGAAGAATCCGGGCGCGGACATCTTCTACGACCTGCGCTCGTCGTGGGCGGTGAAGGAGACCATCGAGGCGGCTGGCGGCAAGCCGCACCAGTCGCGCGTGGGACACGCCTTCATCAAGGCCCAGATGCGGGAGGTCGATGCGTTGTTTGCGGGCGAGCTGTCGGGGCACTACTACTTCAAGGAGAACTCGTTTGCGGAATCGTCGTCGCTGGCGGTGCTGCTCATCGCGAACCTGGTGTCGCAGTCGGCGGTGCCGCTGTCGGGACTGATCGCGCCCATCCACCGCTATTTCGCGTCGGGCGAGATCAACTCGACGGTGGCAGACACTGCGGCGGCGCTGGCGCGCCTGAAGGCGGCCTTCCCCGACGCGGCCAAGGTCGACGAGCTGGACGGGCTGTCCATGGAATTTCCGACGTGGTGGTTCAACGTCCGCTGCTCCAACACCGAGCCGCTCCTGCGCCTGAACCTCGAGGCCAAGACCGCCGACGAAATGGCCGCCCGCCGCGACCAGGTGCTCGGCATCATCCGCCAATAAGCCGCCCCGCCGTTGCGGGGACCTATTGCGGGGAGACCTCGAATCTTTCCCCCTTTTCGAGATCATCAAAACTCTCGAGAAGGTGCTGGCAATGCACCACGCGGCCACGGGGGGGGCAACGGCGTCCTCGCCGTTGCCGCAACCAGCAGACGGCAAACAATGCCTGAAATCGGACAGATTTCTGCCATATATGTGCTTGATAGGCGTTTTGTTCTTGTAGCTAATTCATCTCGGTTAAAGGATTATGCGCATTATTGATTGCTAGAGCGGTTTTCAAATTACTGTAGCCATTGGGCGGGCGGCTTCCGGAGGTGCGGCTTCCAGCCGCGCAATAAATTTGGGCGCGACAGAATGTCGCACCTCCGAACCTTGTGGCCACACATTTTCGCAAAATGCTCTAATGCCAGAAATAGGCATAGTTATCATGGATGACTCCGACGTGCGCCAGGCCGTGGCCCAATGGTCCCGCTTCGCCGCCGAGGCCGACGTCAATCCCGCCCAGGCCGAGGCCATCCGCAAGGTATTGGCAGGTCAAGGACAAGAACACGCCGGGCCCCTTCAAAAGAACATTGGCCAAGCAAAGGGCTGAAGCGGTTTCGACTTGCGACGGGCCAAGCTCAGAGAAGGCCGAGGGCGAACAGGAGCGCGAAGAGGAGCTGGAGGAGGGCGAGCAGAGGAATCGAGGCGGCATAGCGGCGGCGATAGACCTGGCGCAGAAGGTAGGCCGCCAGCGGCAGCGTCAGGAAGGGAAGGCGCGCCAGCGGCGGCAGTCCGGACGGCACGCCCAGCAACAGGTAGACCGCCCCCAACAGGAAGAACGCAGTCCAGGCTATGGGATTGTTCCACGTGCCGCCATGCGTCCAGACCCAGTAGGCGAAGGTGTGGAGGCCGACCGCCTGGTCGTCTTGCAGGTCGCGCGCATTGGCCAGGAACATGAGCAGGGCCGTGAGGAACCCAAAGGGAAGGCCGACCCAGACCGCCAGCAGGCTGAAGCCGCCGGTCTGGACCAGCTCGGCACCTCCGGTCATGGCGGGCCCCATCCACAGGAAGACCCACAGCTCGCCCAGGGCGTGGCGTTTGGGAGAGCGCGGGCCGGCGGAGTAGGCGCGAGCGGCAAACAGGCCGAGCATCCCCAGCAGCAGCAGGGCCCACCCGGCCGAACGCCAGGCCAGCCAGCAGCCGATGCCGCCCGCCAGCAGAGCGCAGGCCCAGGCCGCGCCTAGGACCTGGCGGGGCGCAAGAAGGCCTTCGGGAAGCACGCCGGACCCGGTGGCCCCGCCGACGTGGTCGAGGCCGGAAAGAAAATCGTAGTAGTCGTTCCAGAGGTTGGCGGCCGTGTGCAGCAGGAGCACCGCCAGCAGGGCCAGCCCCCACAGTAGCCAGTCGAAGGAGCCACCGGTGGCGCGCGGGAGGAGCCCCCCCACGGCGACCGGCCCCAGGCTGGCCGGAGCGGCCACCAGCCGCAGGGCCCGGAACCAGGCCTTTCCCCGCATCCCCAAGGCTCGTGAGTTTACGCTGGAAACAAGGTTTTTCTGCATGTTTTGGCCTCGGCGCGGAGCGGTGGCCTCAGAGAAGTGGGGCAAGCAGGGCGGCAGTGTTCTCGACGTAGCGATGCCAGCGGGGACGGGCATGGAAGTCGTCGAAGGTGATTCGGGTCGAATCGGCGAGGTCCGGGGCCGCCATCGCCTTCAGCGACTCGGCGAACGACTTGCCATAGACGACCAGGCCCGTCTCGAAGTTGGACTCGAGGGAGCGCTGGTCCCAGTTGCTGGAGCCGATGACGGACATCTGGTCGTCGATGATCATGGCCTTGGCGTGGATGAACGGGGGACGGCGCTCGTGGATGCGCACGCCCGCCGCTAGCAGGTCGTCGTAGGTCGAGCGGGCCGCCCAGGCGGTGTAGGGGTGGTTGGAGCGGGCCGGCAGCAGCAGGTCCACCGCCACGCCGCGAATAGCCGCCAGCCGCAGGGCACGGAGCAGGTCGTCGGAGGGCAGGAAATAGGGAGTCACCGCCAACAGGCTCCGCCGGGCCGAGGTGATGGCCTGGAAGGCCAGATCCGCCGCCGTGTGGAGGCTCGCGGTCGGCCCGGTGGACGTGGCGCGGGCGAGCATGGCCCCGGCGGCGGGCAGGTTGCGGAAATAGGCGTCGGAAAGAAGCTCTGCGGGGTCTTCGCCTGTCATGACATGCCAGTCGCGCAGAAACGAATACTGGAGCTGCTGGACTACCGGCCCCAGGACGCGGAAATGGTAGTCGCGGATGGCCGGACGCCCGGGGGAGGAACGTTCCGTGGCCGTCAGGTTGATGCCGCCCAAAAAGGCGATGCGGCCGTCGACCACCAGGTTCTTGGAGTGGTTGCGGAGGTTGAACTGGAGCTGCTTGCGCAAGAAGTTGGCTTGCGTCCAGCCCGCAAGGGAAAGGTTCGGGACGCGGGCGTAGCGGCGGAAAAGGCCCGTCCAGAGCGCCCGGGACGAGCCGAAGCGGTCGTAGAGGACGCGGACGCGGACACCGCCGCGGGCCTTTTGGGCCAGCGCGTCGAGAAAGGCGCGGCCTACTGCGTCGTTGCCGATGATGAAGGACTGGAGATGGATGTGGTGGCGGGCCTCCGCGATGGCGTCGAGCATCTCGGGGAAGGCCTCGTCGCCGGTGGCCAGGGGCGTGACGAGGTTGCCGGAAAGCAATGGCGTGTCATGGGTCAGGGCGGAAAATGTGCGGTCGACCTCGGCCTCCCAGGGGTCGGGGGGAAAAGCGCGATGGGGCGCGGTGGCCAGCCAGTAGGCGCGGGGCTGAACCTCGCGGGCGTGCAGCAGTCCCGCACGTCGGGTGTCGGCCTGGAGCCACTTGGCGCGGGGCACGCGCGTGACGCCGAACATGGCGTAGAGAATCGCCCCGGCAAAGGGAAAGGCCATCACCACCAGCAACCAGAGCAGCGCCGACTCCGGACGGCGGCGGTAGCGGAGAAGATGCGAAAGGACCGCCAGCACGAGCGTCAGCCACACAACAGCGGACAGGATGGGCCAAAGATGCGCCATGGCGTCTTCACCCTAGCGCAAGGGGGCGACGGGGGCAAGCCAGAAGCCGGAAGACGAGCGGCAAAAGGCCAAACAGTCCAGAAAGCCAAATGTCCAGGGTTCTAGAATTCTAGGATTCTAGGGTACGAGCTTCTCTTCGTCGCCGTGGGACAGGAGGCGAAGCGGGCGGTTGCCCAGAAACGCCTCGGTGAGGGAGCCGATGCGGATGCGGCGCAGCCGGAGCACGGGAATGTCCAGAACGGCCAGCATCCGGCGGATGTGGCGATTCCGGCCTTCGTCCAGCACGATGCGCAGGGATGGCGGCCAGCCGGGATGCAGGGGCGCCTCCGGAACAACAGCCAACGCACGCAGCCGCTCGCCGGACGCCTCGACGCCACGCAGCATGGCCGCAATCACGGGGCGAGGCGGCAGACGAGGAATCCAAGCACGATACTCCTTCTCGACGTGATGGGAGGGATGGGCGAGACGCTGAGCCAGAGGGCCGTCGGTGGTCAGCAGGATGAGGCCTTCGCTGTCGTAGTCGAGACGCCCCACGGTGAAGAAGCGGCCCGGGGGCAAGCCGACTTCGCGGGCCCATTGGATGATGGTGGGGCGGCCTGCCGGATCCAAGGCGGTGCAGAGGACGCCTCGCGGCTTGTCGCCCAGATAGGTGAGATGGTCCTGCGGCGGGGGCAGAGGCCGGCCGTCGACGAGTATCCGTTGGCGGGCGGGGTCGACGGTGGTGCCCAAAACGGCAGGCAGGCCGTCGACGGTGACGCGCCCGGCCGCAATGAGGACTTCCGCATGGCGACGGGAGCAGAGGCCGGCATCGGCCAAGGCTTTCTGGAGGCGGACGGACATGGGACAAGACGACGACGCCAGATGGCGGTCATTCGGCGGTGAGCAGGCGGTTGAGCACCGTCCGGCGGGCCAGCAGGAAAAGGTAGCCGGCCACCAGGAAGGGCAGCAGAAGAAGCAGCCGCGCTTCCGCGCTCAGGGAGAGCAGGCCAATGCCAAGCGAGACCAGCGAACGGTCGGGCCAGTCGCGGAGGACATACCAGAGCAGCCCCACGCCTAGCACCGCGAGGATCAGCACCATGCCGGAAACCAAGTTGGCCTCGGCGACCAGCGTGGCGTCGGGGAGCCACGCGGCGTACTCCCGGACCAGGCGGCACTCGACGAAGAGGAGAGCGATGGAGGCAAGATAGTAGGCGACGACGTTCCAGGTCAGGAAAGGCTGGCGGGGAGCGAGGCGCCAGGACACCATCAGGGGCGTCAGATAGGCGACGACGATGGCCAGCGCAATGGCCAGGCGGAGCATGCCCCGGCGGCAGCGGAGCGGTTCGGCATGGCGCAGGGCCATGAAGCCCTCGGCAAGCGGCAGGACAAAGGCAAGGCAGATCAGCTGCAGGGCCTTCCATCCGAGGCGCGTCTTCTCTAGGCAAAGCATGCTCGCGATGATCAGCAGCACGGCCCAGAAGAGACCGCCGAACCCCTTGGCGGTGCGATAGAGCTTGGCCCGGGTCTTCTCGTCCATGGCTAGAGCCTTTCTCCGCGCAGGGTGGCGGCGACTTGCTCGGACAGGCCGGAAAGGAAACGGGCAGGCGCAAAGGTTTCCGCATGGGCCCGGATGGCGCCGGCATCCCAGCGAACGGCGGCGGCGCGGCGGATGGCATCGGCCAATGCCTCGGCGGACTGCTCGGGGAAGAAGAGTCCGGTCTGGCCCTCGAGCACCGTCTCCAAAGCACCGCCACTCCCGAAGGCCAGCACGGGCCGCCCGCAGGCCTGGGCCTCGAGCGGCACGATGCCAAAGTCTTCGACGCCGGGGAAAAGGAGCGCCTCGCAGTGGCGATAGAGCTCGCGGATGCCGGCATCTGAAGGTCGGCCGGCAAAGTAGACGGACGCAGTGGTGCCATTCGCACCGGGCGCAGCGGCAAGGGTGCGCAGGGCCGTCTCCTCGCTGCCGCCGCCGGCAACGACCAGGGGCCGCCCGACCAGTTGCGCCGCTTCGATGGCCAGATCCACGCGTTTGTAGGGCACCAGTGCCGAGACGACCAGCAGATAGCCGCTCTCGCGCAAGGTGCGCGGCAGGGTTGAAGGCCAGGCGTCGGCGGCTTGCCCTTCTCCTTCTCCCTCGCCGTCGGGCAGCGCGGGCGTGAAGAAGTCGCAGTCGACGGGCGGATAGACGACCTCGGATTCGCGCCCATAGAACTCGCCGATGCGCGCCTGGACATGGCGGCTGATGGCCACGAAGCGGTCCACGCGGTCGCTGGCGGCCTTGTCCCAGTCGCGGAGCCGGCGAAGGCACGGGTCGATCACGCGGCGGCGAGGCGAACCCGGCGGGCCGAAATAGGCGTCGGGGAGCACCCACGCATAGCGCATCGGCGTAAAGCAGTAGCAGAGGTGGCGCGCGCCCGGCGGCGGCCGGATGCCCTTGGCAACACAGTGGCTCGTGCTGACAACCAGCTGCGTCTCCGGCGACAGCCGGAACCGCTCGATGGCACCCGGAAACAAGGGCAAGAAATAGCGGTAGCGCTGGCGAAAGAACGGCAGGCGGCGCAACCCCGACGGATGCACGGTGTGGCGGCGAATCCGCTCGCTGACAGCCTCGGGCACGTAGAGCAGCGTGTAGATGTCCGCGGCGGGAAAGAGGTCTGCGATCAGCTCCAGGCAACGCTCGCCGCCGCGCATGCCGTTGAGCCAGTCATGGACAAGGGCCACCTGCACCCCAGCCGGCAGGGGCGATGCGGAGGGAGAACCGGACGTGGCGGTGCCAGCAGGGCAGGAAGGAGCTAGCGGGCACACAGCAGGGCCTCGTAGATCTGCAAGACGGAGCAGGCCACCGACTTCCAGCGGAACTGGCGGGCCTGGGCCAGACCAGCCTCGCGCATCTGAGCGGCCAGCGACGGGTCGGTCAGGACGCGACGCAGCGCGGTTTCGGCGGCATCGGAGTCGTCAGGAGAGACGAGCAGCGCGGCGTTTCCTGCGACTTCAGGCAAACTGGCGGCGTTGGAGCAGACCACCGGTGTCCCGCACGCCATCGCCTCCGCCACGGGGAGCCCGAAACCCTCGTAGCGCGAAAGGAACGCCAAAACGTCCGCCTCCTGGTAGGCGCGCACGAGAGTCGCATCATCCACGTAGCCCGTCCAGTCGACGCGGGCTTCCACGCCCAGCCGGCGCGCCATCGCTGCCGCCTCGGGATAGCGCGGATCCGGCGGCCCGATGAGGCGCAGGCGCACGTCCAGCGGCGGCAGGTCGTCGTGGCCCTTGAGCAACCGCGCGAAGACCTCCACCAGACGCGGGACGTTCTTGTACGGGTCGCTGCGCCCCACGTAAAGGATCGTGCGCGGCGTTCCCGGCGTCGCCGAGGGCCGAGGCCCGTCGGCCGGCACGCAATCCTCGCGCACCCCGTCCGCCATCACCGCCACGCGCCCCTCGTCCATGCCCAGCCATTGCACGATGTCCGCCTTCGCCGACTGGCTCCCCGTCAGCACCGCATCCGCGCGCGCCGCAATCTCCTTCATCAGACGGCGGTAGATCGGTCCGAAACGCGACTTCAACGCCCGTGGCGTGTATTCCGGATGCACCAGCGGAATCAGGTCGTGGATGTTGCAGACGCATCGCGTGTCGTGAGGCCGGCGGCGCGAAAACGCAGGCAGCGGCACCATGAAGTTCGTCGAGTGGTAGATCGCCGCCTTCTGCTCCCGCAGGAGCCCCGCCACCGCCAACTGCCCGCGCGGACTGAACGGTCCCCACGGCACCACCGCGAAGTCGAACTGCCCCTTCCCCGCCAGCTCGGCCTCGCGCGCGATGGCGGCCTGCCGCCCGGCATCGCGCACCAGCACCAGGAACCGGAAGCCGCTCTCCTGGCGCCCGAGCTCGCGGAGGAGTTCGATGGTGAAGCGCCCAATCCCGCTCAGCTCGGCCTCCACCCACCGCGCATCAATGACCACCCGGCGCCCGTTCTCTCGATTTGTCGTCATGCGCCTTTTTCCCGTTTTCCCGGAGCATGCGCCCCCCGCCGCCCTTGCGCCGCGATAGCCGACATCTCATCGTCCGGTCGCACGGCGGGAGCCCCGGTCTTTTCCGCAATTTCGTGCCAAGTTTTCATTGTCCATGCCATTCTACCTCCGTCTCCCCCACCCCCTCAAGTCCAATCCCTCGCCCGTCCCGCGCATTTTTTTGCAAAATATGTGTTGCGTTCTTCCCGGTCGGTGTGCATACTTTTCCCGACTTCGGGCGATTAGCTCAGTTGGTTAGAGCGCCACGTTGACATCGTGGAGGTCACTGGTTCGAGCCCAGTATCGCCCACCATTTGGCGGAAACTGCATGGTTTCCGCCTTTTTTTCACTTGCCCATGCCTTCGTCCTCGCCCATCGCCTCCTCCGACCGCCGCGCCGTGCGGTGGCGTCTGGCCGGCCGCGTCCAGGGCGTCGGCTTCCGCCCCAGCGCCTACCGCCTCGCCCGTGCCCTGGGCCTCGACGGCTCCGTCCGCAATACGCCCGAAGGGGCCGAAATCGTCCTCGCGGGGCCGACCGCCGCCGTCGAGACGTTCCTGCGTGACTTCGTCGGGACCTTGCCCGCTGCCGCCGAACCCTTGCCCTCGCCGCCCGTGCCGCTGCCCACCGATGTGCCGCCGCCGCCCTCGCCCTTCGTCATCCTGCCATCCGCGCCCGCCAACGCGGAACGCCCCGCCCTGGTCCTGCCCGACCTCGCCACCTGCCCCGATTGCCTCCGCGAACTCCGCGACCCCGCCAATCCCCGCTACCGCTATCCCTTCATCACCTGCTCCCACTGCGGCCCCCGCGCCTCCATCATCACGGCGCTCCCCTACGACCGTCCCGCGACCACGATGGCCGGCTTCCCCCTCTGCTCCCGCTGCGCCGCCGAGTATGCCGATCCCGCCAACCGCCGCTTCCACGCCCAGCCTATCGCCTGCCCCGTCTGCGGCCCGCACCTTGAATATCGCCCCTCGCCCGCCGCCCCAAAGACGCATGAGTTTACGGTAAAAGCAGGTGTTCTTTCGCAAAACACCCCCCCCGCGCCCTCCCCGTCGCCACTCGTCGGAGAGGACGCCTTGGCCGCCGCCGAGGCCGAGCTGCGCGCAGGCCGCATCGTCGCCGTCAAGGGCATTGGCGGCTTCCATCTGATGGCTTTGGCGACCGACGACGCGGCTGTCGCCCGCCTCCGCGCCGTCAAGCGCCGGCCCGAAAAGCCGTTTGCCCTCCTCTGCCCGTCCCTGGACGCCATCCGCGCCGTCTGCCACCTCCGCCCCGCCGAGGCCCGGTGGCTGACCTCGCCCGCCGCGCCCATCGTCATCCTGCGCCGTCGTTTCCCCGCGCCCGCCTCCGCACCGCGCCTGTCGCCCCTGCTCGCGCCCCACCTCGACACGCTCGGTTGCTTCCTGCCCTACTCTCCGCTCCACTGGCTCCTCCTCGACGACCTCGGCCTGCCCCTCGTCGCCACCTCCGCCAACCTCTCCGACGAGCCGCTCGTCACCGACAACGACGAAGCCCTCCGCGAGCTCTCCCCCCTCTGCGACGCCTTCCTGCTCCATAATCGCCCCATCGCCGCGCCCTACGACGACTCCGTGATGCTGGTCGACTACGCCGATCGCCCCCTCTTCCTGCGCCGCGCCCGCGGCCTCGCCCCCTACAGTCTGCCCGCCCCGCCCACGCTGCCCCCCGGCCGCCTCGCCGCTGGCCCCGCCTCCAAGTCGACCGTCGCCCTCTCGCTCCCCGACCGCACCATCGCCGTCTCCGCCCACATCGGCGACCTCGCCACGCCCCGCTCCATCGCCCGCTGGCACACCACCGCCGCCGACCTCCAACGTCTCCACTCCACGCCCCTCGCCGCCCTCGCCTGCGACCTTCACCCTGACTACCCCTCCACCCGCCTCGCCCGCGCCCTCGCTGCCGACCGCCACGTTCCCCTGGCCCCCGTCCAGCACCACCACGCCCACGCCCTCGCCGCCGCCCTCGAGCACCACCTGCCATACCCCTTCCTCGCGTTCGCCCTCGACGGCACCGGTCTCGCTCCCGACCGCGCCTCCATCTGGGGCTTCCAGGCACTCCTCCTCTCCTCCCCGCGCGACTTCGCCCCCGTCGCCTTCCTGCGTCCCTTCCCGCTCCCCGGCCCCGATGCCGCCGCCCGCCGGCCCCTCCAGACCGCCTACGCCCTCTGCCACGCCTGGAACCTCCCCTTCCCCGCTCCGCTGGCCGACGCCCTGCCCGCCGCCACCCGCGCGCTCCTCGACGCCCTGGTCGCCGCCCCGTCCCCGACTCCTCTCGCGCCCCGGTGCTCGTCCTGCGGACGCCTCTTCGATGTCGCCGCCGCCCTCCTGGGACTGGCCCACACCACCACCGCCGAAGCCTACCCCGCCCTGCTCCTCCAGACCGCCGCCACCCTCGCCTACGACACCTTGCACGAGACCAAGGCCCCCCTCCCCTCCCCCTATCCCTTCGACCTGGCCCCCGACGGCACCCTCGACCCTGCGCCCATGATTGCCGAACTCGCCCGCCATGCGGAAGCCCAGCATCACCTCCCCCCCCTCGCCGACCAGCCCCCCGACGTCCTGCCCCTTCTCGCCACCCACCTCCCCGCCCTCCGCTTCCACCTCACTATCGCGCACATGCTCCTGGCCGTCGCCCGCACCCATCCCGACCTCCCCCTTGCCCTCGTCGGCGGCTGCTTCCAGAACCCCCTGCTCCTCCACCTGACCGAATCCCTTCTCCGCGCCGAAAACCGGTCGCCCTACTCCCTCCACGTCCTCCCCCCCTCCGACGCCGGCCTCGCCCCCGCCTCCCTCCTCGCCCTCCCGCTGTAGCAACGGCGGCCCTGCCGTTGTCCCCCCTCCCCCCACACCTCGCTCCCGCCGCCTAGGCGTCCCCGTCTCCCGCGCCCGGGGCAGGAAGGAGGGACCATGCCGCCCTGTCCAGTTCATATCGGAACTTTCCCAGATGCGATGCGCCCGCGAGGCGTTTCCCCTTGACAGAAGGGGTGCCGGGTGGTAGACGGTTTACCAACTCAAGAGGTGAATTATGATGCACAAAAATTCCATCGCAGTCCTGGCCCTGGTGTGGGCGGTTGCCGTGACCGCCCAGGCAACGGTGGCCCCCGAACAGATGTCCCTGGCCGGCGTAACCCCCGGCATGACCATCGCCCAGCTGGAGTCGGCCTGCGGGCAGCCGCAGCGCAAAACGGACGACAACTGGCACTATTCCACCTTCAAGGTGGAATTCGACGACGACCGGCCCGGCATTGTCGAGTCCGTCAGCTCCCGCGTTCCCCCGACGGCGACTGCGGCCGGCGTGGCGGTCGGCCAGTCCGAATCGGTGCTGGTGCCTGCCTACGGCGCGCCCGACCGGAAGGAAGTCGACGATGGCGAGACTGAATACGAATACTACACGCCGGACGCCTCGATGAAGCTCGAGTTTGACGTTCGAGGCGGCTCCATCGTCAAGATTTCCTGCTCCTTACGGGACTAGCCCGATTCCATAAAAAGGATAGCCCGACGGGCGCAATGAATTGCGTCCCTCCCGCGCTGGGACACTGCGGGAAGGACGTAGTTTACTGCGACCGCTAGTCAGTGTCGGTGCGCAACCGAAGCAGCTACAGCATCCGATTTCGTCGGCTTCGTCGATTTCATCGGCATAGTCGAAGTGGGTTTGCGCGGGAGGAAAGCGGCAGTTGATGTGGCAACGGTGTCTCGCCGTTGCGGCGATGGATGGAGGGGGTGCGCGGAAAAACGCCCGACAGGCTGGGTAGAGAGCCGACCGTCGGGCGACCCGCGGTCAAGGGGCGTTTTGGGGATGATCTTGTCGAGCCCCTGGGGTTCGGCCCGCCCAGCGGTCGAGCCCTACCGAAAAGGCCTCGTGGTGGCTAGACTTTTCATGGCTCCGCTCTAGGGCTGGGGCGCTTCCGGGAACCAGATGTCCGCCACGTAGGGCAAGGCGGCCTTGATATGGTCGGCCGGAACATGCGGCGAGGGTTCGAAGGTCAGGATGCGTGGCTTGCCGTTGGCGGCAGGGGGGGCGGTCACCAGCGGGCGCAAACTGCGGAAGTCCACGGAGCCGCCCTTGCCTGGTCCGGGGGCGTGGTGGTCGTCGCCCGGCGGAAGCACATCGTGGACATGGAAGCCGTCCACGAAGGGCAGCCACCGCTGGAGCCAGCGATAGGAGTTGATGAGGCCCAGATTGTCGCGGATTTGCGCATGGCCGATGTCCCACCACAGCCGCAAGCCGCTGCCCGCGAACCGCTTGGCCAGCCGTTCGCCCTCGATTTCCGAGGGCAGGGCCTCCCACGTCGGCAGGTTTTCCAGGGCCAGGTGCACCCCGGTCTCCTCCAGGACGGGCATGATGGCCTCCAAGGAGGTGCTCAGCGCATCCACCTGCCGCATCGCCCGCTTGTCGCGAGTCATCTGGGCCTTGTACTTGAGATTCTCGTATTCGCTCGTGAACTGGCGGCCCGTCTGCACCAGCCGGATGAGCTCGTAGGTGAAGCGCGGCATGTCGACGTTGCCCGCATGACAGACCACCGTCCGCGCCCCAATCTCCGCCGCGAACCGCAGGGTTCGGGCCGTATGCTTCACCGCCAGCTCGCGCTCCCGCGCATCCGGCGCTCCCATCGTGTAGATTTCCGGGCTAGGCCGTGTCGCGCCCACCGGCACCGGGCAGAAGTTGTGCACGGAGTCGCATCCCACCACCCCCGCCTTGATGGCCGCTTGCACCCCGGGAATTAGCTCCGTCCGGAGGTCGTAGCCGATTTCGATGCGGCTGAAGCCCAGCGACCGCACCTCCTCGACCAGGGCCTCGCCGCTGACATGCCGTCCCGCGTTCCAGCGCGTACTGAGCGCAAACCGCGCGATATCGCTGGCCAACGCCATCTCAGAACACCTTGAACTTCGGGAGGTCCTGGATGTCGATCATCCCGAGCACCTGCCCGTCCGCAGCCAACACCATGAGGTCGTCGAAGTGGTGCTCCTGGAACACCTTCAGCGCCTCCGCCGCGAGCCGGCCGCTCCGCACCGAAGTCGGATTGGCCGTCATGGCCGAGCGTACCGGCCGGTCCAGGAAGTCCGTCCGCCCCGATACCAGACACCGCCGCAAGTCCCCGTCCGTAAGCAGTCCCACCGCCGTCCGGTCCTCCGCCCCCGCCACCACCGCCACCGCTCCCGCCTGGGCCTTGGTCATGGCGATCAGCGCATCCCGCACGGTTGCCTGCTGGGACACGACGGCCAGCCGATCTCCGGTGCGCATGATGTCGTCGACCTTGAGGAGCAGGCTTCTGCCGATTGCCCCGCCCGGATGGAACGACGCATACTCGTCCCGGTCGACCCCGCGGGCCTTGAGCAACGCGATGCACAACGCATCGCCGATGGCCAGGGCCACCGTCGTCGAGGCCGTCGGCACCATGTTGAACGGGCACGCCTCGCGTTCCACCGAGGCATCCAGCACGATGTCCGAATACTTCCCCAGCGTCGATTCCGCCTGGCCCGTGATGGAAATAATCCGGACGCCAGCCCGCCGGATGAGCGGCAGCAACCGCACCAGCTCGTCCGATTCTCCGGAGTACGACAGGGCCAGCACCACATCGTTGCCTTGCAGCATGCCGAGGTCGCCGTGCATGGCCTCCGAGGGATGAAGCATCATCGCCGGGGCGCCAGTGGAAGTCAGCGTCGAGGCAATCTTCTGCCCAATGTGGTAGGACTTGCCAATGCCCGTGACGACAATCTTTCCCGCCCGCGCCAAGGCCTCCCGCAACGCCTCGACGGCCTCCCCGATGCGTCCGTCCAGCCGCCCGCAAGTCCGCTGTAGCGCCGCGAGTTCGATCTCGAACACCTCGCGCGCACACTTCAAGGATGTATCCATGTTCTCATTCATGACCCCCCCACTCTACCATTCCGCCCCGCCGCCTGCAAACCCAACTTCCACCTCCCCCCTCTAGAATTCTAGAATCCTAGATTTCTAGACATCTAGCTGTTTCTCGGTTTTCTGCCCCCCAGCCCTCCCCCATTGCCCCGTTCTCGCCCTACGGGATATCCTTCGCCGTCAGCTTGACGAGGGTCTTCCACATCTTCTCGGGCGTATCGGTGGCCAGCAGGGCATCGCGGTTCTTCTCGACCATCAGGACGCGGTTGAAGCCGGCGATCAGCTTGAGATAGAACGTCGAGGCGGCCGTCGGGATGACCATCAGCACCACGATCTGCGTCGAGGCCTTCTTGGACGAATCAAACGCGATGGGCTTCTTGGCAATGCCCAGCGCAAAGGAAAGCGCGCCGCCTTCGATGCCGCGGGCGTGCGGAAACGCGCAGCCATTCTCCAGCGCGGTCGAATCCACGGCCTCGCGGGCCATGGCCGCCATCACCAGCTTCTCGGCATCGTCGATGTACTTGGCATCCTTCAGCTTCTCGGCCAGCTCGCGGATGACGGACTCCGCGTCCTTCCCTTCCAGGTCCGGCACCATCAGCGCGTCGCTGGAGAACTTGGCGATGCCGGTCTTGGGGGCTTCGGTGCGCTTCCGGGGCGGGCGGGTGTTCCGGGCCGACGAGTCCGCGTCGCGGTAGAACAGCAACCGCGCGCAGCTCGGGCAATGGTAGATGGCCTCCGCCGCATGCACCTGATGCACCAGCGAGACCGGCAGGGTCATGTTGCACGCCGTGCACTTGCCCTGCTCCATCGGCACAATGGCGATCTGCGACTTCTGCAGCAGCCGGTCGAAATCCTGGAGCACCTTGGGGGCCACGCACTTCCGCATCGACGCAATATTCTCGTCCAGGAGGCTCAAGTTGGACTGTGGGCTGGCCGCCAGCCGCTGCGTCTTCGCAATGATGAGTTCCTGCAGCTGGATCAGCTGGTTGATGGTCGAGGTCATGTCGTTCGTCGTGTCTTTCATTCGCGCATCCTGCCTATGTCACTAAAACACCATGGTTCGCTCCTTTTCTAGCGCGTCCATCTCCCGAAGTAAAGTCTTTTCGGGGGAAACGCGACAGTTTTGTCACGGACCAGGCACGCCCCCCGTCTCGCCATCAACCGCCCCGGTAGGATCCGCGCTCTGTGCGGATCACATCCTGCTTCTCCGCCAGGAACGCATTCCCGGTCCCGACCAATCGCGGGCGAGCCGCCCGCGCCCCCAGGGAGGTGCGGCTTCCAGCCGCGCAATTCATTTGGGCGCGACAGGATGTCGCACCTCCGAACCTTGCGGCCACACATTTTCGCAAAATGCTCTAGTGTCCTGGATGATAAAACTTGTTCAAACGACGGCATGGTGTTTCCCGACGAGGCGCCGGATTGAAGGCGCAGTTTCCTGCGTCGAAATCCGGCAACGACGTGGGGGAACATCAGGGCAAGTTTGGACAAGGAATTTTGAATCCAGGACACTAACCTTCGAGGAGGGCGGCGGCGAGGCCGTCGGCGGTGGAGACGATGGTGGCCAGGGGACAGCGGGCACGGGCGGCGTTCAGGTTGCCCTTGGCCTCGGCGCTCTGGAAGGGCAGTTCCCAGGCCCCCATGTGCCAGCGGATGGCGAACATCTCGTCGTCGGTGAGGTCAAGGCCCCAGCGGAGGAGCCGGATGACTGACTTTTCGCCATGGCCGAGCGGAAAGGCGGCGTAGTCGACCTCGTAGCCCTGGTAGTCCTCCCAGCGGCCGTCGGCGTTCTTGCGATGGCGGATGGAGGGTTTGTAGACCTCGGCCTTGCAGACATCGTGCAGGAGGGCGGCAATGGCGATGCTGCGGGCGGGAAGGGCGGCGGCAAGCGCGGGAATGCGCCGGATCATCTGCCTGCGGAGCATGACGGCCATGTCGTAGACGTTGAGGGAATGGGTGAGGAGGCCGCCGGGGTGGTTGAGGTGGAAAACCGTGGAGGCGGGGGCCTCGTAGAAGCCGAGGTGCCCGAGTTCCTCCAGCACACGCTTGATGCCACGTCGTCTCGTCGCGGCCAGGAGCTGGATGAAGCGGGCTTTCTGCTCGGCAGGCGAAGGCGGAGAGAGGGGCGGGATCGTGGTCATGTAGGGGGCAAACGAGGGTTATTCACCGATGGCCACGACGAGGGCGCCGAATGGCGGCAGGCTGCCGTCGTCGTCAAGGCCGCCAAAGACCACTTTGCCGTCGAGCAGCGCCCCGGCCCGGGCGAGCTGGCGGGGCTTTTCGCCGAGATTGACGGCGCATCGCCAGAGGCGGCGGCCGAGGGCGCGGTCGAAGGCCACGACGGTGCGTTCCCGGGCGGGCGCCTGTTCGCCGACGTCGACGAGGGCGCAGGTGCCTTCGGTTAGGATGCGGTTCCTGCGCCGTAGCCGGAACAGGTCGCGGAAGAACTCGTACCACTCCAGGCGCGTCTCGAAGCCGCGGGCGTAGACGTTGCCCTCGAACTCGACGCCCTCGATGCGGACTTCGCGGCCATCGCGCAGGAGAATGCGGCGGCCCTTGTCGCAGGTCTGGCAGCGGGCGTGGATGCTGGGGCGGTCGAGGGCCCCGAACTCTTCGCCGCAGAGCAGGAACGGAATCGTGCGCGGGGCGAGGAAGGCCAGGGCGTTCATGGCGCGGACGGCGCCGGGGCCGAAGCGGTAGAGGCCGCGGCCCTCGTCGTGGTTGTCGGTGTAGCGCGCCACGAAGCGGGGGGTGTTGAACGCAGCGGCCGCCTCCTCGTAGCGCATGAGGATGCGTCCGGCGGCGGCGGCGATGCCGCCATCGCCCCAGGCCTCCAGAATCGGCTGGAAATCGTGGTTGTGATGGGCGTCCTCGGAGAGGCGGACGCGCGATTCGCCGGTGGCCTCGTCGACGGCGTAGCCATACTGGGAGAGCTTGTAGAAGTCGTCGTCGTAGGCGGCCACGATGCCGCGCCGGAAGAGGTCGAGATTGTTGTCGAAGCCATAGCATTCGGCGAGGAACAGCAGCTCGCGGTCGGCGTGGCGGCGCTGGAGCTCGGCCATGGCGTCGTTCCAGAAGCTGCGGTCGTTGATGAAGTGGGCCATGTCGAGGCGGAAGCCGTCGATGCCGTCGCCATCGCCCAGGCAGGAGAGCCAGCGGTCGTAGACCTCGACCATGGCGGCACGAAGGGCCGGAACGCGGTAGTCCAGCTTCGCCGTGTCCGACCAGTCGCAGTCGAAGAAGGCGCTGCCGTCCGGGTTGCGCACATAGTATTCCGGATGCTCCTTCATCCACACGTGGTCGCGGGCGGTGTGGTTCGGCGTGATGTCGAAAATGACCTTGAGCTTGAGCTTGTGGGCCTTGCGGACAAGCTCCAGCACTTCGCCCTTGGTGCCATATTCCGGCTCGATGGCGGCGAAGTCCCGCGAGGAATAGGGGGAGCCGATGCCCTTGCGGCCGGCGCGGCCGATGGGGTAAGGGGGGAGGAGGTAGAGCACGGTGAAGCCGAGGCGCTTCAGGCGCGACAGATTGCGGGTCAGGTAGGCGAGAGGCGACTCCTCGACGGGCTTTTCGGCGGCGGCCTCGACGGGGTTGCGGGGCTCGCGGGCGGCGAGGGCACGGAGATTCACCTGGTAGATCATGGCTTCCGGCAGCCAGGAGGTGGGCAAAAGACTGGACAAGATATTCATGGCAGAGGAATCCTAGCAGTTTGAAGGATGGCGGGCAAGGGGCGAATTGGTGTGAGATTTCGGTAAAACAAAGGGGATTATGCGGGTTTTGGGCAAGACGAACGCGACGGAACCCCGCCCGCGACAGCCGCGTTTGCCCCGTCGGCATAGATGGCGTATTCGCCGGCGGTCAGCGTCCCTCCGCCCTTGGCATCCACGACCGTCAGCATGGCGCCGTCCGTCACGTGAAGCCCGATGTCGGACGCGAACGCGACCTGGCACCCGGCGAGGTCGGGCGTCACGCTCGTCGGCACCAGGCCCTGTCCAGTTCCTATTGGAACTTTCATTGCGCTGGGGGTGCATCTGAGTTGTTTGCAACCTCGCTCGAGAGCGATTTCGGAATAGACGCAAACGTCCGGCAGGCATGGGAGGGGCCGACCGCCGGGCGGCCCG
Organism: Kiritimatiellia bacterium; assembly: GCA_017458625.1. Classification (GTDB taxonomy): domain Bacteria; phylum Verrucomicrobiota; class Kiritimatiellia; order CAIQIC01; family Lenti-01; genus RGIG3636. The sequence continues at coordinate 23,807 of JAFTAH010000043.1, read as the reverse complement.
TATGCAAGGACAGTTTCCGGAATAATGGTTCCGAATCCCTTGGGCTCGGCCCGCCCGGAGGTCGGGAAGGCCTTTCTGGCGAGGAGCCGAAAACTGAAGGGGCAGCGGGACAAAAAGCGACTCCACGCAACCCAGGTGTTTCCTCTTGTGCAAACAACTCAGATGCGCCCATTGCGCTGGTGAGTTCCCCTTTCTGCTTGCGCCTGCCCCCGCCCCCCGCTAAGCTGTCCGCCCGTTGGCGGCCCCGACCGCCTTGAAAGGATTCCCCCATGTCCATGGATATTGCCCAGCAACTCGCCCGCCTCACCGCCCGCATCGTCGACCTCCACAGCCTCGCCGAGCTCAAGACCCGCCTCGAAAAGGCCACCGCCGAAGGCCGCCCCCTCCGCATCAAGATGGGCGCCGACCCCTCCGCCCCCGACCTCCACCTCGGCCACTGCGTCGCCATGAACAAGCTCCGCGAGTTCCAGGAGTGCGGCCATACCGTCGTCTTCATCATCGGCGACTTCACCGGCATGATCGGCGACCCTTCCGGCAAGAACGCCACCCGCCCCCAGCTTTCCCGCGAGCAAGTCCTCGAGAACGCCAAGAGCTACCAGGAGCAGGTCTTCAAGATTCTCGACCCCGCCCGCACCGAGATCCACTTCAACTCCGAATGGTTCGGCCCGATGACCTTTGACAAGGTGATCCGCCTCTCCGCCCACGTCACCGTCGCCCAGCTCCTCGCCCGCGACGACTTCGCCAAGCGCTACGCCGCCAAGCAGCCCATCTCGCTCGTCGAGTTCCTCTACCCCCTCGTCCAGGCCTACGACTCCGTGATGGTCCGCGCCGATGTCGAGCTCGGCGGCACCGACCAGCTCTTCAACCTCCTCCTCGGCCGCGAGCTCCAGCGCGCCCTCGGCCAGGAGCCCCAGATCGTGATGACCCTCCCTCTCCTCGAAGGCCTTGACGGCGTCCACAAGATGTCCAAATCCCTCGGCAACTACATCGCGGTCAACGACACCCCCAACGACATGTACGGCAAGACCATGAGCGTCAGCGATGACCTCATGTGGCGCTACTATTCCCTCGTCCTCTGCATGCCCGATGCCGAGATCGCCGCCCTTCGCGCCGACGTCGCCGCCGGCCGTCGCCACCCCCGCGACGTCAAGGACGCCCTCGCCCGCCGTATCGTCGCCCAGTTCCACTCCGACGACGATGCCGAGGCCGCCGCCGCCGAGTTCGCCCGCGTCTTCGCCAAGAACCAGCTTCCCGCCGACATCCCTGTCGTCGTCGTCCCCCCGGCCGAGACCGGGCTACTCTCCCTGATGGTCGCCGCCCACCTCGCCCCGAGCACCAGCGAAGCCCGCCGCCTCGTCCAGGCCGGCGCCGTCCATGTCGGCGACGAGCGCATCACCGACTTCCGCCACCGCCTCGTCCCCTCGGACGGCCTCGTCCTTCGCGCCGGCAAGCGCGGCTTCGCCAAGCTCAAGGTCGCCCCCTAGCCGCGCTGGCCGCCGTCGCTTTCCGCCGGCGCGCGCCCGTTTCATTCTTGCGACCGCCAAGCCGGACGCGTATGCTGACGGCATTGGCGCATTGTACGCCGCCCGCAACCCCAGGAGTCCTCCATGAACGTTCCTCTGCTCGACCTCAAGCCCCAGTACCAGACCTTCGCCGACGAGCTCCGCCCCGTCCTCGAGAAGATCTGCGCCGACCAGACCTTCATCCTCGGCCCCTCCGTCAAGTCCTGCGAGGCCGCCCTGGCCGCCTACTGCCACGTCCCGCACGCCATCGGCGTCTCCTCTGGCTCCGACGCGCTCATCGTCTCCCTGATGGCCGCCGGCATCGGCCCCGGCGACGAGGTCATCACCACCCCCTACACCTTCTTCGCCACCGCCGGGGCCATCGCCCGCGTCGGCGCCCGCATCGTCTTCGCGGACATCGACCCCGACTCCTTCAACCTCGACCCCGCGCTGGTCGAGGCCCGCATCACCCCGCGCACCCGCGCCATCCTCCCCGTCCACCTCTACGGCCGCCTCGCCGACATGGCCGCCTTCGAAGCCATCGCCAGGAAGCACAATCTGGTGCTTGTCGAGGACGCCTGCCAGGCCATCGGCGCCGAAGACGCCCAGGGCCGCCGCGCCGGCTCCATCGGCGACTACGGCTGCTTCTCCTTCTTCCCCTCCAAGAACCTCGGCTGCTTCGGCGACGGTGGCCTCGTCACCGCTACCGACCCCGCCCGCGCCCACCGCGTCGAGATCATGCGCAACCACGGCATGGAGCCCCAGTACTACCACCATTGCATCGGCGGCAACTTCCGCCTCGACGCCCTCCAGGCCGCCGTCATCGAGTGCAAGCTCAAGTACCTCGACGGCTGGTCCGCCGCCCGTCAGACCAACGCCAAGCGCTACGTGAAGCTCTTCGCCGAGGCCGGCCTCTCCCAGGTTGTCCTGCCCACCCCTGGCCCGGGCCGACACGTCTACAACCAGTTCATCTGCCGCGTCCCGCGCCGCGACGACCTCGTCGCCTACCTCCGCGCCCACGGTGTCGGCTGCGCCATCTACTACCCCGTCCCCCTCCACGTCCAGGAATGCTTCGCCGACCTCGGCTACAAGGCCGGCGACTTCCCCGAGGCCGAACGCGCCGCCCGCGAGACCATCGCCCTGCCCATCTACCCCGAGCTCTCCGACGACATGGCCGCCTACGTCGTCCAGACCATCGCCGACTTCTACGCCGCCCCCTGAAAACACGTTTCCAGACGATGGGAACCTGTTCCTCACCCACCTCCCTTGGACCGCGGGGCCGTCGCGCCCCGCGTTCCGTCCTTTCCCCTGCCCTTCGCCATTTGCGGCGACTTCCCATCGTTTTCACCCTGCTCGCACAACTCTGCTCCCCCGCCCCGGCGGCCCCGCTCGTCGCGGGCGATGCCTCTTCCGCGCCCATCCTCCACACCGCCCATCTCGCCCCCTCCCGCGCCGCCATCACCCTCCTCTCCACCGCCACCGCCCCCGACGGCACCCGCCGCACCCTCGCCTTCGACCGCGACCTCCCTTGCGAACTCGTCCCCGTCCTGGACGTCTACGCCCCCGACGCCTTTCCCCGCAATCCGCGCACCGACCCTGACTTCCCGGGCGCCGCCTCCTCCGACGAGGACGTCCAGCCCCGCCCCCTCCCCTACCAGCTCACCTTCGAAGTCCCCGCCGACCACCCGCTCGCCCCGGGCCGCTTCCTCCTCCTCGCCGGCGATGCCGACCGCGCCCCCCTCCCCCTCGGCGACCTCCTCCTCGATGCCTCCCTTTCCCCCGGCGACACCGCCGTCCTCCGCCTCGATCCCGCCCCCGGCCTCTTCGCCACCCGGCTCCGCACCGACTTCCTCCCCGCGCCCCCGCCGTCCGCCGAAACGCCGGGAGCCATCGCCACCGAGTCCTTCCACTTCGACTTCCATAACGCCACTTCCCGCCGCACCACCATCCACGTCATCGAGACCTTTCCCCGCTCCTCCGACTTCGCCCTGACCTCGGCCACCCGCGAGTCCCGCCCCGGCACCCGTCCCGGCACCCTCCTCTTCCCCGTCCTCCTCCCCCCCCGCGGCAACGCCTCCCTCGACTATACCGTCCAATACACCTTCGCGCCATGACCAACTTCCTCGACCAGTCCACCGAATCCACCCCGCCCCCTCTTTTCTCCGCCCGGGCCGTCTCCGCCGCCACCATCCCCATCTGGATTCTCGCCATCATCGCCATCGGCGTCGTCCTGAAGGCCGCGCAGTCCGTCGTCATCCCCCTGGTCATCGCCTGGCTCCTCGCCTACGTCCTGGCCCCCCCTGTCAACTTCCTGACCCGCCGCTGCCGCGTGCCCTCCGCCATCTCCGTCACCTTCGTCCTGGTGGTGCTCGTCGCCCTGGCCATCTACGCCGGCACCATTGTCCAGCAGCGTCTCTTCACCTTCGCCCAGAAGCTCCCCGCCTACGCCCCCCGCCTCGCCGCCCTCATCGCCGACTACGCCGCCCGCCTCGACCTCCCCCCCGGCGCCCTCGACGGCATAGACATCCAGAGCGCCGTCACCTCCTCCCTCCTGCGCCTCACCCGCGCCCTCTTCTCCTTCGGCTACAACGCCCTCCTGGTGATCATCTTCCTCTTCTTCATGCTCCTCGCCCGCCCCTACGCCTCCGACAAGCTGCTCGCCGCCTTCCCCGGCCGCAGCGCCGCCATCTCCAGCCTCCTCGCCACCATCTCCTCCCAGATCGCCATCTACCTCGGCAGCCTCTTCATCGTCTCCCTCCTCACCGGACTCGCCTTCTGGGCCGCCCTCATCCTCATGGGGGTCGACTTCGCCTTTACCTGGGGCCTCCTCGCCTTCACCCTGAACTTCGTCCCGACCCTCGGCTCCATCGTGGCGACCATCCTGCCCTCCGTCACCGCCCTCGTCCAGTTCGGCGGCGCCCTGGGCCCGACCCTGATGGTCGCCTCGGTCCTCACCATCATCCAGTTCCTCCTGGGCACGCTCGTGGCCCCGAAGCTCTACGGCGACCGCCTGAACCTCTCCCCCGTGACCGTCCTGCTCTTCCTGCTCTTCTGGGGCTGGCTCTGGGGCATCCCGGGCGTGCTGCTGGCGGTACCACTGGCCGCCACCGTCCAGATCACCATGGTACACATCCCGTTCCTGACCTCCCTGGCCATCCTCATGGGCTCCTCCAAGCACCATGCCCGCTCCCTCCTCCGCCGCCGCCACCCCCGCCGCCACGCCTCTCCGTCGCCCGAACCCGACGCCCCCACGGACGACGACCTGCTCTTCGCCCCCGCCACCGACGACCTTTCTCCCGACGATGTCATCCGCGACACCCCGCCACCGCCCGACACCCCCTCCTCCTCCAGGCGCAGGAAAAAGAAAAAGAAGAAGAAGGCCGCCGTCCCCATGGTGCCTCCCGGCACGCCCGGCCCCCTCTCCCCCTTCTCCTCTCTCTTCCCCTCCCCGCCCCCTGCCCCTGAGCCGCCCGCCCCCTCCGTCCCAGAGGCCCCAGCTGTCCCTGCCACGCCTCCTCCCGAGCCTCCCGCGCCCGAAGCGCCTTCCGCGCAGCCCGCCTCCTGCTCCCCTCCCCCCTCCCCGTGAAGAAAAACGTTGCCAAGGCCCCTTCCCGGCACCCCCGCCTCGCGCGCTTCCTCCGCCGCCTGCGGCTGGTGCTCTTCCTCGTCCTCTTCCTCGGACTGGCCTTTGGACTTGGCGGCATCCTCCTCTTCCACCGCTACGAGCGTAGCTTCCTCTACCGCCCCAGCCCCGACGTCACAGCCAACCCCTACGCCGTCGACCTCGTCCACCAGAACGTCACCTTCCGCGCGGATGACGGCACCCAGCTCCACGGCTGGTGGATCCCGGCCTCCTACCCCGTCGCCAACCTGGTGATTTTCCACGGCAACGCCGGCAACATCTCCTACAATCTCAAGCTCCTGCCCTTCTTCCACGCCCGCCGCTACAACGTCTTCCTCTTCGACTACCGCGGCTACGGCCAGTCCGAGGGCACGCCCACCGAGTCCGGCCTCTACCTCGACGCCAAGGCGGCCATCGACGTCGCCCTCAAGATGAACAAGTTCGCCCGCCCCCGCCTCCCGCTGCTCCTCTACGGCCACTCCCTGGGCGTCCCCGTCTGCCTCCATGCCGCCCTCGAATCCCCCGTCCCGCCCGTCGCCCTCATCCTCGACAGCGGCTTCCATTCCGCCACCAACATGGCCCACCTCCTCTTCCCCCGCCTGCCCCTCGCCCACCTCCTCACCGCCCACTTCCCCGCCGGCGACTACGCCTCTCGCCTCCCCGACATCCCCAAGCTCTTCCTGCATTCCCCTGCCGACACCACGGTCCCCTTCGCCTCAGGCCGCCTCCTCGCCGAGGCCGCCGCCCCCCCCAAGCAGTTCGCGCTCCTCAACGGCGCCCACTCCGACTACGCCTGGCTCCAGACCAACTCCCCTGCCCACGCCGCCCTCGACGCCTTTCTCCGCGCCGCCATCTCCCCCGCCCCCGCCCCCTAGAGCGGATCCATGAAAAGTATAGCCCGCCGGACGCAATGAATTGCGTCCCTCCCGCGCTGGGGCACAGCGGGAGGGACGCGGTTTCCTGCGACCGCCAGCCTGTGCCTGTGTGCAACCGAAACGGCTACAGAAAAATTCGAACCGCGCCAGCCCTCCCCCCCCTGACCGCCAGCCTGTCGCCCCCCCACTCCCCCCCCGCTTCCCGCCCCTCGTCCATGTGGTCTCACCATCCCAGCTGTCCCAGCCCCCCCTTTCCCTGTCCTCCAAATACGCGTGTTTTTGGGTCAGACATTGGCATTTTTGCCATTTTTTCCTCTCCCGCCTTGATCCAGTTCCGGGCCGCTTGCGCCACGGCCTCTCTGCCCTCCCCCCCACTCGTCCCCCCTTTTCTCGGGGCGCAGGGGCCTTGCCCATGCCCTTGTCCCTCTCTGGCGACTCCTCCCCCTCCCCTTCTTACTTCCCCACCTCTTCCGCCGCCGCCTTCATCGCCTCCGCATGCAGCCGCTCGAGGTCGCGCTTGCGAATCTCCTTGCGCTGGATCTTGCCGCTCGTGGTCTTCGGCAGCTCGTCCACGAACTCGATGCGGCGCGGATACTTGTACGGGGCGGTCTCCTTCTTCACGAAGTCCTGCAGCTCCTTCACCAGCACCTCGCTCGGCGAGAACCCCCGCGCCAGCACCACCGTGGCCTTGACGATCTGCCCGCGGTCCGGATCCGGCAGCCCCGTCACCGCCGCCTCCAGCACCGCCGGATGCGCCACCAGGGCGCTCTCCACCTCGAACGGCCCCACCCGGTAGCCGCTCGACTTGATGATGTCGTCGTTCCGCCCCACGAACCAGAAATACCCGTCCGCATCGCGCCAGCACAGGTCGCCGGTGTGGTAGTAGCCATCGCGGAAGACCTCGGTCGTCGCCTCGGGGTTCTTGTAGTAGCCGATGGTGAGTCCTGGCGGCGCCCCCCGATCCATCGGCAGGACGAGCTCCCCGGTCTCGCCCTCCTCCGCGAGCGTCCCGTCGTCCTTGAGCAGGCAGGGCCGGAACACCGGCGACCCGCGCCCCACGCTCCCCGGCTTCGGCTCCATCCACAGGAAGTTCGCCATGATCACGCAGCTCTCGCTCTGCCCGAACCCCTCCATCAGCCGCAGCCCCGTCGCCGCCCCAAACCGCTGGTACACCGCCGCGTTCAGTGGCTCCCCGGCCATCGCCGCATGGTGGATCGACGAAAAGTCGTACTCCGACAAGTCCTCCTTCGCCAGATAGCGGTACACCGTCATCGGCGCGCAGAACGTCGTCACCTTGTACTTCGCGCACACCTCCATCGTCCGCTGGGCGTTGAAGCGCTCGTAGTCGTGCACGAAGATCGCCGTCCCCGCGATCCACTGCCCGTAGAGCTTGCCCCACGCCGTCTTCGCCCACCCCGTGTCCGCCAGCGTGTAGTGCAGCCCCCCGTCCTCCACGTTCTGCCAATAGCGCGCCGTCGTGATGTGTCCCAGCGGATACACGAAGTTGTGCATCGTCAGCTTCGGCTCCCCGCTCGTCCCGCTCGTGAAGTACGCCAGCATCGGATCCCCGTTCCGCGTCGCCTGCTCCCCCGTCGGCCGCGCAAACCGCCCCGCCAGCCGCGACAGCCCGGGCTCGTCGAGCGCATCATGCAGCGCCAGCCACCCCTTCGGCGCCCCGTGCAGCGTCACCAGCTTCGGCACGATGGGCAGCCCCGGCGTCGCCGCGGCCGCCGCCACCTCCTCCCGCAGGTCCTCCCGGTCGTTGCACAGCACCAGCCGGATGTCCCCCAGCCGGTAGCGATACTCCAGATCGTGCGCCTTCAGCATGTGCGACCCCGGAATCGCCAGCGCCCCCAGCTTGTGCAGCGCCACCATCGCGATCCAGAACTCGTACCGCCCTCCCATCAGCAGCATCACGCAGTCCCCCTTCCGGATGCCCGCGTCCTGGAGGAACTGCGCCGCCGCGTCGCTCAGCCGCTTCAGCTCCCCGAAGCTGATGATCCGCTCCCCTCCGTGGTCGTCGCACCACACCAGCGCCCGCCGCTCCGGCTCCGCCGCCGCATACGCGTCTACCACGTCGTACCCGAAGTTGAAGTTCTCCGGCACCTCGATGCGAAAATTCTCGTAGAAGTCCTCGTACGACGAGAACTCCGTCCTGTTCACGAACCGTTGCAGCAACGACATCTTCTACCTCTATCTCTCTCTCCCCCTCGCGCACGCGCAATCCTACAACAACTCCCGCGCCCTCACAAAAGAAATCACTCAAAACCCACTTCCATTCAATGGAAACCTGTTTCCCACTCCTCGAAATGCTCGAAACTGTCGAAATTCTCGAAAAAACTCGACTCCCTTCCGGCAACTTTCAACTTTTTCGTGTTTTCCGTGTGTTCCGTGGTGAATCACCCTTCAGCTCTTCAACCTTTCAACCTTCAACTTCTCTGCGCCTATGCGCCTCTGCGCGAGCCCCTTCTCCCGCCAGCGGTCGCCATCAACAGCGACCCTCCCGCTTTTTCAACCTTGCAACTTTTCAAGCGCCCCCTCCGGGGGCTTATGTCGCCTCCTCCCCGCGCGCCATCAGCACCTTCCCCGTCCGCACCAGCTCCACGATCTCGAACTTCCGCAGCAGCCCCACCATCGCGTCCAGCTTGCTCGGACTCCCCGTCGCCTGCAAGATCATCGACGTCTCCGTCAGGTCCATCGTCTTCGCCCGGAAATGGTCCGCGATCTGCAACACCTCCGTCCGCGCCGCCAGGTCGCACCGGATCTTCACCAGCGCCAGCTCCCGCACCACCGCGTCCTCGTCCTCGTGGCACCGGCACGCCACCACGTCCACCAGCTTCGAGCACTGCGCGATGATCTGGTCCCACCCCGCCTCGTCCCCTTCCGCCGTGATGGTCATCCGCGAAAACCCCGGCGTCGCCCCCGCCGACACCACCAGCGAATCGATGTTGAACCCCCGCCGCGAAAACGTCTGCGCAATCCGCGCCAGCGCCCCGGGACGGTTCGCCACGTAGATCGACAAGTTCCGGACCGTCCGGCACGGCTTCTCCCGCATCTGGCTGCTCATCAGTGCACCTCCTTCGTGATATCCGTCACCGCCTTCGCGGCCTCGTCCGCCCCCGCCGCCGCGGCCGCCGCCGACCCGCCTGCTGGCCGTCCCCGCCCCCGCCGCGGCCGCTCGAACACCATTTCGTTCAGCGGATGCCCCGGCGGCACGATCGGGAACACCTCCTCCCGCCGCGCCACCTCCACGTTCACCACCACGGGCCCTTCCGTCGCCAGCGCCTTCCGCACCACCTTCCGGATGTCCGCATGCCGCCGCAGCGACAGTCCCGTCGCCCCGTACGCCTTTGCCAACGCGGCAAAGTCCGGATTCCCCTCCAGCTCCACCCCGCTGAAATGCCCCTCCCGGAAAATGTCCTGCAGCTGCCGCACCATCCCCAGATAGTGGTTGTTCATCACGAACACCTTGATCGGCAGCTTCTGCACCACCATCGTCGCCAGCTCGCACAGCGTCATCTGGAAGCCCCCGTCCCCCACCACCGCCACCACCGGCGTCCCCGGCCGCCCCAGCTGCGCCCCGATGGCCGCCGGCAGCCCGAAGCCCATCGTGCCGCCGCCCCCGCTCGTCAGGAACTGCCCCGGCGCCGCGCACGACCACGCCTGGGCCGCCCACATCTGATGCAGCCCCACATCCGTCGCCAGCACCGTCTCCGGCGACGTCTGCGCCCGCAGCTCCCGCAGCACCGCCAGCGGCCGGATGCCCCCCGGCTGGCGCTCCGACGCCCCCCCGCCCGTCGTCGCCTCGAACCGCCGCCGGCACGCCGCCAGCCGCTTCTGCCACTCCCCGCTGTCGCATTTCTCCACCAGCGGCAGCAAATCCTCCAGCACCGCCCGCGCGTCCCCTTCCACGCACACGTCCGCCTGCACCATCTTGCCAAATTCCGCCGCATCCACGTCCACGTGGATCACCGTCGCGTCCCGCCCGAACCGCTCTGGAATCGCCGTCACCCGCTCGTCCAGCCGCGCGCCCACCGCCAGCAGCACGTCGCACTCCGACAGCGCCAGATTCGCCCCCGCCCCCCCGTACACCCCCGGCATCCCCAGACACAGCCGATGCCCGTCCGGGAACACCCCCTTGCCCAGCAGCGTCGTCGTCACTGGCGCCTCCAGCTTCTCCGCCAACGCCCGCAACGCCGCGCTCGCCCCCGCCAGCACCACCCCATGCCCCGCCAGGATTGCCGGCCGCCGCGCCGCCTTCAGCGCCGCCGCCACCTGCTCCAGCGTCTCCCGCCCGTACGCCCGCGCCACCGGATGATACCCCGGCAGCGACATCGCCACCGCCTCCCCCACCCCGGGCCCCGCCGCCAGCTCCTCCGCCACATCCCGCGGCACGTCCAGCAGCACCGGCCCCGGACGCCCCGTCGTCGCGATATGGCACGCCTCCGCCACCACCCGCGGAATCTCCGCCGCCGACTTCACCAGATAGCTGTGCTTCACGATCGGCATCATCAGATTGAACACGTCCGTCTCCTGGAACGCGTCCTTCCCCAGCATCGCCCGGTCGCTCTGCCCCGTCACCACCACCATCGGCACGCTGTCCATGTACGCCGTCATGATCCCCGTCACCGTGTTCGTCGCCCCTGGCCCGCCCGTCACCAGCACCGCCGCCAGCCGCCCCGTCGCCCGCGCATAGCCATCCGCCATGTGGGCCGCCCCCTGCTCATGCCGCGTCAGCACGAAACGCATCCCCGCCCCGTGCAGATACAGCGCGTCGTACAGCGGAATCGCCGCCCCCCCCGGCACCCCGAACACCACCTTCACCCCGCCTGCCGCCAGCCCATCCACCAATAGCTCGGCCCCGGTTTTGACATTTTTTTGCTCTTTTTTCGCTTCCATTTTCCAGTAATTCCGAAAACTTGGCAAAATCTACGTTCAAATCACCCGGACTTCAAGTCAAAAATTCGAAACTTCACATGTTTTTGTCTGCAACCTCCTCCCCTCCCCTCTTTCGTTTTTCGCCATCGTCTGCCTCGTCGCCCTCCTCGGCCTCGTCGAATCGGCGATTTCGGCCATTTCGGTGCCCGCCCCCTCCCCCCAGCCCCAAAAACCATGTGAGTTTACGTCAAAACCGCCATTTTTTGCATCTTTCCCTCCTCCTCATCCCCCCCCGTCCGGCTCCGGGCCCCCCCCCTGGAAGTTTTTTCGGAAAAACAGGATTGCAGACCGGGCATCGTGAGCATATAGTGGAAATAACGCGCTTTGACACGTCTGTCCAAGGCGCGTGAGGCAATTGCCAAAGGCTAGAAGGAGTGCTGGACATGAGAAAATGGATGAGTGTGATGGGCAGGCTGGCGATGGCGGGGTTGCTGGCGGTGGGATTGTGCGGCTGCGAAAACAACAAGAGCGACCATGACCATGACGATGCCGCCTATGACCATGATCCGGCCTTCAATTGCTCGGGGAGCTGGGCGACGACACTGGATGACACCGCCGTCGGTACGACGACCCTCTCGATGACGCCGAAAGGCAAGTTGACCGGAAGAATGTATCTTGCCAACAGCGAGAGTGGCGCCATTAACGGACACCTCTCCGGCTACCAGGCCGAATGGACGGTCTCCTTCAAGACCACTTCCTATCTCGTTTCTGTCACCTTCAATTCCTCGCAACGCATGGGCCTGGGCACGATCGTGACCGCCACCGGATCGACGCACGCGCTGAAGCTGACTCGCTAGCTCGTTCCCCTCCCCCTGCGAAAGCAGGCGGATATCCTTTGCCTTTTCCCTCTTCACCTGACGAAGGCCAGGGGCGATTCCCATGCCTGCCTTCAAACCTCGGGCCGTCTCCAGCCGGGGCGCATCCGAGTTGTTTGCAACCTCGCTCAAGAGCAATTCCGGAATTGATGCAACCGCCCGACCGCCGGGGTGTGAGCAAAAAGTGTGAGGTACGGGCGATTGCCCTGGGGGCGCGGGCGGCCCGCCCGCGATGTTCCCTGGGAAGCCCCCTTGGTAAACCGTTCTCCCGCCATCCTTTGGATTTTCGCGGGCGAGACGCCCGCGCCCCCAGGCGTCTCCCTCGACCGCAAAAGGCCAAATGATATGTCTATATTTTCATAGACATGCGATTTTCGACTGTTTTTCAACAAACAAGGCCATTTTCTGCCCGTCCTCCATTGAAACCCTTACACTTTTTGCTCACCCCCCCCTCCGAGGCGGCTCTCTTTCCCCTTGAAGCCAACGGAAGGCCATGTTATCCTCTTGATGTCTTTAGAGGAGCTACGATGAAGCAAGCTATGTCACACGTTCTTTCCCCCGTGCTTGTCGGTACCCTGCTGGCCTGCCTCGCGCCGCATATTGCATCCGCCGCCGGACTGGACACGCTCACAGCCGCCAGCTTTGGCTTCTCGAAATCGAGCTACACGAACTTTTCCGGTGTGGTCGGTGAACGCGGTTCCCCGGCGGTCTACGCCGGCAATGCCAAAGTCTACAAGGGGACCATCAGCCTCACGAAGGACCTGGCCAAGGCTACTGGAATCGTTTCGACCAACTCCGGCGGCAACTTTTCCGCAATTGCCATCCACTGGGACTCGTCCGCCGTGAAGGGGCGCACCCTCGAGGTGCTGGGCTCGGCCACGCCGCTGACCTCCTCCCTGGATCTCTACTGCACGGAGTGCGCGACCGTCCTGGCGACCTTCACCAGCCCCGAGAGCGGCAACTACGACGAGTTCGTCTACGCGGGCTCCGAGCTCTATCCCTACATCGGGCTCCGGGCCAAGTCGCAGGTCGTGGCGCTGTCGCGCTTCGACATCGCCTACGACGGCACGCCGCTGCCCCCCGTGGTTCCGTTTTCCTATTCGTTCAAGGATGGCGAGCTCATCCTCGGCGACACGGCCACCATCACGGCGCATCCCAACTCCACGTTTGGCGCGAACGTCGACTTCGCGTGGTTCCGCAACGGCGCGTCGGTGGCCCTGGAGGGCGACACGTTCTCCTTCGACCCCGAAGAGGCGGCAGACGCCCTCACGGTGAGCGTCATCGCGACCGACCAGGACGACCCCACCGTCGTTGCCACCAACACGGTCACGTTCTCCGTCGTCACGCCCTATTCCATCACCTATGCGACGAACGCCTTTGGCACGCTTTCCGGCCCGGCCACCGCCATCGCGAACCACTCCGTCACCGTCACCGTCGTCCAGGCCGAAGGCTACGTGCTGTCCACGCTCTACGCCAACGGCGAGCCGTTCGAGGGCAACGTCTTCAACATGCCGGCCACCAACGTCGTCATCAGCGCCGACTTCGCGCCTCTCGCCACCGGCGACACCTTCGACAACGCGGATGTCGGCCGCACCTCCTCCACGTATGCCGAGTGGACGAAAAACCCAATCATGAACAAGCCCTCCGGCTCGCACTATCTCGGGTATGGTGCCGGGGGGGCGGCAGCCTCGCCCTGCATCCAGTTCCGCGAAACGGACAAGAGTTCCGGCCTCGCCATGAGCTGGAACGGCGGCAAGAACCCTTCCCAGGTGAGCGTCGTCTGGAACGCGAAGACCGGGGCGGACGCGACCCTCTACGTCTACGGCAGCCACCAGCCCTACCTCTCGCCCGCCGACCTTTTCGACCGCGACCTGCAGGGCGTCAACCTCGGGAGCATCGTCAACGGGAGCTCCTCCTCGCTTGAGATCTCCGGCTACGCCTACATCGGCATCCGAACCAAGTCGTCGAGCCCCGTCGCCTATCTGGACAAGATCGTCGTCACCTACGGCACCGTGGACGCCACCCCGGCCATCGCCTACGCCGCCGTACCCCCCAAATCCGCCGAAATCGGCGACCTGCTGACCAACACCTTCCTCCTCAACAACGCCCAGGCCACCGCCTGGACCGTCTCCGCCGGCGAGGTCGATGCGGAGACCGGGCTCTGGACGTGGACGCCCGAGGCCGCCACCAACGGCGAGGTGGTCATCACCGCGACGTACGATGGCGGCACGGCGACGCGCAAGTTCTTCATCGATGTCACCGACCCCTCCACCTATCCCACCTATGTCCGTGTCAATGATCTTGCCGACCTGACCGAGGGCGACTACCTCATCGTCGCCACCGTCGCCTCCAATGCCTACGCGATGGGCGAGCCGTCCTCCACCGGCACCGCCCCGACCTACGCCGGAACCCCCGTCGAGCCTGACGCCCAAGGCGTCATCCGCTCCGCCGACACCAACCTCATCTGGCATCTCAAGCCGCTTCCCGACGGCTCCACCGATGGCTTCCTCTTCTGCTCCACCGCCATCAAGACCTACAAGTACGCCGGCTACAAGGCCGCCTATGCCAAGAACAACTTCTACGCCTGGAGCGAGGACGCCATCGAGGAGGAGGCCCTCTGCGACCCCACCGCCACAAACTTCTTCCTCTACTGGAACATCACGCCAAGCCCGACGGTCGACGGCGATGCCGTCATCCTCAACCTGGGCGTCCAGGCCGAGACCGGCGGCAGCTCCAACCGCTACGCGCGCTTCGACACCAGCAAGCTCTTCTTCACCACGGCCACGTCCGCTTCGGGCAATGCCGTCCATTCCTTCTATCGGCGCGGCCTGCCGCCCGAACCCGTCTCGGATGCCGTCACCATCACCAACTTCGTCTTCAACCCTGCCGACGGCACCTTCCGCTTCGACCTCGACAACGGCACGACGCTCGACCATACCTCCTCCGGCCTCCAGTACTCCACCAACCTCCTTGCCGGCGAAGCGGGCTGGTCCACCAACTACATCTCCATCACCAACCCCCTCGTCTTCATCCGCGCCGGCGCCCCAGACTGACCCCGGACGCCCCCGCCGCCCGGTCTCGGGGCAGCAGGACCGGCCTGCGGCGTGACGCCCGGGAAATCGCTCTCCCCAGGGACTGGGCAGGCGTTGTCACGTGGTTTGCCCGCGTTTCGCGGGTCGAGCGCTTGAGCATTGACTTGCGCGCGGGGAAGACTATGCTTGGCGGCGAATCGGGGTGCCGCTGGACGAGGGTCCGCGGCTGAGAACATACCCTTGTTGCAAAACGGAACTTGATCCGGGTCATGCCGGCGAAAGGAAAGAAATCATGAGCGAATGCCATCGCGAACAACCGTGGAGCCAGCAGGCCTGGAACCACGCCCTCCCCATCTTCAACCGCATCCTGGCCATGCCCTATCTGGCCGAGCTGGCCGCCGGCACGTTGCCGCGCCCCAAGTTCGAGTTCTACATCCAGCAGGACGCGCTCTACCTCCAGGACTACGGAGAGGCGCTGGCCGCCATCGCCCGGCTTCTCGTGAAACCCGACCAGAAAGCCCTTTTCCAGCATTTCGCCGAGGAGGCTGTCCTTTGTGAACAGCAGCTGCACGAGTCCTTCATCCGCGCCTTCCACATCCCACCCCAGCCCATCAAGTCGGCCGCCTGCGCGGACTACACCGGTTTTCTACGCGAATGCACGGCTGCCGGTCAGCTGGAGGTCAGCCTGGCTGCGATCCTGCCGTGTTTCTGGGTCTACAACGAGGTCGGACGCCACATCGTGGCCCACCAAACGCGCGGGGCGAATCCCTACCAGGCCTGGATTGACACCTACGCCTGTGATGCCTTCGACGCCGAGGTCCGGCAGTGCATTGCCGTTTGCGACGAACATGCCGCGGCCGCCCCGGCCCTCCAGGAGGCCATGACGGCGGCGTACGACCGCGCCACCGAGGCGGAATTCGCCTTCTGGGATAGCGCCTACCATCTTCAGATGTAGCCAGGAGAGACTGCCATGAAACTCAAGTCCGTCCTTGCCATTGCCGGATCCGACAGCTCCGGAGGGGCCGGCATCCAGGCTGACCTCAAGACCATTACCGCCCACAAGCTCTTCGGCACGTCGGCCATCACCGCCCTGACCGCCCAGAACACCACGGGCGTGTTCGGCATCCACGATGTGCCCCCGGCCTTTGTCGCCGCCCAGCTGGACGCCATCTTCACCGACATCCCTCCTGCCGCCGTCAAGATCGGAATGGTCTCCCGGGCCGACATCATCGAGGCCATCGCCGCCAAGCTCGAGCAGTACCACGCTCCCAACATCGTCCTTGACCCGGTGATGGTCGCCACCAGCGGCGCACGGCTGATCGCCGAGGATGCGGCCGATGCCCTGGTCGCCCGCCTCTTCCCGCTGGCCACGGTCATCACGCCCAATATTCCCGAGGCCGAAGTCCTGGCCAAGCGCCCCATTCGCGGCGCCGACGACATGATTGCCGCCGCCCAGGCCATTGCCGCGTTTTATCCCGGGGCCATTCTGGTCAAGGGGGGGCATCTCGTCAACGACGCCACGGATCTCCTCTGGCACGAGGGGCAAGGGACATGGTTCCGTTCCCCGCGCATCGACAATCCCAACACCCACGGGACCGGCTGCACCCTGTCATCCGCCATCGCCTGCAATCTTGCGATGGGCCGCTCGCTACCCGAGGCCATCCGTGCCGCCAAGGCCTACCTCTCGGGGGCGCTGGCCGCAATGCTCGATCTTGGCAGAGGCGCCGGCCCCATGGACCACATGTTCGCGATTCCCACACCTGAGTTCTAGAGCTGTTCTTCTTTTCTGTAGCCGTTTCGGTTGCACACGGGCACTGGCTAGCGGTCGCAGTACACTGCTCCCTCTATGCCCCATCGCGGGAGCAACTGTCTTTTTTGCGCCCGCCCGATGTAGCAACGGTGTCCCCGCCGTTGCCGCATCAACCGCCGTTTCCCTCCCGCGCAAAACATGTTTCCATTGTCTGGAAATTATGCCCAAACATGCTTCCATTCAATGGAAAAAGGCCAAAACATGCTTCCATTCAATGGAAAACGGTTCCGCCGGAGTCGACGACATCGGATGCTGTCGATGATTCCAGATAGCCTTTCCCAGGGCTGTCCCCTTTCCTGTCTCCGCGCCATGAGGCTGCGCCATTCGCTCCCCGCTACTCGCGGCGGGGCGCGTCCAGAAAGACAACATCCGGGCGGCGCGCCCAATGTCGGCGTTCAGTCTCGCGAGAGAGGAGTCGGAGGCAATAGGCGCGGATGGCCGTGGTGTCCAGACAGGCGTCGCGGCGACGGGAGCGACGCCGGGGCGTGGGGGCAAAGCCTGTCGCCAGCAGTCCGCGTAGCGCCAGCACGCCGCGGCCGTCCACGGCATCCCAGGCCGGGGCCATCTGCTCGACGAGAGCGCCAAGACCGGGTAGCAGGGTCAGCTCCAGCCAGCCCCCGTCGCCGGGGCGCAGACGGCGAAAGTCCAGCATCCACATCAGGCGGCCGTCCGCCGTCAGCGACCGCACCGGACGCACCAGTCGGCTGTCGAACAGCGTCCACACCACCAGCGGCACTGGCCCGGGCCACACGTCGGGGTCGAAAGGATTGGGCTCGGCGGCCATCTCGGGCAGACGGGCGCGAATCCAGCGGGCGGCAACATCGCGAGCCCCGGCGGCGCAAAGACCGCGATAGGCCAGCAGCCAGAGATAGCGGTCGGGGAGAGTCGCAAAGGCAAGTCTCTGCTCGTCAAGAAAGCGGCCCACCGCAGCCGCGACCGCGTGAACCAGGTCGTCGAGCGGGCCGTTGCGCGGAGCCTCGCCCGGACAGGCAAGGCCGAGGGTTTCGCGCAGGGCGTTGGCGAGCCATCCGGCAACGGGCGGCGGCTCGTGGAGGGCAAACGCGGCCTCCTCCTCGCCATAGCGTCCCCGAATCGCCCCCAGCTGGCCAGTCTCCGCCATCGCCGCGACATTTCCCGGCTACTCGCGACGGATGAGGTTCTCGACCTCGCTGGTGAACTGGGTGGCATCGCGAAAGCGCTTGAAGATGGACGCATAGCGCAGATAGGCCACCTCGTCCAGCCGCTCAAGGCCTTCCATCACGAGGCGCCCGATTTCCGTCGAGGGCACGAGATCCTCGTAGGCGGCCTTGAGGCGCTCCTCGATGGTGGCGACAAGCTCGGCAATCTGGTTGACGCCGACCGGACGCTTCACGAAGGCGTGCTCGATGGACCGCCGCAGCTTCTGTTTGTCGAATTCCTCGAGGCGGGCATCGCGCTTCTGGACCATCAGGGGCAGGGCGACGGCCATCTCGCGCGTGGTGTAGCGATGGCCGCAGGCGAGGCACTGGCGCCGCCGCCGGACCGCCACGCCCTGCATGACGGTGCGGGAATCAATGACGTGGTCGTTGTCGTTGCCGCACTTCGGGCACTTCATCAGCGGGACTCTCCGGGGGCCGGGGACTCCCAGGCGCTGACCACCCCGTTGCGGAACTCGACGCGGGTGCCGAGCACCTCGCGCTCCTGGAGGACCGTCACCATCGCCGTCGCCGGCCGGTGCAGGGAGGTGCCCTCCAGATCCACGATCTCGACGCGTTGCTGCTCGTAGCGGCGGTCTTCCGCCGTGTAGAGCCAGACCTCGCGCGGGGCGTCTTCGCCGGCCTCGTGGCGCAGAACCCGCCGCGTCGGAGCGCCCAGTGCCAGGCGAACCATCTCCGGCGAGAACCCGATGTCGATCTGGCCGCCGCGGATGCGCGCCTGGGCCGCCACGGGCAGCCCGTCGAAGAACGCCTGGTTGGACGCAATCCGCGAGGCCGGAGTGGCCGCGCAACCGGCCCCCCACGCCAGCAAGACCGCCAGCCCCGCCCCCGCCAGCCGCGAAGGCCGAAAAATCTTGTTCCATCCGTGTCTCATGGCTCCTCCACGTCGTCGTCGGGAATGCGCTGGGCGATGTCGAGCGTGACGCGATTCCACTTGCCCACGCGCTCATAGTTCCATTTGACGCACACGCGCCGCACCAGTTCGATGCCGAGACCGCCTTCGCGCGGCGAGGCGAAGAGCTCCTCCAGATTCGGCGGCGGTTGCTCGAACGGATTGAATGGATGCCCGTCGTCCTCCATGAGGACGCGCACCCTTTCGTCCCCGAGCAGCACCTGGACATGGATGAAGTGCGGCAGGCGGTCGTCATAGCCGTACTTGATGATGTTCGTGCCCATCTCCTCGACGATGAGACGGGCCGTGTAGGGCACGCGCGGCCTCAGTCCGTGGCTGGCCAGCCATGCTTCGACCTCCCCCGAGGTCGTGGTGAGGGCTTCCAGCTCGTTCGGCACCTGCCAGGTCTTGTCCGCTATGCACTTCATGGCTATTTCCCGCTTGCATTTCCACTCTATCTCATGAGAAAAGATGGCGCAACGCAAAAAACCGCGCGGGCCACGGTTCGCCGCCGCCCGCCCTCCCCTCCCCTACCCAGGATTCCATCATGATCAAAGCCTGCGACCTCGAAAAGAACTCCATCGTCGAAATCAACGGCGACCCGCACGTCGTCGAGCAAATCCGCGTCCAGACACCTTCCGCCCGGGGTGCCGCCACCCTCTACAAGGTGCGGTTCCGCAACGTCCGGACACACGCCAAGCTCGACCAGTCCTTCAAGGGCGACGACCCCCTCCAGGACACCGAGTTCGATACGCGCAACGTCTCCTATTCCTACCGCGAGGGCGACACGTTCGTCTTCATGGACCTCGACGACTACTCGCAGATCGAGCTGCACGCCGACGAGATCGAGGATGCTGTCCCCTACCTCACGGACGGCCTCGAAGGCATCAAGGCCCTGGTGCAGGGCGAGAAGGTGCTGTGCATCCAGCTGCCCGACTCCGTGGTGCTGGAGGTGACGGAGACGGCCCCCTCCATGCGCGGGGCCTCCGTGACCGCCCGCACCAAGGCCGCCACCCTGGAGACCGGACTGACCGTCCAGGTGCCCGAATACATCGAGACCGGAGAGAAGGTCCGCGTCGACACCCGCACCGGCGACTTCATCCAGCGCGCCCAGTAGCGGTGCCGCCAGCCCCCCGGGCGAACCGCCCTCCGCAACTTTCTTGCCGTAGCCGCCTTTTTGGATTTGACGGGGAAGCGCGGGAAGCGTATGGTTCGCGCCGATTTCCGTTCCGGCACTCCGCCGGGACGGGCCGGACGCAGGCCGCCAGGCCGCGCCGGTGAACGTGCGAAGGCAGGTGAATTTCCAGACATGACGATGATGACCGAAATCAAGATCCGCAAGGGCGAAAGCGTCGAGAAGGCTCTGCGCCGTCTCAAGAAGAAGCTCGACCGCGAAGGGATCATGAAGGACATCCGCGCCAAGCGGCATTTCGAGAAGCCGTGCGAGAAGCGTCGCCGCAAGGCCGCCCGCGCGCGCATCAATGCCCGCCGCGCCACCTACGCCGCTTCGCTCTAGTGGCCACGAGAGCCGGGTCCTCCCGGCTCTTTTTTGTATCGTTTCCCCTCCCCCTCCCTCCCCGGCGCCCCTCCCCTCCACCCCCTGCGCCCGGTCAGGGCATTGATTCATTTTTGCTTGCTTTTTCTGCGAATCGCAACGGTTCGCACTTCTCAGACAGAAAGGTTCGCCTCATGAAGATTCTGGTCATCAACGCAGGAAGCTCGTCGCTCAAGTATCAGCTCATCGACCTGGAGGATGCCGAGCATTTCAGCGTCCTCGCGACAGGCCTGGTGGAGAAGATCGGAGAGCCCGTCGGCTGCATCACCCACAAGACCTTCCCGGGCGGCGTGGAGCGCAAAATCGAGGAGCAGGAGCCCCTGCCGACCCACGCGGATGGCATGAAGCGCGTCGTGGCCCTGCTGACCGACGAGCAGGATGGCGTCATCCGCGACGTGAACGAGATCGCCGGCGTCGGTCACCGCGTGCTGAACTGCGGCGAGGAATACTCGGACACGGTGGAGGCCACCGCCGCCGTCAAGGATGCCATCCGTCGCTACTTCCCGCTGGGCCCCCTGCACAACCCGGCCAACCTGATGGGCATCGAGGAATCCGAAAAGGTGTTCCCGCACGCGCGGCAGGTCGCCGTCTTCGACACCGCGTTCCACCAGACCATGCCCCCGAAGGCCTTCATGTACGCGGTGCCGCGGCAATGGTACACCCAGTACCACCTCCGCAAGTACGGCTTCCACGGAACCAGCCACAAGTTCATCACGGGGGCGGCCGCCCGCTATCTCGGCAAGCCCGTCGACCAGACCAACATCATCAGCATCCACCTCGGCAACGGCTGCTCGATGGCCGCCGTGCGCGGCGGCAAGTGCGTCGACACCACCATGGGCGTCACCCCGCTCGAAGGCCTCATGATGGGCACGCGCTCCGGGGACATCGACCCCGCCGCCATCGAATACATCATGGACCAGACCGGCATGGACATCCACCAGATGCTCCACGCCCTCAACAAGGAGTCCGGCCTCAAGGGCATCTGCGGCGTCAACGACATGCGCGAGGTCGTCGACAAGTCCGCCCAGGGCGACGAGCTGGCGGAACTCGCCCTCCAGATGTTCACCTACCGCGTCCAGAAGACCATCGGCGCCTACATGGCCGCCGTGCCCAACCTCGACGCGCTGGTCTTCACCGCCGGCATCGGCCAGAACTCGTTCCCCATCCGGAAACGCGTCTGCACAGGCATCGAGCACCTCGGCGTCACCCTCGACGAGGCCAAGAACCTCGTCCGCACCGATGCCCCGCACGAGATCCAGGCCGATGGCGCCCCCCTCAAGATCCTCGTCATTCCGACCAACGAGGAGCTGCAGATCGCCCTCGAGACCAAGGCCGTCATCGAAGGCAACCAGCCCTAGAGCCCCCTCGCTTCTCCTCCCCGCTCGCCCGGCCCCGTTCGGCTCCGGGCGGGCGTTTCGTTTCGCCCTTTCCGTCCCCTTGCCATGGGCGTCGGCGATGGGTCGTTCGCCCCCTGTTGCGGCGCCTCCCCCGCCGTGCCAAAAGTCTACCGCTCCTGGCCGGGAATCTCCCCACCCTCTGCGAAAGCCTCCTCTTCGGCTTCCATGGTCTCTTCCACCGCCTCCGCTTCGCCAAGCGCCGCCTCCGCCGCCGCTGCCTTGCGTGCCCGCTCCCCTTCTGCTCCGCCAGCTGCATGCCACTGCGCTTTCGCCCGCAGGAACGTCACGCAGCTAACGAATATCGACACCACATATCCCGCCAAGACCACGCTCGCCACCTTCCACGGCCACACGAAGCAGCACCCCAGCACCAACGCCGCCACGGGCAACAGCCACGACCGCATCCCCGGCGACAGCCGCAGATGCTTCAGCGAAAACGTCGGCAGCCGCGACGCCATCAGCACCCCCGCCGCCAGCACACTCGAGCTGACCCACCACCGCGACCGGAACACGCCCTCCCATTCCGGACATCCCAGCGACAAAATCAGCGGCGACAACGCCAAAAAGCCGCCCGCCGGCGCCGGCACCCCCGTGAAGTAGTGCAGCCAGTACTCCGGCGGATCGTCGTCCAGCGCCGCATTGAACCGCGCCAGCCGTCCCGCGCAGCACACCGCCAGCACCAGCGCAAACCCCCAGTGCAGGCCGACCGCCTCCGGCCGTAGCGCCAGGTCCTTCAACGCCGCCAGCCGCATCGTCTCGTCCATGCTCCAGTTGTACATGATGAAGCCTGGCGCCAGCCCGAAGCACACGAAGTCCGACAGCGAGTCCAGCTCCGCCCCAAACCGCGAACTCACCCCCAGCATCCGTGCCACCATCCCGTCCAGAAAGTCGCACAGGCTCGACACCAGCAGGAACACCAAAGCCATCTTCCAGCGTCCCCACAGCGCCATGTGAATCGACGAAATCCCGAACGCCAGCGCCAGCATCGTCACCGCATTCGGCGCAATGGGCTTGAAGCGATCCGGGGCCAGATGCTCCGCCCGCAACAGTTCCAGCCGGCGCCGGCGTCGCTCGCGCCGCAGCTCCGCCGCCTCTGCTCTCCCCTGCTGCCATCCCCGTCTGGAGTGCTTGCCCATCATGCCACCTCGCTTGCCTTCATCGCCGCCAGCACCGTCTCCCCCGCCACCGCCACCTGTCCCAGCCGCACCATCGGCGCCACGCCCGGCGGCAGATACACGTCCAGCCGTGACCCGAACCGGATCATTCCGAACACCTCGCCCACCGCCAGCTTGTCCCCCACCTGCAACGGACAGAAGATGCGCCGCGCCACCAGCCCCGCGATCTGCACGACGCCCACCAGCCGCCCGTCCCCCGTCCGCAACCCGATCAGCTGCCGCTCGTTGTCCTCGCTATCCTTGTCCTGCACGGACACGAACTTCCCCGGCACATATTTCAGTGCCACCACCTCGCCCCCCACCGGCGCCCGGTTCACATGCACCGAGAACACGCTCATGAAGATGCTCACCCGCAGCCGCTCCTCGGTCCCGATGCCCATTTCCGGCGGCGGCACCATCATCCGGATGTTGCTCACGATGCCATCGGCCGGCGCCACCACCAACCCCCGCTCCTCGGCCCGTTCCGGCGGCACGCGCTCTGGATTCCGGAAGAAGTAGAACGAAAACACCAGCGCCGCCAGCCCAATCCCCCAGAACGCGAACAGCGCATAGAGCGGCCAGCAACGCAGCCCCGCAAACCCCGCCGCCCCCAGCACCCCGAACAGGACGAACTCCCACGCCAGGATTTTCCGCCCTTCCGGATGAATTCTCGGCAGCACATACCGCTTCCACGACAGGTCGACCGCCTGCACCTCCGCCTTCGATGGCACCTTGTAGTCCATGGTTCTCTATTCTTCCCTTCTCGTCTCTTCACCATACCCCTCCCCGCCTCGTCTGGCAAGCAAACACGCCCATGCTCCCCCCGGACGGGTGTGAGCAAAAAGTGTAAGGTACGGGCGATTGCCCTGGGGGCGCGGGCGTCTCCCTCGACCGCGAAAGGCCAAATGATATGTCTATATTTTCATAGACATGCGATTTTCGACTGTTTTTCAACAAACAAGGCCATTTTCTGCCCGTCCTCCATTGAAACCCTTACACTTTTTGCTCACACCCCCCCG
>JAFTAH010000006.1 GCA_017458625.1 Kiritimatiellia bacterium | reverse complement strand
GTTCCCGAGCGCGACCGTTCGAGCAACGCCTGGCGGTCGGCTTCGTCCAAATGGAGTTTCAGGGGCTTTTGCATGTTCCCATCATACCCAAATCCCACCACCGCTTCAAGAGTAAACTTATTTAAAATTCAGTACACTAGAGAGACTAGGGTGCTGTCCTCTCAATAGATTTCCCAAGTGTTTTCATCAATCAACCGGTTTCATCCGATACGACGAAACATTGGGACCATTTATTGGGACTGTTAATTACAGGACAGCACACTAGGGTGGGCGGGGTGCGTGTTTTTGCAGGAAACCCCTGCGAGAAAAATCGCCGTCCGCAGGCGTCTTGGCTTGACAGGGAAAGGGCGGAGGCGTAGAGTTGTCGCGTCAAAAGGACAATTCCAAAGCGCATTCGAAAGTGGGCGATGGCCCGCTTTTTTTTGTGCATGGCGGCGTCTTCGGATCAGTCATTCCCTCCCAGAGGAGCGCAAGCAAAGATGAATATCGAACTTAGGTCGATGGTCGACTATTACGAGCAGGACAACCGCCTGGACCGCGAAGTGGTGATCGGGCTGCTGGAGGCCTCCATCCAGGCCGTGGTGCGCAAACGGTATCCGCAGGATGCGCTCGTGCGGGAGCCGTCGGTGAAGATCGACCGGGGCTCGTTCAACATCCGCATCTGGATTCCGAAGCAGGTGGTGGACTTCGTGTCGAACCGCGACACCCAGATGTCGGTGGAGGACGCCGACCGCCTGGACCCGGTGCACGCGCCCCACGCCCCCGGCAGCATCGTCGACTCCGAAATCCCGTTCCGCTTCGGGCGCATCGAGGCCCAGAACGCCCGCCAGATCATCCAGCAGAAGCTGCGCGACGCCGACCAGAACCGAGTGAAGACCCTCTACCAGGGCCGCGAGGACACGCTCGTGCGCGGCACGGTCCGCCGCTTCGAGCGGCATGACGCCGACGTGGTGGTCGACCTCGACGACGCGGAAGCCGTCATGCCAATGAAGGAACGCGTCCCCAGCGAGAAGTACAACATCGGCGACCGGATGCGCTTCCTGCTCCTGAAGGTGGACGACCCCAACAACAAGGGCGCGGCCCAGATCATCCTGTCGCGGCGCTCCGAGGAGTTCATCCGGAAGCTGTTCGAGGCCGAGGTGGTGGAAATCGCCGACGGCAGCGTGGCTATCCGCGGCATCGCCCGCCTGTCGGGCGTCCGGACCAAGATCGCGGTGGCGGCGCTGGACGACCGCGTCGACCCGCTGGGGGCCTGCGTCGGCATGCGCGGCCAGCGGATCAAGGGCATCGTCCGCGAACTCAGCGGCGAACGCGTCGACGTCGTGAAGTGGTCCCCGGACATCAAGACCTTCGTCACCAACGCACTCTCTCCCGCCAAGATTTCCCGCATCGACGTCGACGAGGACACCGAGACGGTCCACGTACGCGTCCCCGAAGACCAGCTCTCCCTCGCCATCGGCAAAGGCG
Source organism: Kiritimatiellia bacterium (assembly GCA_017458625.1). Classification (GTDB taxonomy): domain Bacteria; phylum Verrucomicrobiota; class Kiritimatiellia; order CAIQIC01; family Lenti-01; genus RGIG3636. Next base: position 8,950 of record JAFTAH010000006.1, on the reverse strand, counting down.
GCCAGAACGCCCGCCTCACCGCCCGCCTCACCGGCTGGAAGGTCGACATCAAGCAGGACGAGGGCGAGCTCACCCAGGAGGAGATCATCGAGCGCGCCGCCAAGATCCTGGTGGACCTCGGCCTCACCCGCGACCAGGCCAAGGCGCTGATGGAAGCCGGCTTCACGACCGTCGAAGGCATCGCCGAGGCGGATGTCGCCGACCTGGTGGAGGCCGAGGGCATGGACGCCGAAACGGCCGCCGCCATCCATCTGGCCGCCCGCAAGATCTATCCGCAACCGGAGGCCAACGCCTAGTCCCGCTCCCGTAGCTCGCGCACGCCTGTCGTGCAGCACCTCTTTTCTCCCCGCAACCCCAAGCGTAACCATTCCCAGCCCATCGAAGGAGGCCCCCCATGAGAGTATGTGACCTAGCCAAGGAACTGAAGACCACGAGCAAGGAACTCTTGCAGATGCTGCAGGCGCACGGCAGTTCGGTGAAGTCGGTGCAGACCAACATCACCCAGGAGCACGAGGACTTCCTGCGGGCGGAAATCCAGCGCATCTACTACACCGCTCCCGCAGCCGCCGCCCCGGTGGCCGCCACCGAGGCCCCTGCCGCCACGCCTGCCACCCCCGCCGCCGAAAACGCCCTCGCCCCCGAGGCCAACGATGCCGACGCCTCGGCCGCGCCTGCCGCCGAAGCCCCGGCCCCTACCCCCGCCCCGGCGGAAAAGCAGGAGACCCCGACCATCTTCGCCAAGGGCCACATCGTCATCCGCGACCTGGCCGAGAAGATGGGTGTCAAGCCCAATCGCCTCGTGGCCGCCCTCATGAAGCAGGGCACGTTCGCCTCCCTGGGCGACCGGGTGGAGTTCAAGGTGGCCGCCACGCTGGCGGAACAGTTCGGCTTCCGGCTCGAAAAGGAGCCCAAGGCCGCCCCCCCACCGCCGCCCCCCCCCAAGAAGGTCGTCGCGGAGGAGCCCGTCGAGCCCGAAACCCCGGCCGACTCCATCCGCCCGCCCGTCGTCACGTTCATGGGCCATGTCGATCACGGCAAGACCTCCCTGCTGGACTACATCCGCAAGGCCCACGTCGTCGCCGGCGAGGATGGCGGCATCACCCAGCACATCGGCGCCTACACGGCTGAGTGGGAAGGCCGCAAGATCACCTTCCTGGACACCCCGGGCCACGAGGCCTTCAACGCCATGCGCGAACGCGGCGCCCAGCTCGCCGACATCGCCGTCATCGTCATCGCCGCCGACGATGGCGTCATGCCCCAGACCAAGGAGGCCATCGCGCACGCCAAGGAGTCCAAGGTCACCATGATCGTCGCCATCAACAAGTGCGACAAGCATACCGCCAACCCCGACCGCGTGAAACGCCAGCTCCAGCAGATGGGCGTCAATCCAGAGGACTGGGGCGGCGATGTGATCTGCTGCAACGTCTCCGCCCAGACCGGCGACGGCATCCCCAACCTCCTCGAAATGATTCTCCTCCAAGCCGACATGCTGGAGCTCAAGGCCTCCTCCCGTGGCCCCGCCCGCGGCTATGTCATCGAGGCCCGCCTCGAGGCCGGCATGGGCCCGACCGCCTCCGTCCTCGTCAAGGACGGCACGCTCAAGGTCAACGACGCGGTCGTCTCCGGCACCGCCTGGGGCACCCTCAAGGCTCTCATCGACGACAAGGGCAAGCGCCAGCGCACCGCCGGCCCCTCCACCGCCGTCAAGATCATGGGCCTCAGCGATGTCCCCACCCCCGGCGACGAGTTCCGCGTCTATCCCTCCAAGAAGGAGGCCCAGGAGCTGGCCGAAAGCCGTATTGAGGCCAAGCGTCTCGCCGACCTGCGCGGCGCCGCCGAAAAGGAGGTCCTGCCCACCTCGCTCACCAACGAACAGATTCTGGAACAGCTTCTCGCGGCCCAGCCGGATGGCGGAGGCAAGCCCAAGCTGTCGGTCATCCTCAAGACGGACGTCGTGGGCTCCATCGAGGCCATCGAATACGAGTGGAAGAAGAAGCTCCGCTCCGAAAAAGTGGACCTGGAGGTCCTTTCGGCCTCCGTGGGCGACATCACCCTCAAGGACGTCCAGAAGGCGTCCGCCGCCAAGGCCGTCATCCTGGGCTTCCACGTGGCCAAGGCCAACGGCGTCGTCGCCGAGGCCAAGCGCCAGGGTGTGCTCATCCGCCTGCACTCCATCATCTACGAGATGACCGAGGACTGCGAGAACATGATGCGCGGCCTCCTCGCCCCCATCACCAAGGAGCGCATCAACGGCCATGCCGTCATCCGCCAGATCTTCGACATGGGCAAGCGCGGCCGCGTCGCCGGCTGCATGTGCTCCAAGGGCAAGATCACCCTCAAGGGCCGCATCCGCGTCAAGCGCAAGGACGACGTCCTCTACGAGGGCCGCATCCAGTCCATGCGCCGCTTCCAGAACGAGGCCACCGAGGTCCGCGAAGGCCAGGAATGCGGCATCGTCCTCGACCGCGGCTTCGGCGCCTTCACCGAGGGCGACATCATCGAGTCCTACGAGTCCGAATCCATCAAGCAGGAGCTCTAGCCCTCCCTCCTAGTATCCTAGAATCCTAGCATCCTAGCCCCGCCGAGGTTTTCCCGCGCCCTTCGCCCCTGGATCCCAGCCCCGTTTCCCCTCGACCACTCGATGAAACCCTCCCGCATCACCCGCGTCAACGAGGTCATCCACCGCGAGCTGGCGACGCAGCTCTACCGCGTCATCCAGCAGTCGGACTTCGACCCCGCGCGCGTCACCATCACCCACGTCATCACCGCCGTCGACCTCCGGACGGCCCGCGTGCTCGTCAGCATCCGCGGCACGCCGGCGGAACAGGAGGCCAGCCTGCGCATTCTCCGCGCCAACCGCGCCGAGTTCCAGCGCGTCCTCTCCGCCAACGTGCCCCTCCGCTACACCCCGCGCATCCAATTCGTCCTCGACGACTCCATCGCCGAAGGCGACCACGTCCTCCAGCTCATCAACGGCCTCCAGGCCGATGGCACTATCCCCGCCGATGCCGACCTCCCCCCTGAGACGCCCCCTGTCCCCGCCGAGCCCGACGAACTGCCGGACAGCCCGCCTGCCGCCCCTTTTGCCGCTTTTGACCCTCTCGGCAATCTCGACCCCTTCCCCCCTGCCACCCCCGACTCCCCCTGATTCCGCCGCCCTCGCCCCGAAGCCGCCGCCCCCGCCCCCGCCCCCATGACCCTCCGCCTTTCCCCAGACTATCCGCTGCTGGACGCCTTCGATCGCCACCACGTGAACTGGATCAGCGAGGAGGCCGCCGAACGCCAGGACTTTCGCCCCCTCTACATCGGCATCCTCAACATCATGCCCAAGGCGCAGGAATACGAATACAACCTGCTCGCGCCCATGGGCCGCTCCATCCTCCAGATCGTCCCCATCTGGATCCGCCTCGTCACCCACGCCTACAAGTCCACCGACCACGCCCATCTCGACCGCCACTACCTCCCGTTCGACTGGGCCCAGACCGTGGCCGCCCTCGACGGCCTCATCATCACCGGCGCCCCCGTCGAGAACAAGACCTGGGACGACATCACCTACTGGCCTGAACTCTCCCGCATCATCGACGTCGCCCACCAGAACGGCACCTTGCTCCTCGGCATCTGCTGGGGCGCCCTCGCCCTCGCCAAGCACCTCGGCCTCGAAAAGACCGTCTATCCCCGGAAGGTCTTCGGCCTCTACGAAACGCACAACCTCGATGTCACCCATGTCCACCCCATCATGAGCGGACTCGACGACGTCTTCCTCTGCCCCCAGTCCCGCTTCTCCGGCATCGCCGACGCCACCCTCGAACAGGCCGCCCGCGAAGGCAAGGTCCGGCTCCTCGCCCACGCCCCGGAAGTCGGCTACGTCATCTTCGACACGCCCGACGGCCAGCTCACCATGCACCTCGGCCATCAGGAATACAACTCTGGACGCATCCTCGCCGAGGCCCGGCGCGATGCCTCCCGTCCCGATGTCCCCCCCCCTGTCCACTTCAACCCAGACACCCCCAACACCTGGCGCGCCAACCGCAACGTCTTCTTCAGCGGCTGGATCAAGCACGTCTATCTCACGACGCCCTACCAGAAGCCTGCCGGCACCCCCCGCGCCATCGGCAACGAATGCCCGGTGCCGCCTGCCGACGACCTCCCCCCCACAGGAGACCTGCCATCATGAAGCTAGCCGTCATTGGCGATGGCGGCTGGGGCACCGCCCTGGCCCTCGTCCTCGCCCGCAACGCCCATTCCGTCTCCATCTGGGGACCTGACGCCGCCTATCTCGCCGAGGTGTCCGCCTCCCGCCGCAACCCCCGCTTCCTCCCCGACGTCCCCCTCGACGGCGACCTCCGCTGGTCCGCCGACCCCGCGGAAGTGATGACGGGCGCGCAAGCCATCGTCTTCGTCGTCCCCAGCAAGTTCGCCGCCGCCACCCTTCGGAACTTCCAGCCCGCCTACGAGGCCGCCGGACGCCCCCCCGTCATCGTTGCCACCAAGGGCTTCGACGAGGCCACCCGCCGCCGCACCTCCGAGGCCGTCCGCGACCTCTGGCATGTCCCCTCCCCCGCCGTCCTCTCCGGCCCCTCCCTGGCCCCCGAGACCGCCCGCGGCGTGCCCACCGCCGTCACCATCGCCTGCACCGCCCCCGCCCCCGCCACCTTTTTCCAATCCCTCTTCAACTGCCCCACCTTCCGCACCTACACCTCCTCCGATGTCCCCGGCGTCGAGCTCGGCGGAGCCCTCAAGAACGTCATCGCTCTCGCCGCCGGCATCTGCGACGGACTCGGCTACGGCCACAATGCCAAATGCGCCCTCGTCACCCGGGGCCTCGCCGAAATGGCCCGCCTCGGCGTCGCCATGGGCGCCCGCGCCGAAACCTTCTCCGGCCTCTCCGGCATCGGCGACCTCATGGTCACCTGCTTCTCCACCACCAGCCGCAACCACACCGTTGGCGAACGCCTCGGACGCGGCGAATCCCTCGAGGCCATCCTCGGCGGCATGGTCCAGGTCGCCGAAGGCGTCAACACCTGCGCCACCGCCCTGGCCCTGGCCCGCCAATACGACATCAGCGTGCCCATCATCGAGCAGGTGGACGCCATCCTCAGCGGCCGCCAGACGCCCCACGCCGCCGTCCTCGCCCTCATGACCCGCCCCCCCCGCCCCGAGTAGCCCCCCCGCCCCCATGTCCGCCGCCCCCGCCCCAGGAAATCCCCCCATGCCCGCCAGACACCGCCAGCTCTACGCCCGCATCCTCGTCCTGACCCGCCCGTACTGGGGTCGCCTCACCCTGGCCGTCTTCTTCGGCCTCCTCTTCGGTGGTTCCCTCTTCGGCCTCCTCGCCGCCGGCAAAAGCGGCCTGAACCAGGCCTTCGGCGGCCGCGTCACCGGCATGCAGGAGTCCGCCAAGGCCTGGATCGAGCAGACCTGGGGCGATGGCTCGGCCACCGCCACCTGGCTCATGCTTCTCATGCTGGGCATCCTTGTCCTCATGGTGATCCTCCGCGGCCTCAGCTTCTTCTTCAGCAAGTATCTCATCGAATGGGTCGCCCAGCGCGTCGTCATGATCCTGCGCAACCGCCTCTTCGACAAGATCCTCCACCTGCCCCTCCTCTACTTCACCGGCTCCCGCACCGGCGAACTCATGTCCCGCACCCTCAACGACACCCAGCTCATCGAAAAAAGCATCACCGAGGTCATCTGCGACCTCGTCCAACAGCCCTTCGTCCTCATCGGCGCGGCCGCCTCCCTGGTCATGACCGACCTCAAGCTGGCCGCCATCGCCCTCGTCGTCTTCCCCGTCTGCATCCTCCCCGCCGCCCTCTTCGGCCGCCGCGTCCGCCGCCATTCCCGCGCAGGCCAGGAGCGCATCGCCGACCTCTCCAGCATCCAGCAGGAGGCCATCGGCGGCGCCGCCATCGTCAAGGCCTTCGGCATGGAGCAGCGCGAACTCGACCGCTTCTCCAAGGCCAACGACGACTTCTTCCGCCGCCAGGTCAAGATCATCGCCTCCAAGTCCGCCGTCAATCCTCTCATGGAGTTCTTCGCCGCCGTTGCCGCCTGCCTCCTCCTGGTCTACGCCAACCACAACCATCTCGAGCTCTCCGATGTGGTCATGTTCATCGTGGCCATGGTCGCCATGTACGACCCCGCCAAGAAGCTCTCCCGCGTCCACCTCGTCATCCAGCAGAGCTCCGCCGCCGCCGAACGCGTCTTCGCCATCCTCGATACCGAATCCACCGTCCGCAACCTCCCCGATGCCCGCGAGCTCCCGCGCGACCTCCCCATCGACGAGGTCCGCTTCCGCGACATCACCTTCTGCTACGCCAGTGGCCAGCCCAACGTCCTCGACGGCATTGAGCTCTCCGCCCATGCCGGACAGCTCATCGCCTTCGTCGGCGGCAGCGGCGCCGGCAAGACCACCCTCGTCAACCTCCTCCCCCGCTTCTTCGACCCTTCCGCCGGAGCCGTCCTCCTCGACGGCGTCGACATCCGCGCCTACACCCTCGAATCCCTCCGCCGTCGTATCGGCCTCGTCTCCCAGGACACCTTCCTCTTCAACGACACCGTCGCCGCCAACATCGCCTACGCCGACCCCTCCGCCACCCGCGACCAGATCGAGACCGCCGCCAAGCTCGCCCACGCCCACGGCTTCATCATGGCCATGCCCCAGGGCTACGACACCGTCATCGCCGAACGCGGTGTCCTCCTCTCCGGCGGCCAGCGCCAGCGCATCGCCATCGCCCGCGCCCTCCTCCGCAATCCCGCCATCCTCATCCTTGACGAGGCCACCAGCGCCCTCGACACCGAGTCCGAACGCGCCGTCCAGGCCGCCCTCGAGGACGCCATGGTCGGCCGTACCGTCTTCGCCATCGCCCACCGCCTCTCCACCATCCAGCGCGCCGACCAGATCCTCGTCCTCGACAAGGGCAAGATCGTCGAACGCGGCACCCACGACGACCTTCTCGCCCGCAACGGCCTCTACCGCCACCTCTACGAAATCCAGTTCAAGTAGCGCGGGCCTGGACCCGCCAGGACATGTCCCCCCATCTCCACCATCCCGCCCCTGTGCCGCCCTCTGGTGCCGCCCCCTCCGGCACGACCTCCGCCAATGCCGCTGACGCCCTCGGCACCGAGCCCGTCGGCAAAATGCTCTGGCGCCTGACCCTCCCCGCCATCGTGGCCTCGACCGTCCAGGCCATCTACAACATCGTCGACCGCCTCTACATCGGTCGCTCCGTCGGCACCGATGCCATGGCCGGCCTCTCGCTCACCTTCCCCTACATGATGGTACTCGCCGCCTTCGGCGTCCTCGTCGGCGCCGGCTCCGCCGCCGTCCTCTCCATCCGCCTGGGCCAGGGCCGCAAGGACGAGGCCGAGAAGATTCTCGGCCAGCTCGTCGCCCTCAAGCTCCTCTTCTTCTTCACGATTCCCGTGGTGGCCTATCTCCTGCTCGACCAGACCCTCGCCTTCTTCGGCGGCACCCCGCAGGCCATCCCCTACGCCCATTCCTACCTCTCCGTCATCCTCATTGGCAACGTCTTCTCCCACCTCGCCTTCGGCATGAGCAGCCTCATGCGCGCCGAGGGCAACGCCCGCCACGCCATGACGGCCATGCTCATCGGCGCCGGCGCCAACATCGTCCTCGACCCCGTCTTCATCTACGGCTGGCTTGGCCTCCCCGCCATGGGCCTCAAGGGTGCCGCCTGGGCCACCAACGCCGCCATGGCCTGCTCCGCCGCCTACGCCTTCTGGCATTTCCGCAGCGACAGCTGCGTCGTCAAGCTCCGCCTCTCCCGCATCCGCATCTATTCCTCCCTGGTCGGCCCCGTCTTCGCCATCGGCCTCTCCCCCTGCGTCCATGCCTTCGTCATGAGCGTCATCCAGATCGCCTACAACAAGTCCTTCGTCCACTGGGCCTCCGACATGGTCGAGGCCAACCTCTACATCGCCGCCGCCGGCATCATCAACAGCGTGATCCAATTCGGCATCCAGCCCGCCTTCGGCCTCATGCAGGGAGTGCAGCCCCTCATCGGCTACAACTACGGTGCGCGCAAGCCCCGCCGCATGCTCAAGGCGTTCAAGCTCGCCATGGGATGGTCCACCCTCGCCTGCTGTCTGTGCACCTTGACGGCCTGGATCTTCGCCGACCCTCTGGCCAGCGTCTTCACCAAGGATCCCGCCCTCCACCGCACCATTGTCTGGGGCCTCCGCATCCTGTCCGCTGGCCTCCCCACGATTGGCGGCCCGTTCATCAGCAGCACCTACTTCCAGTCCGTCGGCCGCGCCAGCATGTCGCTCCTCCTCTCCTCCATGCGGCAGGTGCTGATGCTCCTCCCCCTGATACTCGCCATGCCGTTCCTCTTCGGCGTCAAGGGCATCTGGTACGCCCCGCCGACCTCCGACGTGCTCTCCTCCGCCGTCATCATGCTGGTGGTCTGGCACGAGCTGCGCCGCGTCGTCCGCTCCCCCGCCTATCTCGCCGACACCTCCCTCCCCGCCTAGAGCGGTTTTCAAATTACTGTAGCCATTTGGCGGGCGGCTTCCGGAGGTGCGGCTTCCAGCCGCGCAATGAATTTGGGCGCGACAGGATGCCGCACCTCCGGAAGTGGAAATGTGCCATTGATTGGGAGGTGCGACATCCTGTCGCGCCACAAATTCAAGTCTGATAGCGCGGCTGGAAGCCCCATCTCCCGGAACGGCCCGCCCGGCGGGCGGCCCCTGCCGTATATGGCTGCGTCATTTTTTGAAACAGCTCTAGAATCCTGGAAATTTCCACATATCTCCAGGTTTACTTCTCCCCTTCCTCCCCTTCCTTCCGTCTCCGCGTCCGTGTTCCGGCGGTGCCTTCGGGGCACAAAAAAGGGAGCTTCCCGAGGCGGAGGATGGGGGGAATGTCCGCCTGGGAAGCTCCCGAGGAAAAAAATCTGGCGGCGTGCTACTCTCCCGCCTCCAAGTG
>JAFTAH010000042.1 GCA_017458625.1 Kiritimatiellia bacterium | reverse complement strand
CGGGTGCGGGCGACGGGGCGACAGGGGAGGCCGGGGCGGCGGTCGGCGTGGCGGGCGGGCGGGCCGGGGGATAGAGGCGGAGGATGTGGGCCTGGAGGGCGGCGGGGTCGGCGGGATGGAAGGTGATATGGGGGACGCGGGCAGCCTGGAGGACGAGGGCGGCGGTGCGGGGGTCGGGGGGGGCGCCGGCGGGGTAGGCGACGTGGAGGCTGCCGCCGAAGCTGGAGAGGGGGAGGAGGCGGCGGCGGGTCGCCAGGGCGGGGGTGAGGCGGAGGGACTGGGCGGGGTCGACGAGGATGGCGTCAAGGTCGACGGAGGCGGGGGCGAAGGCGATGGGGGCGGTGCTGGGGGCAGGGGTGGGCATGGTGGAGCGGGGGCTAGGGGAGGCGGTGGCGGAGGGCGTCGGGGTAGTGGGCGAGGGCGAGGGCGGTGGCGGGGGAGAGGTCGCCCTGGCGGACGAGGCGGGCGAGGTCCTGCTCGAGGGTCTGCATGCCGTAGGCGGTGCCGGTCTCGATGGCGGTGTAGAGCTGGGCGGTCTTGCCGGTGGCGATCAGGTTGGCGACGGCCGGGGTGGAGCGGAGGATCTCGGTGGCGGGGAGGCGCCGGGGAGGGCCGCCGGGGCGCTCGGAGGGGAGGAGGTGCTGGGCGACGATGCCACGGAGGACCAGGGCGAGCTGGCGGCGGATGCTATCCTGCTCGGAGGCGGTGAAGACGGAGACGAAGCGCTCGATGGCACCCGGGCAGTCGCCGGCATGGAGGGTGGTGAAGACGAGGTGGCCGGTTTCGGCGGCGGCGAGGGCGGTGCGGATGGTCTCGGTCTCGCGGATCTCGCCGACGAGGATGATGTCTGGATCTTCGCGGAGGGCGTCGACGAGGGCGGCATGGAAGGAGGGGGCGTCGAGGCCGACCTGGCGCTGGTCGACGAGGGCGCGGAGGGGGCGGTGGACGTATTCGACGGGGTCCTCGATGGTGATGATGTGGGCGGGGCGGGTGCGGTTGATGGCGTCGATGAGGGTGGCCAGGGTGGTGGACTTGCCGGAGCCGGTGGGGCCGGTGACGATGACCAGGCCGTGGGGGTGGTGGGTCAGGTCGAGGAGGGAGGAGGGCAGGCCGAGCTCGGGGAGGGAGCGGAAGTGGTCGTCGAGGCGGCGGAGGGCGATGGAGGGGGCGGGCGCGGGAGGGGAGGGAGGGGCGGGAGGGGAGTCGGCGGTCGCGGGCGCGGCGGGTTCTGGCGACGGGACGGGGAAGGGGTTCTGGCGGCGGTAGATGTTGAAGCGGTAGCGGGCGCCGGAGGGGGAGGTGCAGGCCCCGTCGAGGGAGCCGCGAGGGGCCAGCAGGGTGTCGAGGGGGGGGCAGGAGGGGCCGAGCATGTGGCGAGCCAGGGTCTGGGCGAGGTCGCGGACGAGGGCGGGGGAGAGGGGGGCGGCGTCTGGGACGGGGGCGAGGGTGCCCTGGAGGCGGAGGTAGGGGGGGAGCGCCGGGGAGAGATGGATGTCCGAGGCGAGGCGGTCTTCGCAGAGGGAGAAGAGGGCGGCGAGGATGGATTCAGGATTATTTACTAATGTTTTCACGAAATTGCGCAAGGGGTTGGGGTTAGAGGAGGAGGTGGAGGGCCCAGCGGGCGGGCTGGCCGGGGGCGGGGGGGGTGGTCATGTCCAGGGAGCAGGGGAGGGTGGTGGAGGGAGCGGCGGCGTTGGCGGCGAGGAGGTCGGCGAGCTGGGCGTAGGTGGCGAGGAGGACGAAGCGCCAGGGGGCGGCATCGGGCGGGAGGGCCGGGGCGACGGCGGCGAGGGCGGGGTAGTCGGCGGGGGCGAAGGCGTCGGCCTCGCGGGTGGCGGAAAGGATGCGGACGTGGGCGGCGGCGCAGCGGTCGTTGAAGGCGTGGAGGCGGTCGAGGGCGGGCGGGGGAGGGGAGGGGGGGAGGTCCGGGGAAAGGGCGGCGCGGCGGGCGTCGAGGTCGGCCTTGACGTCGGCGAGCTCGGCCTGGGCGCGGGTGGCGCGGGCGGTGGCGGCGTCGATTTCGGCGCGGAGGTCGTCGGGGGGGGGATAGGCGGCGAACTGGTCGCGGAGGCCGGCGTATTCGGCGAGGGCTGGCTGGAGGTGGAAGAGGAAGAGGAGGAGGGCGAGGACGGCGGGGAGGAGGGCGAGGATGAGCCGGTCGCGGGGAGTGAGGGCAAGGGAGAGGAAGGGCTTGGCAGAGGGGCGGGCGGCGGGGGGAGTCTGGCGGTAGGTGAGGGACATGGCGCGAGGGAGGGGGCGGGGCTAGAAGGTGGTCCAATCTTCGTCGGCGGGGTTGGCGGCGGGGACAGGGGTGGAGGAGAAGAAGCGGCGGGCGGCGGGAGTGGCGTCGGCGAGGGCGGCGGCGACCTTTTCGAGGGGGCCGTTGGTGGCGGGGGCGATGGCGTAGATGGCGAGCCAGGGGCCGCCGTCGGGGGCGAGGGCCAGGGCGTTGGCGGAGGCGGGGCGGAGGGCGAGGCCGGCGTCGGGGAGGGCGTCGGCGAGGGCGGCGTAGAGGGCATCGATGGCGGCCGGGGTGGCGGCCCAGGTCTGGAGGTCGTAGGCGAAGGGATGCGGGGAAGTGATGGAGCGGAGCATGAGGGCGCGGTCCGGAGTGGCATGGGCGTCGGCAAGGGCGGCAAGCATGCGGGGGATGGCGGTTCGGAGGTCGGCGAGGGCGCGGCGGGGGGCGACGGCGGCCTCGAAGTCGCGGCGGAGGGCATCGGCCTGGGCGCGGGCGGAGGCTTCGCGCTGGCGCTGGGCGGTCACCTGGGCGGCGAGGCCGGAGCGTTCGGCGAGGGCGCCTCGGAGGTGTCGCGCAAGCAGGGGGACGACCAGCTCGGCGAGGAGGACAAGCAGGAGGAGGCCGCAGGAGATGGCCAGGGTCAGGGGGAGGGCGCGTCCGAGGGGGGAGGTGGACGCGACGGGATGGATGGCGGGCGGCGGCGTGGCGGCGGCGAGGTGTTCGGCGAGGGTGGACAGGAGGGCGGGAGCATCGTCGTGGACGAAGGGAGGAGGATCGGGTAGGGGGGTGCCGTCGGGGGCGGCGAGCGGAGCGAGGAGGGCGGGGTGCGTCAGGCCGGCGAGCGGGTGGCGGGTGGCGTCGGCGGCGCGGCGGACGGCCTCGACGGTGGCGGTCGGGACCTGGAGGATGCGGCAGGTGGCGGTAGGGGCGGAGAGGGGGCCGATGGCGGCGGCGGTGGCGGTGGTGTCGGGAGGCAGGGCGGAGAAGGCCTCGGCCTCGAAGGCCAGGGCGGAGAGGCGCTGGGATTCGGGCTGCCCGACGAGGTTGGCGCTGGGGACGGCCAGGGTCTGGCACCAGGCGTCGGCCAGGAACACCCAGAGCGGGGCGCGGCGGGGGATGGCCTCGAGGACGGGGGCCAGGGACTGGTCGAGGGGGCCGGGGCGCAGGAGGAAGGTGCGGGGGGCGGAGGCCGGGGCGGCACCGGGACGGACGGGAGGGACGGGGGCGGACAGGATGGAGTTGCCTGCCAGGATGACGGCGTAGGGAGCGGTGGCGGGAGCAGGGTTCATCGGGCAAGAATCCAGAAGGTACGGCGGAGTTCGGGTTCGCCTTCGGGCATGGCGGCGGCGGGATGCCAGCCGGCAGGGACGGGGGCGAAGGCGGTGGTGGCGACGGTGCCGGGGGTGGCGGGGAGGGTGGCGGACAGGACATGGGCGCGGGGAGCGTCGGCGTCGGAGCTGCCAGTGCAGGGGCAAGGGAGATAGAGGCGGAAGACGACGGCGGCAGCGGCGGAGTCGGCCGGGACGTCGAAGGTGAGGAGGGCGGTGGCGTTGGTGGCGGGGGTCAGGTCGAGGACGCGGTCGGCATGGAAGGCGTTGGAGACGGCGTAGGGGGTGTCGGCGGGGGCGAGGTCGGCGCCGAGGTGGCGGACGTAGGCGACGGGGGCGAAGGGGGCGGGGTCGGCGAAGGAGCCGTCGGCGGAGAGGCGGTTGGTGAGGCCGTAGAGGTCGAGGGGGTAGGCGGCGAGGGGGGCGCCCCACGGGTCGCGGAAGTCGGCGGGGTTGGCGGCGGCGCGCGGGGCGAGGTAGGGGCCGCGCCAGCCGGTGGGGAGGGAGATGTCGGCGTCGAGGGTCGGGTCGTAGGGGGCGGGAGAGGCGGCGCAGACGGCATCGGCGGAGAGCTGGAGGAGGGCGAAGGCGGGGACGTCGGAGGGGCGGACGGCGAGCTCGGACAGGGTGTAGGCGACGGTGGAAGCGTCGGCGTTGGTGACGGGGATGGCGCGGGGGAGGCGGCCGAGGTCGGCGACGAAGCCGCCGGGGAGGGCGGGGCCGGAGGGGGCGACGGGGTCGGCCTGGGGCCAGATGGCGGCGCGAAGGGCGTCAAGCTGGCGGTTGGCGGCGGCGTATCGGTGCTGGTCCTGGGCGGAATGGAGGGAGTGGGCCGCCAGCAGAGCCACCAGCGAGAGGATGGAGAGCACAATGACGAGCTCGAGGAGGGTGAAACCGGCGCGACGGGCGTTCATGGAACCTCCGGGGCGGGCGGGGCGAAGAGGAAGAGCACGAGGTCGTCTCCACGGGCCGTCGTGCCGGAGGCGGTGGCACCGGCGGCGAGGTCGAAGGGAGTCTGGAGGATGCCGTCGGGGCCAGCGGAGACGATGCGGGCGTAGGGAAGGCGGCGGGTGATGGCGAAGGAGCGGTGGACGCCGCCGCGGGCGGGCGGGAGGTCGTCGAAGTTGGAGGAGATGGCGGCGGGGAACTGGACGACGTAGGGGTTCTGCCAAGGGTCGAGGAGGGCCAGCTCGTTGGTGGTGCCGAAGGCGGCGACGATCGTTTCCTCGACAATGTCGCCGGTGTCGTTGGTGTGGCAGAGGCGGCCGGTATAGGCGAAGCGGCGTTCGGCGAAGGTGGCGTCGGCGGGCCAGCGGCGGCTGTCGTCGGCAGGCCAGGGGGCAAGGCGCGCGGGGGAGAGGTAGGGGCCGTTCCAGCCGCAGCCGGCATCGGGGTCGTAGCGGACGAAGCGGGCGGGGAGGTCGGCGCCGGCGGCGGCCCAGCGGCGGGCGACGGAGGATTCGGCGGGCTGGACGTTGGTGGGCGAGAGAAGGTTGTGGACGCGGAGGTTCAGGACTTCGCAGGCGTCCCAGCCGACGTAGGGGTTGACGGGGGTGAAGCCGGGGACGTGCTCCATGTCGGCGAGATAGGCCTGGAAGGCGTCGCGGAGAGTGGCGAGGTCGTGGCGGGCGGCGGCCAGGCGGGCGGCCTCCTGGACGCCGGCGTAGCGGCGCACCACCAGCAGGTCCACGAGGGCCACGATGGCCAGCACCGCGAGCAATTCGACCAGCGTGAAGGCCGCGCGGGATTTTCCATGGAATGGAACCATGTTTTGGGGTTTTGGATCCCTCCGCGTCGCTTTGCTCCGCTCGTTTCTTCCCTGCGGGAAGCTCAAGCGTCGCGGTCGCCCGTCGCCCTGCGGGCTTAGGCTTTGCGCTCCGCTTCGCCAGACAATGGAAGTGTGTTTTGGCACTTTTTCCATGGAATGGAAAGCTGTTTCCGGGGATGTCATGGGAAGGAGGGGCGGCGGGGGTTACCAGGCGACGAGATCGTCAACGGGGGCGGAGACCTGGGGGCGGAGGGCGGGCTGGGGCTCGGGCTGGGACTGGGGGGCAGGCGTGGCGGAGACGGGGGCCGGTGCCGGCGCGGGGGAGGGCGACTTGGGCTGGGCCTTGGGCGTGGTCCTGGGCTTGGCTTTTGCCTTGGCGCGGACGGAGTCGTCGGGTGGCAGGTAGGTGGAGGCGCGGGAGGCGCGGAGGGCGTCCTTCTGCTCGTCGGTGAGGGGGGCGGCGGAGGCGGCGGCGCGGGTGGCGTCGAACTGGAGGTTGCGTTCGGCGTAGGCCTGGGTGGCCCCGAGGGCGTCGGCGGGGGACTGCATGACGTAGGGGGTCAGGAAGATGACGAGCTCATTGCGGGACGTCACCTTGTGGGTGGAGCGGAAGAACCAGCCCAGCAGGGGGATGTCCATCAGCAGGGGGATGCCGGCGACCTGGTCGGCCGTCTCCTCGCGCACGAGGCCGCCGATGGCGATGGTCTGGCGGTCCTGGGCGACGAAGGTGCCGGCCACGGAGCGGGACTCGACGACGTCGACGTCGAAGTACTGGAGGGTGCCGGAGTCGGTGTAGATGGGAATGGAGCCCTTGGTGGCCGACAACTCGGAGTTCTCCTCGAGGAGGCGGAGGGTGACGGTGCCGTTGGCGTTGACGTTCGGCGTGATGAGCAGGGACGTGCCGACGCGCTGGAACTCGAACTCGGTGGAGGGGACGCTCACCACGTTCTCGCCCGAGAGGTAGGTGGTGGAGGAGACGTTGCGGACGATGGGGACCTCCTTGCCCATGAAGAGCTGCGAGGCCTCGTTGTTGACCGTGAGCAGGGAAGGCGTGGCGACCACCTTGGCCTGGCCGCGCTCCTGGAGCAGCTGGACGCGGTTCGAGAGCTTTTCGGTGATGACCTCGAAGGTTAAGCCCTTCTCCAGGAGGGAGGTGGCGGGCAGCGACCAGGACTCCGAGCCGGAGCGTTCGTGGTGGTGGTAGTGGAACTTGTCCTGGCCGACGTAGTCGAAGATGGTGTCGAGGCCGTCGCCAAGGGAGACTTCGAGCACCTTGACGTCCAGCAGGACCATCGGCGAGGGGACGTCCAGCTGGCGGATGATGCGGTCGAGGTCCTCCATGATGCGGGGGTCGATGCAGCGCAGGATGAGCATGTTACTGCGGCGGGCGACGGTCACGAAGATGGCCGGGGGCACGAGCCGCGCGTCCGCCAGTAGCGCCGCGCCGCCGGAGGCGTCCTTTTCCGCATCGGTGGCGGCCGTCGCGATGAGCTTTGCCTCGTCGGCGCTCAGCTTGCGGATGGGACCGGCGCCGCGGGCCTGGGCGGCCTCTTCCGAGGAGAGGCGGCGCCACTGGCCGTCGTGGTCCTGCGAATAGACCGTGCCGGAGCCGCCGCTGCCGTTGCCCGCGTTGCCGCTGGTGAAGCCCTCCACCAGCTCGGAGGAGCCGCTGGACAGCATGTTCAGGCGGTCGAACCGGCGCGAGAGGTCGTTGAGGTCGTCCTCGAGGATGTCGTCGTCGCCGAGATAGAGGCGCACGCGGTCGCGGTAGAGGCCGTAGATGACCGAGGCGATTTCCGTGACGTTGGGATAGAGGAGGGTGTAGACCTTGGAGAGCTGCTCGCCCTGCTGGTAGGAGCTGAGGGAGCCCTCGAACTCCGCCAAGGTCTGGATGCGGATGGTGCCGTCGCCGGCCTCGCCGGAAGCCGATGGAGGCATCCAGAGGCGGTTCGCCGAGCAGATTTGTTCCAGCACCTCCTCCACCGGGGCATTCCGGAGGCAGAGCGTCACCGGCGTCCTGGCGGCATCGGGCGAGGCGCTGAAGTTGCGGCCCGACTGGTCTGCCAGCAGCCGCAGGGCCTGGTCCAGGTCGACCCCGTTGAATTCCACCAGGGCCAGCCGCCCGGCTGCGGGGGTGCCGTCGGGGCCTGCCGCTTCATTCCGCCTGCCCCGGATGGACGGTTCCAGCGTGATTCCTCCCTGGGCCGCCCCGCCCGCCAGCTCGATGCCGTCCGCTCCCACCCCCGTCACCTCCAGCCGGAGCGGAATGCCGTTCTGCGTGGTCGACACCACGCTACCCGTCCGGACGACCGCCGGGGCCGTCTGCGCTCCGGTCCTGACCATCGCCACGCCGTCGCTGTCCGCCGCGCCGACCACCACCGCGATGACCGCCAGGCCGCCTTCCTTCCCGAGATTTCCGTGTAGTGCCTGGGCCAGCGGCGCCCCGAGCTCAGTCGGGTCGCCGCCCCGCGTCGCTTCTTGCCCCGGCGCCGCCCCGGCCAATAGGAGCGCGCACGCCCCGGTCAGCGCCAGTTTCCGCCGCCGCCCAGCGAAAAATCCCAATAACCTGTCTTGTGCCTTCATATACCTCTTTATAACCGCCCTGCCCTCGCCAAAGGTTCAACCGCAAAAGAGCGCGCGTCGCTGCTTGCCCCGGCAGCCCTTGCTCCCCGGACTCGTGCTCCCGTTGGTCCCTCTTCCGCCAGCTGACCATCGGTCTGGCAGGGGAGATGGCGGAACGACTGCCTTTTGACGCGCTAGATTGCCAGGCTCAGGCCATCGTAGGCCACGGAAACGCCGGAGGGAAGGCGGGCGCAAAGTTCAGCATGTCCAAGAGCGTGGCAGAGGTGGGTCAGCAGAGCTTGGCGGGGGCCGATGGCGGCAATGGCGGCCAAGGCTTCGGCGATATTCATGTGCGTGGGGTGCGGCTCATCGCGCAGGGCATCCAGCACCAGCAAATCGGTGTGCTTGCACAGGGCAATGGTTTCGGGAGGGATTGCCTTGCAGTCGGAGATGATGCAGGCGGAAGGCGGTTCCGTCCTCCTGGGGGCCGCCTCCGGCGCGACGGGCTGGAACTTCCACCCCGCCATGGCAGCGCGCCCATGACGGACGGGAAGCGGGGTCGCCAGCAAATCGCCGACTTGCACGGGCTCGTCCACCCCATGCAGCTTCACCCGCGCCAGCGAGGTTCCGGGTAACGGCGGCACGCCCAGATAAGCAAAGATCTTCCGCATTTCGCTGGCCGTCCCGGGCGTTGCGTAGACGGGGAGCGGCTCCGCCCGGCGTCGGGTCAGCGGTCGCAGGTCGTCAAAGCCAAAGATGTGGTCGGCATGCGCATGGGAAATGAAAACGGCATCCAATTCCCGAATCCCGTACGTCAGACATTGCTGGCGGAAGTCCGGCGGCGTGTCGAGGAGGACAACCGTCTTGCCTGCGCGAATGAGCGTCGATGTCCGGAGACGGTGGTCGCGCGGATCCTTCGACCGGCATACCGCGCAGTCGCATCCCACCATCGGAATGCCATAGGAAGTGCCTGTGCCCATGAAAAGAATGTCCATCGTCGTGCCAACCTCCAGTGGATGGCCGAACCTTAGTCCGGCCCCCACCCCTCCCGCAAGCCTTTTGCCTGCCAGAAATGGTTCCGAGCCGTCTGGGGATGGCCAGGATCCCCCTTCCGCGCATCTGTGGCGGGAACGTCGGGAACGAAGGGGGGCTCAGCCGCTTGTCCCCGCACGGGCAGGCGGTCTGCTCCTTCCCCAAGACAGAGATTGCCCCGCGTTGCGTCAATTAAAAAGGACACCGGAGTGGAATTATTTGGGTTAAGGGGAAAGATGGTTGCGTCAAATGCTGGACACCGGGGAGAGGGGGGGGGAGTGGGGTTTTGCGGGGGCCGCGGGCGGGGGCGCGGGGAAGG
>JAFTAH010000041.1 GCA_017458625.1 Kiritimatiellia bacterium | reverse complement strand
TTTATATGAAACGATAATCATGTCAACAAAGAAATTTCAATTTACATGCCCACAAAATGAAAAATGCAAAAATATCATTTCGTCCAGTCCTGGCGCATCTTTCCCCCCCATTTTACTCCCGGAAACCGCTGGAACTTGGGATGAAAAAGGCTCTGGCTGAAGAACAACCGCTCACGGATTTGGCAAAGGCAAAGCTGGAAAGAACACTGGAGGTGTTGAAGAACGGTTGTTGGGGCTATCCCGTTCCGCAGGGCAAAAAGCAGAAGGAACAACCAGCTCCCCCTCCCCTTCCTTCGGAAGTCCCGTCTGTCCCGTCCACCCTCCAAGAACCCCCTCCTGCGGAGAATTCACCATGAACCTGACCCCCGAAGGCAAGAAACGCCTGGAAACGATGAAAAAGACGCTCGCGGCAGGCCTTCCGCTGGCGGGATTGCTGGCGGCGTCGGCCGCGGTGGGCGTGGCGTCGGAGGGATGCGCCATCCGCCAGCCGATGGGTCGCTTCCCCGCCGAGCCGCAACCGGAGGAGTGGGTGGAGGACGGATACCTTGTGCCCGCGGAGCAACTTCCGCCGGAAGTCCCGGATGTCCCAGCCGTCCCGGATGTCCCGGTGGATGAGCAAAAGGCAACCCCGGCAGAGCCCCAGCCATGAAACTCTCCCCGACCGGCAGAAATCGCCTGGAGGCAATGAAAAGGGCACTGGCGGCAGGCTTGCCGCTGGCGGGGCTGCTGGCGGCGGCGGCCTGCTCGAAGGAGCCGGCAGGGAAAAACGCGACGCAACCTCAAAGGGATTGGCGCTATTTGGGCGAGGTGAAGGAGTGTGAGCCCATGGGGGATCTCATTCCGGACGAGCCCGAGGACAATTGTTCAGGCATAGACCAGGAGCCGATCCCAGTCAGTGAGCCGGAGTGGAGTGGGGAACTCGAAATTGCGACCGATGTCATGACCTTGGGCATCCTCCTTCCGCCGGACGCCCTGCAACCGCCGGAGGGCGGCGGCGAGGCGGAGGGACACGCGGACGACGATGTCGTGATTCGCGTGGAAGACGCCTCCCCGGCGGAGGACGTCCAGCAGTGATTGCGCTGCCGAAGAGGCTGTCGCTGGAGCTGACGGCCCGCTGCAACTACGCCTGCCCCTTCTGCTACGGCGTCTGGCACGAGCGGCCGGAGCTGGCGGAACCGGAGCTGCCGACAGCGGAATGGAAGTCGATTCTCGACAAATGCGCCCGTCAGGGCGTGAAGGAGGTGCAGTTCACCGGCGGAGAGCCGCTCCTCCGCGACGACCTGGACGCCCTGATCGACCACGCACTCGCCGCCGGCCTGAAAGTCGCCCTCTACACCAACGCCAGCCTTCTCGACGAAACGCACCTGAAGAGCCTGAAGCACCGTCGCGTCTTGATTTCCACCAGCCTCCCGGGCCTGGCCTCCTACGCCACGATGACCGGCACCGCCCGCGAGGCGTGGCCCACGCTCGAAGCCATCGAACGCGCCTCCGAGCTGGGCTGGCCGATGGGCGTGGGCATCACCGTCGCCCGCCCGAACCTCGCCGAAGCCGCCAATCTGGTCGCCGCCGCGGCCCTCGCAGGCGCATCAGCCATCCAGGTCGGCACCGCCATGTGGGAGGGTCGCATGAAGACCCACACCGACTGGATGCTCACCCCCGACGAATGGACCGCCGCCCGAGCCGCCATCCGCAACGTTCCCACAGGCAAGGCCCGCCTGACCTTCGCCGACGAATTCTTCTGCGCCTGCCGTGAACAGCCCGGCGACCCCGCCTCCCGCTGGCCCTCGCCGTCCGGAACTTGTCCCGCCGGACGCGCCTTCGGCGCCATCGGCCCCACCGGCAAGCTCCGCCGCTGCCTTCACACGCTGGAGGAAACGGATTGGCGCGGATCGTGAGCCCCTCGCGCGTACTCCCCCCTGTCGCCTGGCGGCGACATCCCCCCTCCCGGAAGGGGGCATACGCTGATGTTTTACGGCGAATTTCCTTCCACGCCGTTCCTTGTCGAACCCCGGAGGGGTTCCATGTTGGTAGCCCCCGGTCGCCCCGAAGGGGCCACCGGGGGGTGAGAAAAACCAAAGCCATAGAACCCCGTGGGGGTTCCATATTCGTGCACCAATCGTAACGCACATGGAACCCCTCTGGGGTTCTGTTTC
>JAFTAH010000040.1 GCA_017458625.1 Kiritimatiellia bacterium | reverse complement strand
TCGTCGGACCACTGGCAGTTGATCAGGAAGGTGCCGCCGGGCTTGACGTCCTGGACCATCTTGTAGCCCTTGACGATGTAGGACTGGTTGTGGCAGGCGACGAGGTCGGCCTGGTTGATGTAGTAGGGGCTGCGGATGGGCTTGTCGCCGAAGCGCAGGTGGCTGATGGTGATGCCGCCGGTCTTCTTCGAGTCGTACTGGAAGTAGGCCTGGATGTACTTGTCGGTGTGGTCGCCGATGATCTTCGTGGAGTCCTTGTTGGCGCCGACCGTGCCGTCGCCGCCGATGCCCCAGAACTTGCACTCGACCGTGCCGGGCGCGCTGGTGATGGGGGCGGGCTTGACCTCGGGGAGGCTGAGGTTCGTCACGTCGTCGACGATGCCGATGGTGAAGCGGGCCTTGGGGGCGTCCTTGGCGAGCTCGGTGTAGACCGCGAAGACGCTGCTGGGCGGCGTGTCCTTGCTGCCGAGGCCGTAGCGGCCGGCGGTGAGGACGACGTCGCACTTGCCGGCCTCGCGGAGGGTCGTCGCCACGTCGAGGTAGAGCGGCTCGCCGAGGGAGCCGGGCTCCTTCGTGCGGTCGAGGACGGCCACCTTTCTGGCGGTCGCGGGGAGCGCGGCGAGGAACGCGGAGCTGACCCACGGGCGGTAGAGGCGGACCTTGACCAGGCCGACCTTCTCGCCCTTGGCGGTCAGGTAGTCGATGACCTCTTCGGCCACGTCGCAGATGGAGCCCATCGCGACGATGACGCGGTCGGCGTCGGGCGCGCCGTAGTAGTTGAAAAGCTTGTAGTCGGTGCCGAGCTTGGCGTTGACCTTGGCCATGCAACGCTCGACGACGGCGGGAAGCGCGTCGTAGGCGCCGTTGCAGGCCTCGCGGTGCTGGAAGAACACGTCGCCGTTCTCGTGGGAGCCGCGCATCGCGGGGTGCTCGGGGTTGAGAGCGTGGTCGCGGAACGCCTTGACGGCGGCCATGTCGCACATGTCCTTGAGGTCGGCGTAGTCCCACGTCTCGATCTTCTGGATTTCGTGGCTCGTGCGGAACCCGTCGAAGAAGTTCAGGAACGGCACCCGGCCCTCGATGGCCGCGAGGTGGGCCACCGGCGCGAGGTCCATGACCTCCTGCGGATTGCTCTCGGCGAGCATCGCGAAACCGGTCTGGCGGCAGGCGTAGACGTCGCTGTGGTCGCCGAAGATGTTCAGCGACTGCGCGGCGACCGTGCGGGCCGACACGTGGAACACGCCCGGCAGGCCTTCGCCCGCGATCTTGTACATGTTGGGGATCATGAGGAGCAGGCCCTGCGACGCCGTGAAGGTCGTCGTCAGCGCGCCGGCCGCGAGCGAGCCGTGCACCGTGCCGGCGGCGCCGGCCTCGGACTGCATCTCGATCACCTTCGTCTGCGTCCCGAAAATGTTCTTGAGGCCGTTGGCCGACCACTGGTCCACGAAGTCCGCCATCGGCGACGACGGCGTGATGGGGTAGATTCCCGCCACTTCCGTGTACGCGTACGCGACGTGGGCCGCCGCCTGGTTCCCGTCCATCGATTGTTTTTTCCGTGCCATGTCTATTGCTCCTTGGTCATTGGGGGTGTGGGGTGGAGTGCACCCGCATCCAATAAGTTTTCCTCAAGTCTACTCTTTCTCCCCCCCTGCCGCAACACCATTCCGCCGAACGCCCGCAATTGCGGGAAAGGGCAATGAGGGAGGGAAGGACTTAAGACTGAGGACTTAGGACTTAGAAGGGGGGGGGGCGAAACGGGGGCATCATACCATTCCGCAGCGCGGGATGACAGAGGGTTGCGGGTGCTGCAGCCCGGCCTTCTGCGCGTTGCGTCAATTAAAAAGGACACCGGAGTGGAATTATTTGGGTTAAGGGGAAAGATGGTTGCGTCAAATGCTGGACACCGGGGAGTGGGGGGGGGAGTGGGGTTTTGCGGG
>JAFTAH010000039.1 GCA_017458625.1 Kiritimatiellia bacterium | reverse complement strand
GCGCGCCTTGGGGGGGGGGGGGGGGGGGGGCGGAAGGCGGGAGGAGGAGCGCGCGGCGGAGGGCGGCGAGGGCGGGGAGGGCGGCGCGGGGGGGGCGAGAGGTCATGGGAGGGCGTCCTTTTGGCGGAGGATTCGGCGGCGGAGCTTCTTGAATCGGTGGAGCATGCGGTAGAAGCGGATGGCGTCGGCGAGGGGGTGGATCTTGGAGGCTTCGGCGGCGTAGATGGTCTGGACGGGGATGGAGTCGATGGGGTGGCCGGCGAGGGCAATGCGGAGAAGGATCTCGGACTCGGCGGCGTAGCGGCGGGCGTCGGGGGAGGGCGGGTCGCGGGGGAGGACGTCGACGCGGTAGAGGCGGAAGCCGCACTGGGTGTCGGGGACGTGGCAGCGCATGAGGCGGGAGAGGGTGTGGGACATGTAGCGGTTGGTGAGGCGGCGGGACAGGGGCATGGTGGCGGTGTCGTCCATGCGGGAGCCGACGATGCAGGGGACGCGGGTGCGGGCGTAGGCGGCGAGGAAGGCGGGGATGTCGGAGGGGGCGTGCTGGCCGTCGCCGTCGAGGGTGAGGGCGAGGTCGAAGCCGTGCTCGCGGGCGTAGGCGAAGCCGGTGTGGAGGGCCATGCCCTTGCCCTGGTTGCGGACGTGCTGGAGGACGGTGGCACCGGCGGCGCGGGCGCGGTCGGCGGTGGCGTCGGGGGAGCCGTCGTCGATGACGATGACGTCGGGGCAGAACTGGCGGGTTTCGGTGACGACGGACGCGATGGCGGATTCCTCGCGGTAGGCGGGGATGAGGACACAGGGCCGCGGCGGCGGGGGAGCGGGATTGACGGGGGGGAGGGGCATGGGCTTTGAGGACACGCAAGCGTGCGAATGACGGGAAGTATAGGGGAGAGGAGGGGGGCGGGGGAAGGAAAAACGAGGGGGAGCGGCGGGGCGAGGAGGGGGGAGGGGGCAGGGGACGACGCCCCTGCGGGCCGGGAAGGAGGGAGAGGGGGAGGAGGCAAGGGGTGGAGCGGAGGACAAGGGACGGGGGGAGGCCCCCCGCGCCCCCCGGAGGGGCAGGGGAGGGAAAAATGGGCAAAAGGGGAAATGTTTGACGTAAAATCACGCCAATTCGGGAGGGCAAGAAAGGAGGGAGAAGGGGCGAGAAGGGGGAGGCTCAGGGGGCGTAGGGGGGGAGGGGGAGGAGGCGGCCGAGGAGGCGGTCGTAGAGGGTGACGACGAAACGGAGGCGGGAGTGGAGGAGGCGGAGGCGCACGATGGCAAGGAACATCTGGCAGGAGGCGCGGGGGACGTTGATCTTGGAGCCGTCGACGTCGTGCCAGGTGGTGGGAATCTCGCGGATGGGGATGTGGGCGCGGCGGGCCTTGAAGAGCATTTCGACGTCGAAGGCCCAGCGGGTGGTGCCGATGGAGGGGACGATGGCGTGCCAGGCGGCGGCGGGCATGACCTTGGCGCCGCACTGGGTGTCGGTGACGTGCAGGGAGAAGAGGCGGCGGACGAGGAAGTTGAAGATGCGGGAGGCGAGGCGTCGCTTGAGGGGCTGGCGGGGGGAGACGCAGGAGTCGGGGAGCCAGCGGGAGGCGATGACGAGATAGCCGGGCGCGGGGTCGGCCTCGGCGGAGAGGAGGAGGTCGAGGAAGGCGGCGGGGGGGGTGGAGCCGTCGGCGTCGGTAAAGCCGATGTGGCGGCCGGTGGCGAGGCGGCCGGCGCGGATGATGGCACCGCCCTTGCCGACGGGGGAAGGGGTGGCGGTGACGCGGAGGGCGGGATGGGCGGGGAGATAGGAGCGGGCGAGGGCCTCGGTGGCGTCGGTGGAACCGTTGACGGAGACGATGAGCTCGTAGTCGTCGGGGAGCGCGGTGTCGAAGAAGGGGAGGTAGGCGTCGAGCATCGGGCCGAGGCGGTGCTCCTCGTTGTAGGCGGGGACGATGATGGAGAGGCGGAGGGACACCGGAGAGGGGCGGGGGGAGAAGGGGCCGGAGGGAGAGGAGGGGCTAGGGCGGAGTTGCGAATTCGGTGGCGGGGTCGGAGGGGTCGGGGCCGGAGGAGAGGGTGGCGTCGATGAAGGGGCGGAGGGGCTCGGCGGCGGGGGGGGGGGCATTGGTGGTGGCATCGTCGTCGTCGGGGGCGGGGAGGGGCGGGGTGTCGGCGCCGGTTTCGGCGAGGGCGAGGGCCTCGGAGCGGGCGGCGACGGCGGCGGCCTCGTCGGGGGGCAGGCCGGCGGTCTTGATGCGCCAGAGCTCGAGGGTGGTGGCGGCCTGGCCGAAGTGGGGGATGTCCTCGACGTGGTCGTAGCGGTCGGCGAGGAGCTGGCGGAAGAGGCGGGCGTCGGCGGAGGCGATGGGGGAGACGTCGGGGGAGCGGATGGCGAAGGCATAGCCGGAGAGGGCGGCGACGGGGGCGTTGGTCTGGGCGAGGAGGAGGGCGCGGAGGGTGTCGCGGTTATGGACGTGGAGGGCGCTGGCGCGGTCGTCGGTCCAGTCGGGGTAGTAGGAGAAGGGGCCCATCTCGAGGCCGGGAAGGACGTCGAGGCCGGTTTCGACGGCGAGGTAGATGTCCTGGGTGAGGAGGGCGGTGCCGCCGAGGGGCTCGTTGATGTTGCGGATCCATTCGGCGGCGTCGCGGAGCTGGGCGACGGGGGAGCGGTCGCGGAGGTTCCACCAGACACGGTCGCGGCCGGAGACGAACCAGGCCTGGGCGAGGGGGGAGGCGGCGGCGTAGAGGAGGGCGAAGGCGAGGGCGGCCCAGAGGATGGCGGAGCGGCGGGAGGCGGTGGCGAGAGGGGTGTTGGCGGTGGGGAGGGCGGCGCGGGCGGCGGTTTCGCGGAGGACCCAGAGGCGGGCGATGGCGGCGGAGAGGGCGGCGCAGAAGAGGGGATAGATGGGGGCCTGGTAGTCGTCGTAGGGGAAGGCGGCGGAGAGGTGGAGGAGGAAGATGGCGGCGATGGAGAGCCAGAGGACAGGGAGGAAGCCGGGGGCCGTGGCGGGGGCGACGGGGGCCGGGGCGTCGGCGGGCGGTGGCGGGACGGGGGCCGGAGAGGAGACGGGACGGGCGGCGCGGCGGAGGCGGCGGCGCTTGCGCCAGTCCCAGCAGGCGAGGGCGAGGAAGGCGAAGGTGGCGAGGGCGGCCGGGAAGTAGGCCTGGAGGAGGCGGACGAGGGCGCCGGCCTTGAGGGCGAGACGGGTGGCGAGGGGGCCGGCGGCGCGGAGGGTGTGGTACTCGACGAGGCCAAAGAGGAAGCCTTCGTGGCCCATGAGGTAGAAGGGGACGACGAAGAGGGCGGAGGCGAGGGCGGCGCCGAGGGCGTAGTCGAGCCAGGCCCAGCGGCGGAGGTGGCGGGCGGCGAAAAGGAGCCAGAGCCAGCCCAGAACCAGGGCGGGGGCCATGGAGGCGCGGGTGGCGGTGGCGCAGGCGAGGAGGAAGCCCGCGAAGAAGGCGGCGCGGACGGCGTGGCGCCTCGAGGCGCAGGAGAGCAGCACCAGGCCCCAGCAGAGGAAGGCGGAGGCGAGGGCGTAGGTCTTGACGACGGTGGTGAAGTAGGACTGGTAGATGTTGAGGCCGGCGAGGATGGTGCAGAGGCCGAGGCTGAGGCGCTGGGCGTTGCGGGGGCCGGTACGCATGGAGAGCCAGGCGGCGGCCAGCAGGGAGAGGAGGCCGAAGCCGGCGGTGAGGCAGCGGGCGCCCAGGAGGCCGAGGCGGTCGACCCAGGCGTGGAAGACGGCGTAGACGACCGGGACCATGGGGCCCTGGGTGAAGGCGAAGTCGCGGTAGGGCATCTGGCCGCGGCAGAGCTGGCGGGCGGCATAGAGGTACCAGCCTTCGTCCTGGTTGAGCTCGCCGAACCAGAGGTTCATGCCGGTGAGGAGGAGCCAGCCGGCGACCGCCGCGAGGAGCAGGAGGCCGTAGCGCCAGCGCCAGGCGCGGACGAGCTGGGAATCCGGGGAGGCGAAGACGTCCTCGGGGGCGGGGGCGTCGTCGGACGCGGGGGCGGGAAGCGGGGCGGGAGATGGGGGTGTCGTTTCCATAGGCCGGGAAGTATCTACCTTTTGGGCGGGCGGGGCAATCCCTTTTGCAGGGCGAGCAAAGACTTGAAAAGGGGGTGGGGATGGAGTTGAATAGGGGGCGGGCGAGACGTGGGCCGTCTGGCGGCACGTCTGGCCGGAAAGAGGTTGGGTCATGAAGAAAATCACACCGCATGTCATTCGGGCGATGAAGGGCGTCGAGAAGATTGCCGTGCTGACGGCGTATGACGCCCAGATGGCGCATTTCCTGGAGGAGGCCGAGATCCCGGTCATCCTGGTCGGGGATTCGGTGGGGACGACGCAGCTGGGCTATTCTTCGACGATCCCGGTGACGATGGAGGACATGATCAGCCATACGGCGAGCGTGGTTCGGGGGTGCAAGACGCCGCTGGTGGTAGCGGACCTGCCGTTCATGAGCTATCAGATCTCGACGGAGCAGGCGTTGCGGAATTCGGCGCGTCTGATCCAGGAGGGCGGCTGCGACGCGGTGAAGCTGGAAGGCGGGGCCATCCGCGCCGATGCGGTGCGGGCGCTGACGGAGAACGGCATTCCGGTGTGCGCGCATATCGGCCTGACGCCTCAGAGCGTGAAGGCGATCGGACTGCGGGTCCAGGGTCGGGGCGAGGAGGCCGCGCGCCGCCTGCGCGAGGATGCGAAGGCGCTGGAGGCGGCGGGAGCGTTCGCCATCGTGCTGGAGGGGATTCCGGCGCCACTGGCGAAGGAGATTACGGCGGAGTTGGCGATTCCGACAATTGGAATCGGGGCAGGTGTGCATTGCGATGGCCAGGTGCTGGTGATTTCGGACATCCTGGGGCTGGGCGGGGCCTACAATCCGAAGTTCGCGAAGCGGTATGCGGAGATCGGGGCGGCAATCGCGGAGGCGGCGAGGACGTACAAGGCCGAAGTGACGGGCGGGGTGTTCCCGGACGACGCGCATTCCTATCTGGAATAGGTGACCTTGCCGCCGCCGGCCCACCGACGTTTTCTGCCATGGCCCCGCTCCCGCCAGCTCCGCGCAGCCGGTTTTGGGGATGGTTGCGCACGTGGCCGTCGCTGGTGCTGACGGTCGCGGCGGGACTGGTGGTGCTGGGGGGGTGCGCGCTGCTGTGGCACGAGCCGGACGACGGGGAGATCCGGGGACGGTATGTGACGATTGTCACGACGGCATACTGTCCGTGCGAGAAGTGCTGCCACTGGAAACTGGACGGGGCGGGGCGGCCCGTGCATTCGAAGGGGCGGATGCAGGGGAAGCCGAAGGTGGTGGGACAGACGGCGGCGGGGACGATGGCGCATCCGGGAACAATCGCGGCGGACACGCGGTACTATCCAATGGGGACGCTGATCTATGTGCCGGGTTATGGGTATGGGGTGGTGGAGGACCGGGGAGGAGACATCAAGGGGAGGCATCGACTCGACCTGTTCATGACGACGCATGAGGAGGCGATGCGCTGGGGGCGGCAGAAGCTGTCCGTGGTGGTGTTCCCGAAGGGGGCTCCCAGGATGCGGAAGGACGGGCCGCCGCCGATTCCGTGAAGGGGGGGGGGAGGGGAGACGGGGAACATTGGGGACGGGGAGGGACGGGGGCAAGAATGGTGAATCCTTGGCATAACTGGACAGTTTTGACGTAAACTCACGCGAATTCGGGGCAGGAGGGACGCCCCTGCGGCCCGAGAGGCGAGGCGGGGGGCGGAGGCGACTTGCGGCTTGCGACGGAGGGGGCAATGGCGGGGCCGCCGTTGCTGCAACGGGGGGCGGAGAGCAGGGGAAATGGCGTAAAATGGAATGATCTTACGTAAACTCACGCGGGTTTGGGGCAGGGGGGAGGCCCCTGCGGCCCGAGAGGCAAGGCGAGCGGGAGGGGGTCAGCGGGGGCGGGGGGAGGACGCTTGCTTGAGGGAGCGTTCGGCGATGAGGGCGGTGCCGAGGAGGGTGAGGTCGGGGACGACGTCCATGGCGAAGCCGGCGGAGGCGGAGACGGCATGGGCCCAGCCGCCAGTGGCCATGATGACGGGGTTGCGGCGGCCGCAGCGCTTGGAGAGCTGCCAGATGATTTCGGTGACCATGCCGCGGAAGCCCCAGGAGCGGCCGGCGCGGAGGGCTCCGGCGGTGTCGCGGCCGATGCCGGGGTCGCCTTTTTCGCCGGTGGCGAGGGCGTCGGCGGCGCCGGTGGGGAGCTGGGCGGTGCCGCGGCCGAGGGCCTGGAGCCACATGGCGTAGCCCGGGGCGATGGCACCGCCGCAGAAGCCCTTGTCCGGGAGGACGAGGTTGAAGGTGGAGGCGGTGCCGAAGTCGCAGACGATGACAGCGGCGCGGGGGTAGAGGGCGGCGGCGGCGACGGCGTCGGCATAGCGGTCGGCGCCAGTCTGGGCGGGGGCGGCGAGGTCGACGGGGATGCCGAGAACGGAGTCCCAGCCGGTCCGGAGCTGGGGGACGCCCGGGAAGAGCTCGGCGGCGACGGCGGCGACCTTGGCGGTGCGGGCGGGAACAACGGAGCAGAGGGCGATGGCGCGGGGGGGGGCGGACCGGGCACCGTCGCGGGCGATGGTCCGGAGGAGTCGGCGGAGGGCGGGGGCGGCATAGCCGTCGATGGCGTCCATGCAGAGGACGTCGCGGCGCGAGACCCAGGCGGCGGTGGTGCGGCTGTTGCCGATATCCAGGGCGAGAATGTCCATGGCGGGCCTGCCGGGGCTAGTCTTCAGCGACGGTTTCGTCGTCGTCTTCCTCGCCGGAAAGGTCGTCCGCGTCGTCTGCGTCGTCCGCGCCAGCCGCGTCGGGGGCGGGGGCCTCGGGGAGGACGATGGCGGTGACGCAGGCGGAGGGGTCGAAGAGGGAGGCGGCGGTGGCGGCGATGTCGGCGGGGGTGAGAGCCTCGAGTTCGGCGGCGCGGGAGAGGGAGTGGACGTAGCCGAGGCCGAGGAGCTCGTCGGTGGCGCATTCCTGGGCGAGTCCAGCGTAGGACTGGAGGGAGCGGGCGTCGTCGGCGAGGAGCTGGGCCTTGGCGCGGGCGAACTCGTCGGGGCGGATGCCATCGGCGGAGAGGCGGCGGGTCTGGAGGTCGATCTGGGCGAGGACCTCGGGGGCGCCGTCGAGGGTGGTGCCGGCATAGATGGCGAAGAGGCCGCCGACGGGGGTGTGGAATTGGGTGGCGGCGGTGTAGTAGGCGAGGCCGCGCTTGTCGCGGACCTCGATGAAGAGGTCGGAGGAGAGGCCGGAGAGGGCGTCGGCGAGGACGTCGGCGGCGGTCTCGCGGGGGTCGGGGATGGAGAGGCCGGGCCAGGCGCGGAAGATGACGGTCTGGAGGAAGGGGAGGCGGCGGGTGAGGGTGACAGGCTCTGCGGGGGGCGGGGGCAGGGGGGGCGGGACGGGGGCGGGGAGGTCGGGGAGTTCGGCGAAGAGAGCCTGGAGGCGGGCGAGGACGTCGGCGGGGTCGAAGTCGCCGGCGAGGGAGAGGACGAGGTTGGTGGTGGAGAGGAGGCGGCGGTGGTAGGCGGCGAGGTGGTCTGAGGTCAGGGCGGGGATGGAGTCGAGGGTGCCGAGGGCGGGATACTGGAAGGGGTGGCCGCGGAAGAGGGTCTCGCGGACGAGCTGCTGGGCGTGGAACATGGGCTTTTCCTGGGCCTGGCGGAGGCTGGCGAGCTGGGCGGCGCGGTGCTTGTCGGCTTCGTCGGCGGGGAAGGAGGCGTGGAGGAGGCAGTCGGCGAGGGTGTCGAGGAGGAGGGGGAGGTCGTCGGCGAGGCAGCCGCCGGTGAGGCCGTAGGTGTTACGGCCGGCGAAGGGGGAGAGCCAGGCGGCCTTCTGCTCGAGGCGCTGGGCGATCTGCATGGCGTCGGCGGAGGGGGTGCCGGCAGTGAGGAGGGAGGAGACGAGGGAGGCGACGCCGGCCTGGCCGTCGGGCTCGGCGGACTGGCCGCCCCCGATGACGGCGGCGACGGCGGCGAGGGGCAGGCGGGCGGTGGGGCGGAGGATGA
Organism: Kiritimatiellia bacterium; assembly: GCA_017458625.1. Classification (GTDB taxonomy): domain Bacteria; phylum Verrucomicrobiota; class Kiritimatiellia; order CAIQIC01; family Lenti-01; genus RGIG3636. The sequence continues at coordinate 15,671 of JAFTAH010000039.1, read as the reverse complement.
CACGGAGGCCGTTCGGGAGGGTATGGAGCTGGATGCCGAAGGCGTCGGCGGGGCTGGCGGGAGCGGCGGGAGCAGAAGCATCGGCGGCGGGGGCGGCCGCGGCATCGGCGTGGCCGGGCTTTTCGGTCTCGGGGACGAGGAGGGCCCAGGAGGCGGAGTCGAGGGAGAGGTACTGGCGGGCGACGCGGGCGAGGTCGTCGGGGGTGACGGCGGCGAGGCGGGCGAGGTAGGTTTCGTCGAGGGCGGGATTGTGGGCATGGAATTCGCCGGAGGCCATGGAGGCGGCCTGGCCTTCCATGGTGGCCAGCTCGCCGATGGAGGAGGAGAGGAGCTCGCGGACGGCGCGGTCGATGACGGCGGGATCGAAGGGCTCGGCCTTCCAGCGCTCGACCTCGGCGCGGATGGCGGCCTCGAGGGCGGCGGCGTTTTCGGGGTCGCAGACGGCGGAGATAGCGAAGACGCCGGGGTACTGGGGGGTGTAGTTGAAGGCCTCGATGGAGTGGGCGAGGCGGAGTTCCTCGTGGAGGCGGCGGTTGAGGAGGGAGGACTTGCCGGAGCCGACAGCGCTGGCAAGAACGTCAAGGGCGGCGGTGTCGGGGTCCATGAGGGCGGTGGAATGGAAGGCGACGGCGAGACGGGTGGTCTGGTAGGGGCCGGAGCGGACAGTGCGGCGCTCGGCGGCCTGGGGGGGCTCGGGAGGGATGAAGACGGGGGCGACAGGGGTACGGGGGATGGAGGCGACGCGGGCGCGGATGGCGGCTTCCATGTCGTCGAGGGAGACGTCGCCGACGACGGCGAGGATGGCGTTGTGGGGGGAGTAGCGATCGCGGTGGTAGGCGACGAGGTGGTCGCGGGTCATGGTGGTGAGGATGTCGCGCCAGCCGATGACGGGGACGCGGTAGGGGTGGACCTGGTAGACGGTTTCCCAGAGGATGCGGGACATCATGCGGTCGGGGTTGTCGTCGTTCATGTCGCACTCGCGGAGGATGACCTCGCGTTCGCGGCGCCATTCGTCCTCGGGGAACGAGGGGGTGAAGACGGCGTCGGTGAGGACGTCGAGGGCGACCTGCCAGTTGCGGGCGGGGAGGGAGGCGTGGAAGACGGTGCGGTCGCTGGAGGTGTAGGCGTTGATGTCGCCGCCGGCGTCGGCGATGTCCTTGGAGACGCGGGCGGGATCGCGGGTGGGGGTGCCCTTGAAGACCATGTGCTCGAGGAAGTGGGAGAGGCCGCCGCCAAGGTTCTCGGCCTCGTGGATGGCGCCGGAGCGGACCCAGTACTGGACGGCGACAAGGGGGGCGGAGCCGTCGTGCTTGAGGAGGACGGTGAGGCCGTTGTCGAGGACGAGGCGCCGGATGGACTGGTTGGCGGCGTGGAGGGTCTGGAGGGGGTCGTGGGCGGCGGGGGTGTTCATGGGCAGGGGCTCCTGGGAGGCGGCGCGGCGGGAGGGACAGACGGCGAGGAGGGCGGCTGCGGCGAGCAGGGCGCAGGAGCCTCTGGTGGAAAAGGGGTGTCTCATGGTCGGTTCCTTCCTTCCGGCGCGGGGATGTGTGGAGTGCGGGCGGGAAGGTATTCCTTCGCGGGGTGAAATGCAAGACTTTCGCGCGGGGGAAACGCGGGCGCGCGGCATGAGTCCAAAAACGCGCGAGGAGGGGCGTTGGAGGCTTGCGTCCGGGGGGGCGAGGGGGTAAAGTCCCTAGGCACGCGCGAATAACCAACTCTTTTTTGGAGGAATCGGCATGAGAGTGAGCAATTGGCTGGCAGGGATGCTGGCGGGGATGCTGGCGGCAGGGGCGTTGGCGGGGCCGGACTATGTGCAGTTTGACGCGGAGCAGCTGAAGTCTTCGCCGCAGTCGGGGTGGGCGCGGCCGATTCTGTTCACGGACTCGGTGGCCGCGGCGGTGGGGGAGGCCTCCAAGAAACTGGATCGGAAGTTCTATGCGGAGCTCACGCTGGCGACGGTGGGGGCGGCATGGGTGCCCGAGGCGGACTTGGCGCGGTTCCAGGGGCTGGCGGTGGGGAAGACGTACTCGTTCGGGGGGACGGTGGACCAGATCCGGGGGCGGTACTACGTGATTCTGGACGCGGTGTTCGAGCTGCAGACGCAGGAGGCGCTGGAGCAGCAGTGGACCGGCCTGGCCGGCAACGGGAGCGCGACGACCAACGACCCGGTGGTGCAGGCGCTGTTGATCGAGTCGCAGAACCGCCTGATCCGGATGGCCCAGGAGAACAACATGACCGTGGCGGAGCTCGTCGGCGCGCAGACGGACGGGGGGCATCGCATTGTGGAGAACATCGTCGCGGACAGCCTGCAGGCCCAGTTGCAGGCGAACAACCAGACCGCCGAGCAGGTGATGGTCGACGCGGTGATGGCGCTGCTCCAGAAGCAGGCGGCCCTGGAGGGAGTCGCGGACGTGGCGGAGAACGCGGCGTTGCCCAGTCCGGACCAGATCGAGCAGCTGCTTGACCAAGGGCAGGCGTCAGGGACGCAAGCGGACGACGAGGATGCGCTCTTCGTCGAGACCGACGACGAGCCGGCCGTGGAGGCCCCGTCGGAGGACTGGTGGAAGGGCGTCGGGGAAGAGATCTTGGCGATGCCGCAGTCGCCGGAAGTTCCGGCCACGCCCGAACCTACGGCGGTCGAGGTCGAGCTGCCGGCGATTGATGTCGCCGTGGCGGAGGGGGAGACGGGGGAGGGGACGTCGGAGAGCGCCGAAACGGAGGGGACGCCAGAGGCGGCGGCGGGCAGCGCCGACGATTTGCTGGCGGACTTGGTACCGTCGCTGGACCAGGAAGCCGCGGCCGGGGAGGACGAGGCGGTGGTCGAGTTGCCGGAAGCAGGGGACATGGCAGGGAGTGAAGTGGCGGAGGTGCCGCTGGACGTCCCGGCGGAGACGGCGGCGGCGAACGAGCCTGGCGAGCAGGTGGAGTCCGTCGCCGAACCGGTCGAGCCCTTCGAACCGGTTGCGACCGCCGAGGTGGCCGGCGATACGAAGCTGGCAGGGGACGAGGTGGCGGCCATGCTGCCGCCGACGGTGGACGTGGCGATGAATGCCGAGGTGCCCGGAAAAGGGCGTTTGGTTCCGGCCATCGATTCCGGACTGGTACGTCCGCTGGACGGGGGGGCCCTGGTGCCGATGGTGTCCGCGATGCCGACGGAGGCCGAGCTGGCGGAGTCGGCGCGGCTGGCCCGCGAACAGGCCGCCGCCGCCAAGGCGGAGGCCAAGCGGCTGGAGAAGGAGGCCGAGGAGGAAGCCAAGCGGCTGGAGAAGGAACGTCGCGCCGCCGAAAAGGAGGCCCAGCGCATCGAACGGGAGGCCAGGCGCGCGGAAGAGGAGCTGCGGGAACGCGAGGAGGAGGCCCGCAAGGCGGCCGAGAAGGAGGCCGCCCGCAAGCTCCGGGAAGCCCAGCGCGAGGCGGAGAAGCGGCAGGAAGCCCTGGAGGAGGCCTTGGCCGAGCAGCAGGCCGCCGCCGTCGATGCCGCCAAGCAGTCCGCGCGGCTGGAGTCGTCCCGCGCGGCGTTGGCGGCGCTACGCGAGGAAAATGCCCGCCAGATGGCCGAGCTGGAGGCGCGTCGCGCCACGGCCGAGGCGGCATTGGTGGCGGCCTCGAACACGACCGCCGAGGCGATTGCCAAGGCGCAGGCCGCCGTGGAAGCCGCCAGCCAGCAGCAGCTGTCGCAGCTCGAGGCCGATACGACGGCGACGCTGGCCGCGCTCCAGCAGCAGCTGACGGAGGCGGCCGCGATCTCCGACGAAGAACTGGCGGCCGCCAATGCGACGATGGCCCAGCTGGAAGAGGGACGCGCGCTGGCCGACCAGGAGGCCGAGCAGCTGGCCGAGGCCCGTCAGGCGGCCAAGGCCGCCGAGGCAGACGCCCGCGATGCCGAAAAGGCGGCGGAACAGGCCGTCAAGGATGCGGCGAAGGCCGAGCGGGAAGCCCGGCAGAAGGCTGAGAAGGAGCTCCGGGCACAGGCGGAGGCTGCGGAAAAGGCTGCCAAGAAGGCGGAGGAAGAGGCCGCCGAGGCGGAGCAGCGTGCCCGCGCGGAGACGGAACCGGCGGCAGAGGAGAAGGGCTGGTTCGCACGGTGGTCAGAGCGTCGCGCGGCGGCGGCGGCCGAGAAGGCGGCTCGGAGAGCCGAGGAAGAGGCGCGCGAGGCCGAGGAGGAAGCCCGCGAGAAGGCGGAAAAGGAACGTCGCGCGGCCGAAAAGGCGTTGCGCAAGGAAGAGGAGCGGCAGCGCAAGGAGGCCGAGAAGCAGCGCAAGGAAGAGGAGAAGCGCCTCCAGGAGGAGGAGAAGGCTCGTCTGGCGGCCGAAAAGGCGGCCGCCGCCCGGGCGGCGGCCGCATCGGGCGACTTTGGCGACATCTACGCGCCAGTAGAATGGTAGCAGAGGAAAGGAATCACGACATGAACGAAACGCTTGCAACGCTTCCGGCCCCGGTGCCGAGTTCTCATCATTATGCACTCATCATGGCCGGCGGGAAGGGGGAACGCTTCTGGCCGATGTCCACCGCGCGGCGGCCGAAGCAGCTGCTGGCGTTGGCGGGCGGGGCCCCCCTGATCTGCCAGGCGATTTCGCGTCTGGAAGGTCTGGTGCCGCCGGAACGCATCGTCGTCGTGACGAACCGGTCGCTGGTGGAGCCGATCCGCAAGCTGTTGCCGGCGGGGTCGCCGGTGGGCATTCTCGGGGAGCCGATCGGGCGGGATACGGCGGCGGCCATCGCGGCGGGCGGGGCGTGGATCCGGCATCGCGACCCGGAGGCCACCTTCTGCGTGCTGACGGCCGACCACGTGATCGGCGACGTGCCTCTGTTTCAGGCGACGCTGGCGCAGTCGCTGGCGCTGGCTGCCGCCACGCCGGCCCTGCTGACGATCGGCATCGAGCCGACCGAGGCGTCGTCGGCGTATGGCTACATCGCGCTGGGCGAGCTGTACGCGGAGGCGGGGCCGTTGCAGTTCTATCGCTCCGGAGGGTTCCGCGAGAAGCCGGACAAGGTCACGGCCGAGAAGTATCTGGCCGAGGGCAACGTGCTCTGGAATTCGGGGATGTTCACGTGGTCGCTGGAGTCGCTGCTGGCGGCCTATCGGAAGTCGGCCCCGCATCTGGCCGAACGCCTGCTGGCGTGGTCCGCCGAGGCCGATGACGAGGCGCTGCTGGCGGCGATGGACCGGGACTTCCCGGCGTTGCCGAAGATTTCCATCGACTACGCGGTCATGGAGCACGCCGACAACATCATCGTGTGCCGGGGACGCTTTCCGTGGGACGACGTCGGGTCGTGGCCGGCGCTGGATGCGCATCTGCCGCATGACGAGGCCGGGAACGCGACGCTGGGAGATGTCGTGGCCGAGGATGCGCAGGCGAACATCGTGCTGTCCGAGGGACGGCTGACCGCGCTGGTCGGCGTGCGCGACCTGGTGGTCGTGCAGACGCCCGAGGTGACGCTGGTCTGCCCGAAGGCGCGGTCGCAGGACATCAAGGCGTTGCTGGCAAAACTGCGCGCACAGCCCGGACGGGAAGGGATTCTCTAGCGGATGGAGGGGGGGAGGCGCGGGGCAAAAAAAACGGACGGCCTGAAAGCCGTCCGCCCAAACAACAGGCAACAACAAAAGAAAGACTGGTGGCGGGAACCGGGCTTGAACCGGTGACCTAAGGCTTATGAGTCCCTCGCTCTACCGACTGAGCTATCCCGCCGCCAAAGTTCGGGGGGAGAATACTGTTGGACGGGGCGGGTGTCAATCCGCATTTTCGGGAAAGCGGAAAAAGTTGGGCGATGGGCGAAAGGGCGCGAGGAGGAGAGCCGGGATGCAAGGGCCCGGGACCGAACGGCGGGAGGCGTGCGGCGAAGGGAAGCGGGGAATGAAAAGATGGGGAAAAAGGCAAAGATTTCACGTAGACTCACGGCATTTTCTTGCCGCATTTCCGCCTCTCTGGACGGGGCGCGTTCCGTCGTGTCCGCCGGTCTCCGTCTCCCGCTAGAGCGGTTCCATGAAAAGCATAGCCCGCCGGACGCAAAATTGCGTCCTTCCCGCGTTGGGGCACGGCGGGAGGGACGCGGTTTACTGTGACCGCCAGCCTGTGCCTGTGCGCAACCGAAACGGCTACAGAAAGATTAGAACCACTCTGGTGGCCGGGACATCGGGATTCCGGGGGGGGCAGGTGCCACCGTTCCACGCGTGCGCGGCGGGTGCGTCGTTCGTGTTTGACGGGCGGGGGGCGGGATGGTAGGGTTGGAGGGCACGGCGGTGGTAGTCCCGCCCCAGGAACCCTCTAGCGGGAAAATGACATGAGCGAGAAGGAAATCACGTTTTCGACGACGATCGGGCCGACGCATCCCGCGTTCAAGGAGCCCATCCAGCTGTCGTTCGAGCTCCACGGCGAGGAGATCGTGGCGGCGGACTTCGTGCCGGGGCAGGCGCACCGGGGGGTCGAGTGGATGGGCATGCGGCGGAATCCGGTTCAGATCCTGTATCTGGCGGAACGCATCTGCGGCATTTGCGGGGTCACGCATGCGATGTCGTTCGCGCGGGCCGTGGAGCAGATCGCGGGCATCGAGGTGCCGCGCCGGGCGCACTATCTGCGGTCGATCGCCTGCGAATGGGAGCGCATCCATTCGCATCTGCTGTGGGCGGGGGTGGCGGCGCACGAGCTGGGGTTCGACTCGCTGTTCTACGTGGCCTGGCAGGCCCGCGAGAAGGTGCTGGATCTCATGGAGGACTTCACGGGCTCGCGCGTGCACTATTCGACCATCGCGATCGGCGGCGTCCGGCGCGACCTCGACGACCGCGTGCGCAAGGCGATGGACGAAACGCTGGCGTTCTACGAGAGCGTCTTCGAGCAGCTTCGGCGGGCGTTTCTGGAGGACGACACGGTGCGCCTGCGGTGTGTGGGCACGGGCGTGCTGACGGCGAAGGAGGCGCTGGAGCTCTGCGCGGTGGGGCCGACGGCGCGGGCCTCGGGCATTCCGTGGGACGTGCGCCAGGACCACCCCTACGCAGCCTATGCCGAAGTGCCGGTGAAGGCGGTGCTGCCGGATGCCTACACGGGGGAGACGCATGGCGACGTGTATGACCGGATCGTCGTCCGCGTCTTCGAGATCTTGCAGTCCGTGCAGCTGCTCCACCAGTTGCTGGACCAGCTGCCGGAGGGGCCCATCAACGCCTGTCCCAAGCCGGTGGCGCTGCTCATGCGCCTGAAGAAGGCGACGGGCGAGGCCGTGGGCATGCACGAGGCGCCGCGCGGCGAGGTCTCGCACTATGTGCGCCTGGCGGCGGCGGAGGCACCGCTGTCGTGGAAGGTGAAGGCGTCGAGCTATTCCAACTACATGTCGTGGGTGCCCATGCTCGTCGGAGAGCAGGTGGCGGACATCCCCATCATCGCGGCCAGCATCGATCCGTGCATCTCCTGCACCGACCGCGTGCTGGTCCGGAAGGGAGGCGGGTCCGGCGGCGCCTCCTCCTCTGGCCAGGTCCTTACCAAGGCCGACCTCACGCGCCTTTCCGTCGCCAAGACCCGCCGTCTGCAAGCTAGCGCGGCCGCCCGCGCGGAGGTGGTCCGATGAGCACGACAACCTGGATTCTGCTGGCCATTGCGTGGGTGATCGGGCTCAGCCTCTACGGCGTCATCCTCGGCCTGATCCTGTCGGGCGTGGACCGCGTGCTTGTGGCCCGCATGCAGGGGCGGATCGGGCCGCCGCTGGTGCAGCCGTTCTACGATGTCGCGAAGCTCTTCCGCAAGCAGGACTGCATGCCGTCCGGCGCGACGGCACTGGTGTTCCGGTTTGCGCCGGTGGTGGCGCTGGCGGGGGCCGTGACGGCGTTGCTGTTCGTGCCGCTGGGGGGTCTTGAGCGGGCGGCGCTCTTCCTGGGGCGTGGCGACGGCATCCTGCTGCTCTACCTGCTTCTGCTCCCGGGCCTGGCGATGGTCGTGGGCGGCTTTGCCTCCGGCAGTCCCTACGCCTCCATCGGGGCCCAGCGCGAAATGCTGTCGATGGTCTCCTACGAGCTGCCGCTCGCGTGCACCATCCTCACCCTCGCCTGGCGGCTGGCCAGGGCGGGCGTGACGGCACCGTTCTCGCTCTGGACGCTGGCCGACCATCCGGTCTGGGCCGAGGCGGGACCGCTGGGCTGGGCGGGCGCGGCACTGCTCCTGGGCGTCATGCTGCTGGTGCTGCCCGGCGAACTCGGCCGCATCCCCTTCGACGCGCCCGAGGCCGAGACCGAACTGGCCGGCGGGCTCCTCATCGAGTATTCCGGGCGGTCGCTGGCCCTCTTCGAGCTGGCGCAGGCGGTCAAGACCGTTGCCCTGAGCGGGCTGATGTGCGCCTTGTTCGCGCCGTGGCGGCTGTCGTCCGCGTGGAGCGAGCTACCCATGCCGGTGGCGACCGTCTTCGACACGTTGGGCTTCATCGTCAAGTCCGGCCTCTTCATGTTCGCCGGCGTTTCGCTGGTGCGGGCGGCGGTGGCGCGGCTGCGCATCGACGACATCGTGCGCGTCTACTGGAAGCACCTGGGGCTGGCGGCGCTGGCCGGGTCCCTGCTGCTGATTGTCGACACCTGGATCTAGCCGAGGAGTCCTCCCATGCCCCGTTTTCCCCTTGTCCCCGCGCTCGTCAAGAACCTCTTCAAGCGACCGCTGACCAATCCGTTTCCGGCCGCGCATCTGCCGCCGTCGGTCGGCGACGCCTTGGCCACGCCGGGGGCCATCAAGCCGCCCGTGCCCATGCCGCCCGGTGGCCGTGCCCGCGTGGTCTACGACCCGGCGTCCTGCGTCGGCTGCCAGATGTGCATCAAGGTCTGCCCCGCCCACGCCATCGAGTTCGTGCCTGGACAGAAGAAGGTGCGCCTGTTCCGCGGCGGCTGCATCGCCTGCGGCCAGTGCGTCGAGGTGTGCGCCAAGAAGTCCCTGAGCATGGATGGACAGTTCCTGCTGGCCGACACCAACCGCTTCTCCGACGCGCTTGTCGCGAAATAGCGGGAGCTGTCTTGTTTGGGGGGTGGGCAAGGGCGAGACGCTGTCGCTACATCTGCTGGCGCGGGGCGTTTTCGGCATGGGACTTCCACGGGAACCCCTGTGACTGCTGAGACCACTGGGGCCACTGGGAAGAGGGGGGACGAGGAGGGGAGGGGATGAAACAGAATTAACAGCATGGTGATTCGTGGGAGCATGGATGAGGGGATGGAATTGCTGTGAGATTACGGTGAATCATTAGGAAAATAGGCGGGTTTGGGGGCGGAGCTGGAAAAGGTCTTGGATTCGGTTCTGGTTCGGCGGAAGCGAAAGGTCGCCTTCTTTTCTGCCGTCATCCTCAACAATGTCTGATGCGGGAGCATGTTCGATGTCAAGCGGGAGCCGGACTGCCTGTATTTGCGGCCGAGATTTCCCATGTCCTGAACCATGAAGGCGGTGGCCATCCCGTGGGCAGTGCTGGCGAGTCGTGGCGAGAAAAGGGTGGGGATGGCCCATTACGAGATGTTCGTGCTTGCGGGAACGGACTTGTCCCTCGCTCTACTGACCCGCAGGGCGAGGCTGGGGGAGCTTTTCCGCCGGGACGCGGGGTGAGGGATTTTGCGGGTTTTTGCGGGCTTGCGCGGAGATTGGGATTGCCAAGGGGGGGGAGGAGAGGGCATAGTCGGGGGACGCCGCCCATGCAGGCGGCCATCAGGAGGTTTTCCATGGGCAAGAACGGCAACCAGCAACAGCAGCAGGGCGGCAAGACGGCCGCCGACGGAATCACGCCGCGGGCGAAGGATTATGGCCAATGGTATCTGGACGTGGTGAAGCGGGGGGATTTGGCCGAGCATTCGAACGTCCGGGGGTGCATGGTGATCAAGCCGCACGGCTATGCGGTGTGGGAGAAGCTGCAGCGGGCGTTGGATGACCGGTTCAAGGCGACGGGGCATCAGAACGCGTATTTTCCGCTGTTCATTCCGCTGTCGCTGCTGGCGAAGGAGGAGGAGCACGCCGCCGGCTTCGCGAAGGAGTGCGCGGTGGTCACGCATTACCGGCTGAAGGCGATGGACGGCAAGGTGGGGGTGGATCCGGAGTCGAAGCTGGAGGAACCGCTGGTGGTGCGTCCGACGAGCGAGACCATCATCTGGGCGCAGTACAAGAACTGGATCCAGAGCTACCGCGACCTGCCGATCCTCGTGAACCAGTGGGCGAACGTGGTGCGGTGGGAGATGCGGACGCGGCTGTTTCTGCGGACGGCGGAGTTCCTGTGGCAGGAGGGGCACACGGCGCATGCGACGGAGGCCGAGGCGCTGGAAGAGGTGCGGCGGATGCTGGAGGTCTACGCGGATGTGGCGGAGAACGTGATGGCGGTGCCGGTGGTCAAGGGGCACAAGAGCGAAGGGGAGCGGTTTGCCGGCGCGGTGGACACGCAGTGCATCGAGGGGATGATGCAGGACGGCAAGGCGCTGCAGATGGGCACGAGCCATTACCTGGGGCAGAACTTCGCCAAGAGCGCGGGGGTGCAGTTCCTGAACAAGGAGGGGAAGCTGGAGTATGTGTACGCGACGAGCTGGGGCGTGTCGACGCGGCTCATTGGCGCGCTGATCATGACCCACAGCGACGACGCGGGGCTGGTGCTGCCGCCGGCGCTGGCGCCGATCCAGGTCGTCATCGTGCCGATCTACAAGACGGACGAGGAGAAGTCCGCGACGACCGCCGAGGCGATGGCGGTGGCGGACGCGTTGCGGGGCAAGGGCATCGCGGTGAAGGTCGACGATCGCGAGGGGATGCAGCCGGGCGCGAAGTACTACGAGTGGGAGCGCAAGGGCGTGCCGGTGCGGATCGAGATCGGTCCGCGCGACCTGGAGAAGGGCAGCCTCTGCCTCGTGCGGCGGTTCGTGCCGGAGGTGGAGGGCGAGACCGAGCAGGAGGCGCGACGCCGCAAGAAGAGCTTCGTGGCGCGCGCGGAAGCCATCGACGGCATGCCCGCGATGCTCGCGGAGATGCAGAAGGAGCTGCTGGAGATCGCCCGGGCGCGGCGCGCGAAGCGCACGCGCATCATCGACACGCTGGAGGACTTCGAGCACTTCTTCAAGGAGGAAGGCGGCGGGTTCGCGTGGGTGCATTGGGCGGGCGGACAGGCCGAGGAGGAGGAGATGGTGCGGCGGTTCGAGACGTCGATCCGGTGCATTCCTTTCGACGACCAGCTGCCGCCCGGCGCCGAAGGCCCCGGCACCTGCATCCTCACCGGCAAGCCGAGCGAGCGGCGCGTGCTGATGGCGAAGGCGTACTAGTGTCCTGAATTCAAAATTCCTTGTCCAAACTTGCCCTGATGTTCCCCCACGTCGTTGCCGGATTTCGACGCAGGAAACTGTGCCTTCAATCCGGCGCCTCGTCGGGAAACACCATGCCGTCGTTTGAACAAGTTTTTATCATCCAGGACACTAGGGCCAAGCCCAGTTTCTTTGCCGGAAGGGCCGGAGTGTTCGAGAAAATCGGCCGCGCCGGTCCTTTGAGCGGTTTTCGTTCAAGGAGTTTCCGCCATGACAACCCATCCGCCCAAGACCCCTGACGAGTTGGCTGCCGCCCTCGAACGCGCCCGCGCCAAGGAGGCCGAAAAGGCCGCCGCCCGCAAGGCGGCGGAAAAGGCCGAAAAGGCCGCGAAGAAGGCCGCCGCCCGGCGAAAAGCCGCCGCCGCCCGCCGCCGCGATCCGGGGCCGGAGCATGACTTGCTGGACCTTCGACGGAAGGCGAAGAAGGTGTTCGCTTCCCTGCCCGCCGAGCCGAGCGAGATCGTCAAGGAATTGCGGACGCGGTGGGAGGGCGTCCAGGCCGACCTGGTCCGGGCGCAGATTGCCAAGGCGGTCCACGAGGCTTTTGCCGAGACGGCGCTGGAGGAGGAGCTGGCCGAGTGGGCCGCCAGCGGCAAGCTGGCCCGCGCCCGCTTCCTCGACATGATCGCCGTCCCGCTCGGGATGCCTCTGCAGGCACGCGTCGACCTGGAGACGGCGGTGGAGCTGGTCCATGCGGGGAGTCTGCTGCATGACGACGTCATCGACGAATCGCTCGAGCGGCGGGGGCGTCCGGCCCTCTGGAAGACCCGTGGCGTCAAGGCCGCGCTTCTCGCCGGGGATATGCTGGTCGCGTCCGGTCTGGCAGCCTGCGGTTCCGCGCGCGTCCTCGATGAGATCGATGCCTACTGGCTGGCCACGGAGCTGGCGTTTGCCACCTACGACACGTGTCTGGGCGAGTTGCGCCAGGATTATCCGCGTTCCGGGGTGGAGGCGGGGCCTCGGGACGGCATCGCCATGTTCAAGACGGGAGCGCTTTTCGCCTGGGCGATGGAAGCGGGCATGCTGCCCCTCATGCCGCGCTTGAACAACCGGCAGATCACGGTTGTCCGCAACATGGGGACTAGCCTCGGCATCATGTTCCAGCGAGCGGATGACGGGGACGACCTGAAGCCGAAGATTACCACCACCGCTGAATTCAAGGAGGCGCTGGAAAAGCTTTCTGAAGAGGAATTCGCCCTATTGGCGCGGACGCTGGGGTTCGACGTGGACGACTCGTTCTAGACGGGGCGGGCGGCCCAGTCGGCGGGGGTGTTGTAGTTGGCGAGAAGCGCGGGGTCGTGCAGGGGGAGAGGCCAGGCGCGGGGACGGGCCCATTCGTCGAGGCGGGCGTCGGGGGGGAGGGCAAGGACGGCTTTGAACAGCGCGGCGGGGACGAGGAGGGCATTGCCCTTCTGGCCGTTGCAGAAGGGGCGGATGGGCTGGGCGGGGTAGGCGGAGGCGACGGCAAGCCAGGCGTCGCGGATGGCGCGGAAGGTGTCAAGCCGAATGCCGGCGGCATCGACGGGCAGGAGGAGCGCGGCCGGGGTGGAGGCGGAAAGGGCGCGGAGGCCGGCTTGAACGCTGGAGAGACGTCCGGTGGGCCAGGCCTGATTGTCGATGAGCCGGAAAGGCGTGTCATGGAGGGAGGGAAGGCCGGCCAGAGCGTCGCGGATGCGGTCATGGTGCTTGCCCGCGACGAGGATGAGGGGACTAAAGCCAGCCTCGTGGAGCAGAAGGAGCTGGCGAGCGGCGAGGGGCAGGCCGTCGGTGGTCGGGAGGAGAGCTTTTGGCGTGCCCATTCGGGAAGAGGCCCCGGCGGCAAGCAGGATGGCGGCGACGGGCGAGACGGGGGGGATGGGCATGGGGGTCAGGGCGCAAGGGGCCTGGGCGTGGTGGCGGGCGGCACGAGCAGGGTGCGGTAGAGGTCGAGATAGTGGCGGGCGGCGGTGGCCCAGTCGAAGCGGCGGGCCATGGCGCGGCGGCGCATGGCGGCAAAGTGGGCGGGGCGGTCGAAGTAGGTGCTGTTGGCCCAGCCGATGGCGTCGTGGAGGGCGCAAGGGGCGGGGTTGTCGAACTTGAAGCCGGTGCCGTCGCCGGTGGTCTCGTCGTACTGCTCGATGGTGTCGGCGAGACCGCCGGTGGCGTGGACGATGGGCAGGGTGCCGTAGCGGAGGGCGTAGAGCTGGGCGAGGCCGCAGGGCTCGAAGAGGGAGGGCATCAGGAAGAAGTCGCTGCCTGCCTGGATGCGATGGGCCAGGGCGTCGGAGTAGCCGATATGGGCGGCAATGGCGTGCGGGTGGCGATGGGCGGCATCGCGGAAGGCGTTCTCCAAATCGGGGTCGCCGTTGCCGAGGAGAGCAAGCTGGAGGCGCATCTCGGCGAGCAGGGGGTCGAGGAGGTCGATGAGCAGGGCCATGCCCTTTTGCGGGGTGAGGCGACAGACGATGCCGTAGAGGGGGGTGGAGGCGGCGGGGGCGAGGCCGAGCGCGCGCTGGAGGTCGAGCTTGCAGGCGAGTTTGCCGGGGTCGGGGTCGGGAAGGTCGAAGGCGGCGGGCAGGGCGGGGTCGGCAGCGGGGTTCCAGATATCGTAGTCGGCGCCGTTGAGGATGCCCCGGAAGCGGGCGGGATCACGGGCGCGGGCGGCCAGTTGGGCGGCAAGGCCGCAGGCGGCGGGCTCGGCGAGGATCTCGCGGGCATAGGTGGGGGAGACGGTCGTGACGGCATCGGCGAGCACAATGCCGCCCTTGAGGAGGTCGAGCTGGCCGTAGGCTTCCAGGACGTCGGGCACGAAGAAGGAGGACGGGAGGCCGAGGAAGGGGAGGGCGGAGGCGGGCGAATAGCCCTGGTAAGCCTCGTTGTGGATGGTGAGGACTGTGCGCGTGTGCGCGAAGGCGGCGGGGCGGCGGACGGTGAGCAGGGCCGGCAGGATGGCGGTGGGCCAGTCGTGGACATGGGCGATGTCCGGGGCAAAGCCGCGCGCCTCGCAGAGGGCCATGGCCGCAAAGCAGAGCAGGCCGAAGCGTTCGGCGTTGTCGGAATAGCCCTCGCCGCCGGGGTCGTTGTAGATGCCCGCGCGGCCGAAGAAGGACTCGTGGGCGATGAAGGCCACCGGGACGCCGCCGGGGGCTGTTGCCTCCCAGACCTCGCAGGAGAAACGCTCGCCGGTGCCGACCATGACGGCTAGCGGGCCGGCTGGATGCAGGCCGAACTGCTCGCGGTCGATGCCGGCGTAAAGCGGCAGGACGACGCGGGCATCGGCCCCGAGCTGCCGGAGGGCCTTCGGAAGGCTGGCCACCACGTCGCCAAGACCCCCGCACTTGGCGTAGGGCGCACATTCCGAGGCGACGAACAGCACGCGAAGCGCACCGCCCGCGACGGAATTGCTGGAGGAAGTCGAATCCATTGCGTAGAAGCCTAGCACACGCGAAAGGCGGGCGGGAGAGAAAAAAACGTAAAACCGCGTTCAAGGCAAGTGGCAGCAGGTGCTTTGCGAGGACATCTCGGTTGTCGAATTCGTGGAAATGACACCTGCAAATGCCAGAACTTGTCCGCGACCCATCTGCTTCTGCCCACTTTACCCCCTGCTCCACCCCGTGTGAGTTTACGTGAAATGCTGTTGGAATATTGCATTTTTCAAATGGGCTTTCAACTGGTTTTGCCGGTGGTTTCCAGTTCGCGGCGGAGCACCTTCCCGAGACTTCGCTGGCTGGGGTGGAACTCGAGCAACTTGTCCACGCAAGCCCGGACCTTGGCGATTTCCGATGCCGTTTTGCGTTGCTTGCGGGCAAGAGGGCAAGGGTGCCCCTCTTCCGGGAGCACCCAGGCCATTGCCGCGCCCGCCCCTTCGCCCTTGAGGGACAATAGCAGCAGCAGTTGTTCGGCCAGACGCTTGTAGCGCGTCGCCGTCGAATAGGGGATGGTTGGGCAATAGGCCTTCAGCCAGCCCTTGAGGCCGGTCCCGCGCCCGACCAGCTTGCCGTTCTGATCCAGCTTAATGGCGTTGGAGGTGGTGTCCGCGATGAGCATGAGCATGGCCCCGAGCCGGAGGGCTTCCTTGAGCGACTTGCGCCGGGTGCGGTGCCTGCGGGCTTCCAGCGCGTCGGGCGTGGGCAGATGGACCTTGGCCATCTGGCGCGTCATGGCGGCCCGGCGTTGCTTGGCCTGGTGCGACTGGAGGGCATGGATGCCCAGCTGGTAGATGCTGCGGATGAGAATCCAGGCGCCGCCGACAACGAGTTCGGCCGGGGCCGTCGCCAGGTCGCCGCCGAGGCCGAAGTGGAAGGTCTTGCGGACGTATTCGGCCTCGGCGCGGGCTTGGGCGCGGCGGCGGCGGTAGTACTCGGGGGTATGGCGGTAGGGGGCGCGGATCTGGGGCATGGGGGGTGTCCTT
>JAFTAH010000038.1 GCA_017458625.1 Kiritimatiellia bacterium | reverse complement strand
CCGGGGCGCCCCTCGGGGGACTTCCTCCCCCTCCCCCGCCCCCCGGCCCGCGGCCCCCGCAAAACCCCACTCCCCCCCCCTCTCCCCGGTGTCCAGCATTTGACGCAACCATCTTTCCCCTTAACCCAAATAATTCCACTCCGGTGTCCTTTTTAATTGACGCAACGCGTACTCCGGAGTTAAGGGGGAGTTAAGGGGACAGCCCCGGGACAGACCCCATAAAAGGGACACCATCCCGCACCGGCTCGCCAGACAAAAACTCCAGCGGCGGGGAAGCAAGCCCGACCGTTTCTGTCTGATTGTTTGTCTTGAATATGCATGTGGATTCATGGACTCTTGGTAAGTTTCACCCTTTCACCCATTCACCCTTTCAACTTTTTAACCATGCGCACCACCCACCTGACCCGCGACGCCGCCTGGACCCTCCTGACGCGCTACAACCAAGACCCCTTCCACCTCCACCACGCCGAAACCGTCGAAAAGACCATGCGCCACTTCGCGCGCGAACTCGGCTTCGCCGACGAAGAAGACTACTGGGGCATCGTCGGCCTCCTCCACGACATCGACTTCGAGCTATGGCCCTCCGAGCACTGCATCAAGAGCCAGGCCCTTCTCCGCGAACACGGCGTCGAAGAGAGCGTCAACCGCGCCGTCGCCTCCCACGGCTGGGGCATCTGCACCGACATCGCGCCGGAGCACGTCATGGAAAAAATCCTCTACGCCACCGACGAACTCACCGGCCTGCTCGGCGCGGTCGTCCTCATGTACCCCTCCAAGAGCGCCCGCGACCTCAACCTCAAGAGCGTGAAAAAGAAGTACAAGGACAAACGCTTCGCCGCCGGCTGCTCCCGCGACGTCATCCAGCGCGGCGCCGACCTCCTCGGCTGGCCCCTCGACGACCTCCTCTCCCGCACCATCGCCGCCTACCAGACCTTCGCCCCATGAGCCTTCTCCTAGGTTTCCTAGGCCCCCTTGGTTGCCTAGGCCCCCTAGGACGCCTAGCCCCTCCAAGAAACACAACCCCATGAATCCCCCCAAGCCCGCCCCTCCGCCCGCCATCCTTCGCCCGCAAGTCAACTGGCGGAACCTCTACTTCTACCGCAAGGCGGACGTCCTCTACCAGCTCACGGTCGCCTTCTGCCGACGCTTCCTGCCGAAGCACGGCGACCGCACGGTCGACCAGATGGTGCAGGCTGCGCGGAGCGGCAAGCAGAACATCGTCGAGGGCTTCGCCGACGGCGTGGCCTCCGCCGAAATGGAACTGAAGCTGCTCAACGTCGGCCGCGCCAGCTTCCGCGAGCTGCGCGAAGACTACGCCGACTTCCTCAAGGCGCGCGCGCTGCCCGTTTGGGACGCCGCCCATCCGCGCTACGCCGCCCTGCTCGACTTCTGCCGCACCCGCAACGACCTCGCGGACTACGCGCCGCTTTTCGACCGCTCCGATGCCGAATCCCTCGCCAACCTCGCGCTCTCCCTCTGCCACATGACCGACCGCCTGATGACGGCATACATGGAGAAACGCGCCGAAGATTTCGCCGAAAACGGCGGCATCCGGGAGCGCATGACCGCCGTGCGCCTCGGCCGCCGCCAAACCCAGCACGAGGAAATCGCCGCCCTCCAAGCCGAAGTGGCCTCCCTCCGGGAGGAAAACGCCCGTCTGAAGCAAGCCCTGCAGGAGAAAACCCAAGCCCCCCGGCCAGTCTAGCCCCCCTAGGATGCCTAGGCCCCCCTAGGAAGCCTCCCGGTGAATTGCAAGCGAAATGGACAGCATGTCAGGCGGATTCCTGGAGGAAGCATTGGAGGGCGGTGGTGACGGAAAGGACGCGGCCCATCGTACCGGAGGCGCAGAGGCGGCGCAGGAGGCGGAGGACGGCGTCCTGCGAGAGGACGGGGAGTTTGCGGACGAGATAGCGTCGGGTCTTGCGCTCGATGAGGACGAGCAGCCCGCCGTGACCGCCGACGCGGGAGACGATGGTGTCCATCTCCCAGTGGCCGAACTCGGCGCGTCCGGAGAGGTCGGGGCGATCCTCGATGCTTTCGCCGCCGGGGTTGTTGCGGGCGCGGCGGCGGGTGGCGGAGGGCGGGGGAGTCCCCGCCGCTTGGGCGTCCCGCCCGCGAAAATCCAAAGGATGGCGGGAGAACGGTTTACCAAGGGGGCTTCCCAGGGAACATCGCGGGCGGGCCGCCCGCGCCCCCAGGGCAATCGCCCGTACCTCACACT
>JAFTAH010000037.1 GCA_017458625.1 Kiritimatiellia bacterium | reverse complement strand
GGCGACGCGGCCGAACTGCTCGGGCATCCGGCGGAAGGTTTCCTCGTAGTGCCGGGCGGCGAGCTCCGGGAAGCCGCGTTCGCGGAGGCGTTCGGCGAGGCGCCACTGGACGCAGTAGGCGTCCTCGAAGAGGGCGGCGGCACGGTCGTAGGCGTCGAGGGCGAGCGAAACGAGGCCCGCTTCGGAGAGTTCGTCGCCCTGCTCGGCGAGGCGCACGGCGGCGACGACACTGCGCAACGTGGCGGCTTCCTTCTCGGCTTCCTCCCCGCCTTTCTCTTCGAGAATCGAGGCGAGAATGGAGTAGGAACGGATGCGCTCGCCGGCGGGCGATTCGCCGTCGGTGGGGTCGATTTGCAGGGCGAGGCGCGCAGCTTCCTCGGCCTCGCCGAGGCGGCCGGCGCGGCGCAACGCTTCGGCCTTCCACTGGACGGGGCGCTCCTCCCAGGGCACGAGCGCGTGCATCCGGTCGGCCAGCGCGAGGAAGTCCTCCGGCGGGAGGCGTTCGAGGAGCAGTTCCCACGGCCAGTCGCGTTGGTGGCCGTTGGAGGTGGCTTCGACGGCGTGGCGGGCGACGCGGACCGCGTCGTCCGCGCGGCCCGCTCCGTCGAGCGCCCGGGCGAGGAGGGACAGGGCCTCCCTGTCGAGATCGGCGGCATCGGCGCCGCCCCAGAGCGGGACGCGCTCGAACAGGGCGAGGGCGTCGGCGGGGCGTCCGGCGTCGAGGTAAAGCTCCGCGAGCGCCTTGAGCGCGCGGACAATCTCCACGGAGCTGTCGGACAGGAGGAACGGATTTCCTCCCCTGGCGTCCTTGAGTTCGCGGATGTCCCGGAGGAGTTCCTCCATGTAGAGTGCCTGCGCCTCGGCGGCGCGTCCGGCCCGGGCGAGCAGCTTCGCCACGTCGGCGGGGGCGGACGCAGCGTCCCCGCGGGAAGCGGCCGCAGGGCGGACGAGGGCGATGGCTTCGTCGAAGCGGTTCGTCTCGCCGGCGGCAAGCATCGCGCGGGCGTGGGAAAGGAGGAGTGCGGGGACTTCGTCCTCGCGGTCGCCGTCCTCGTCGTCCTGCGGGCGTTTGGCCGCCAGTCGTTTGGCGAGTTGGCGGGCGGCGTCGGAGGCATCGTCGAAGCGGGCGTCGGCGAGGGCGGAGGCGAAAACGGCGGCGAGCCGTCCGCGTTCAAGGGCGTCGAGAACGCGCGGGGCCGCGTCCGGGTCGGCCTTGAGGCGTTCGGCCAGCGCGGCGAGGTACGCGGCCGAGGCGGCGTCCGTCCGCGGCGTGGCGGTGAGGAGCAACTCGACGGCCTTCTCCGTCGCCGGGGCGGCGGGAGGGAGGGCTCGGCGTTCGACGAATTCCGCAAGCGCCGCCGACGGGGCGGAGGGGCGGAAGACCATGGTGACGGGATCAAACCCCCGGCGCGTCGACGCAGCCGCGGCGAGCGCGACGGCGGGACGGATGGCTTCGGGGAGCGCCGCGTCGAGGCGGGCGTCGGCCTCCGCGATGCGCCCGTCCGCGAGGTCGCGCCCGCAGAGCTCGGCGACGGCGTGCAGGTAGGCGAGCGGCTCGGGTGGCAGCAATCCCCCCCGCCTCGATCCGTTGCCCGAAGCCCAGCGCTCGGAGAGCAGGACGTCGGAACCGCGGGCGGCGAGGCGTGCGAATTCGTCCTCCCACGCGGCGGGCGCGTTGCGGGCGGCCGCGCGTTCGGCGAAGTAGGCCAGGCCGTCCGGCGTCGTGTCGGCGAACGACCACATGACCGCCGTGGCGGGCGCGTTCGTGCCGGCGGCGCGGACGATGGCGCGGAAGCGGGCGAGCGCCGCGTCGGAGCCGTAGACCCAAGGAACGCTGGAAGAGGCGGGAATCACCGCGAGCAGTTCGTCCGGCCGCTCCAGATCCTCGTCCGTCACGACCAGGTGGTCGCCCCCGTACACCTCAAGAAACCCGGCAAAGGCCTCGGCCAGCGTTTCGTCCCGGGTTTCGCCTTCGATGGCACGGAGGATTCCGCTGATGCCCCGGCCTCTGCCAGCGCCCCCGGTGCGACGGGGCTGTTCGCGGCCGAAGAGGGCTTTGCGCAGCGCCTTGGTTTGGGCCTTGTCTGCGGCCCCCGGCGTGCGGCGCAACGCCGAGAGCGCCTTGGATGCCGCGGCCTTGTCGCCGGAGAGGCGCGCCAGGGCGAGGCGCAACGCCGAAAGCGCGGGCGGGGTGTTCGCCGGGTCCGCCGCCGCAGCGCGGGCGTCGAGTGCCTCGCGCATCGCGGGCCAGCGCGAGGGCGGCGGAAGCGTGGCGACGAGCTGGCGCACGACGAGCGGGAGCGCACGTACGGGCATCCACCGGTTCTCGGATTCCGGATCGAGGAGATCGCCCAGGCCGACGGCCTCCGCGCGCTCCGCCAGTTCGAGCCAGCGCGCCGCGCGCAGGTCGGGGTCGCGCCGCGCCGCGTCGTCGTTGCGCAACGCCACGATCTCGTCGAGCAGGTCCCGCGGATCGATGGCCGGCGGGGTGGCGGGCGGCGGCATCGCTTCGGCAATCGAGGAGACGAGCACCTCCGCCCCGAGCAGGGCGGGCGGCGCGTCCGCGGCGGCGGCGGTTGCGGCAATCGCCGCGGCGAGCGACAACAGGCGGAGGGCGGGTCTTTTCATGGCGGGCCTTTCGGTTTTGGAGTGACCGGCGGAAACATAGCCGCTTCCGGGGTTTTGTGTCAAGGGGCCTCCGCGGCGCGCGGAAAGGGCGTTTGGTAGTTGGGTGGCTGGGTGGTTGGGAATAAGGCGCCCGCCGGAGGAGTCGTCATTTCTCTTTGCGGCGCAAAAAGTTCCACGCCATGGAAGTCAAATTCGCCGGTTTTCCACGGCATGGAACCCAAATTGTGCGGTTTTTCCACGGCATGGAAGCCACTTTTTCAAAAAGTTTCACACCATGGAACCCACTTTTGTCCCCGTTGTGCGCGCGCCCCGCAGGACAAGCCGCCGCGCGTTTCCAGCCTTACGTTTTCCACACCGTGGAGAACCCAGTCAGGGGAGTCGTCGTTTCTTTTTGCGGAGCAAAAAGTTCCACTCCATGGGAGCCGATTGGGCTTCACCAGGCGCGGGTGAAGACGAGACGGGCGAAAGCGCAGGTGGGGGTGGTTGCCTCGGCGGATTCCCCGTCTTCCGCGGCGGTTTCGGCCTCGGGGACGTCGGCGAGGACATAGGTTTCCACGCCGTCGGCGGAGGTGGAAGCGAGAGAAAGGGTGTCGGCGGACCAGGGGTCGTCGGCGAGGAGGTCGGTGGCGCCTTCGAGGGTGACGAACACCGAGGTGGCGGTGGCGGAGGGCGGGGTGTAGAGAAAGGCATCGCCGTAGACGGTCAGATCCGCGCCGGTGTAGGCGTAAAGATTGTCGGCGTCGTCGAGCCAGGTTTCGAGATCGGCGGTGGCGTAGGAGGCGGGTTGGGTGACGGCCTCGCCTTCAGCGACGAGCCAATCGACGAGGGAAGCGGCCTCGACGCGGGCGACGCCGTCCCCGGTGTCGTAGGAGAGGGTGCGACCGAGGAAGGCACGGTCGGCGGGGTCGAAGACGGTGGGGTCGGCGGTTTCGAGGAGGGTGTCCATGATGGCGGCATCGGCGGCGAAGGCGTAATCGGAGAGTTTGGTGGTGGCAGAGAGATAAATCGTATCGTAGGGGACGCCAGCGAGGGCGGCCTGTCCGAGGGCGGTGCAGTCGGAAGGGTCGAAGTCGAGGGCGGTGCAACCCGCGCAGAGGGCGTCGGGGAGGACGGACGGGGTGTTTTCAAGGGTGGAGAGAAAAGTGCAGCCTGCGAAAACGCCGGGACCAGGGGCGAGTCCGTCGAGGTCGGCGGCGGCGAGGCCGGAGTCAGCGAAGGAGAAGGCTCCAAGAGTTGCGCCTTCGGCGAAGGCCGGGAGCGCGGCGAGGGAGGCGCATCCGCGGAAGGCGTCGGCCCCGACGGAGGCAACACCGGGCGCGGTGACGCTCGATAGGGCCGTACAACCGGCAAAGGCGTTGGGGCCGATGGCGGTACAGGTTTTGGGAAGGATGACGCTGGTCAGGGCGGTGCAACCGGCGAAACAGTCGGCGGGAAGTTCCGCGATGGACGTCGCGGAAAAGTCGGCGGTTTTCAGCGTGGTGCACCCGGCGAAGAGTCCGTCGGCGACGGCGGTGACGGCCGCGGGAGCCGTGAAAGCAGACGGAGCGGAGGCGAGCCGGTAGAGGAAGCCGCCGTCGGTGCGGTAGACGACGCCGGAGTTGGTGGCGTCCACGGCGAGAGAGTCGTAGCTAAACGAGCCGCCTCCCCCGCCGGGCTGGTTGCCGCCGCCGGGGGTGAATCCTCCTCCGC
This sequence comes from Kiritimatiellia bacterium, assembly GCA_017458625.1. Classification (GTDB taxonomy): domain Bacteria; phylum Verrucomicrobiota; class Kiritimatiellia; order CAIQIC01; family Lenti-01; genus RGIG3636. The sequence goes on along the minus strand of JAFTAH010000037.1, from coordinate 15,457 downwards.
CGGGCCCTTGGGCGAAGGCGGGGAGGACAAAAGCGATGGAAATGGCAAAAACTGCGCGGATTTTCATGATTGACCCCTTACTGGACGATGTAGACGCCGTGGAAGCCGGTTTCGCCAGTGGACGGGGCGTTAGCGGTGGTGGATGGGGTTTTGGCGGTGGTCCAGCCGTCGTTGGAGCAGACGAGGGAGAGGGAGCCGGAAGTGGAGGAGAGGGCGGGAATTTTCGCGTAAACGGTGGCGGAGCCGGGGGAGAGGACGAGGTATTTGCCCGCGTAGGTGGAGGCGGAGGCGGAGGTGGTGCGGTACGACGGCTGGTTACCGGAGGAGCCGTAGGCCATCTGGGTGGCGGAACCGACCGAGACGACGGTGCCGCCGTTGATGCGGATGCCGGTCGAGGAATCGGAGTCGATGCCGCATTCGGGGCTGGTCGTCGTGAAGGCCAGGACCACGCCTCCGTTGATGTCGATGGTCCCGTTGGAGTCGATGCCGTCGTTGCCGGTGGAGGCGGCGTAGAGCCAGCCGCCGTCGATGGTCAGGTTGCCGGCGGTGTTGACGCAGTCGTCGGCGCAGACGAACTCAAGAAGGCCGCCGTTGATTGTCATGTCGCCCTTGGATTCGAGTCCCTCGCCGCCGTCGTTGGCGGTGGTGACGCGCAGGCGGCCGGAGTGGACCGCGACGGAGACCTCGGCCTTGACACCTTTGGGATTGGAGTAGTCCGCGTCCTCGTTGCCGCCCATGCCGCCCCCGCCGCCGGGCCCGCCCCAGCCACCGCCGGAGGAGCCGGACGTGACGATGTTGTCGGCCGCAACGGAGAGCGTCAAGCCGTCAAGCGAGTTCGTGGCGGCGGCCGTGGCGAGGGAGCCGTAGTACTTCTGTTTGACGGCGGCGCAGTAGACTTTCTCACCCGAGGTGCTACCGAAGATGTCGGGGCTGAACGAGGTGTCGGTGGGCAGTGTCGCCGCGCCTTCGGTGCCGATGACAAGCGCCCCGGCAGCGTTGATGAGCTTTCCGGCGGAGCCGGTGGCCGCGAGGTGGAACGTGCCGCCGGTGATGGAGAGCACGGAGTCCTCGCCGCTGGTCTTCAGACAGGCCGCCGCGCCGGAGTCGAGGCAGGTGGTGAGAGCGTCCTCGTCGAGCATTTCCACGAACACGTCGGTGGGCCCGCCCGAAACCTCGATGTGGAAAGCGCCGCCCGAAAGCGTCACCTGGTCGCCGCCGATGCCGCGTCCGCCGGCCCCCGTGGCGCGGATGCGGACGGTGCCGCCGGAGATGTTCACCGTGCCGCCCTTGATGGCGTAGGACTTGGAGGGGTCCATCACCGCGTAGGTGCCGGAGGCGATGAGCGAGGTGGTGCTGTAAGTCGACGTGCCGCCGGAGGTCTTGGTAGAGGAGGTAAGCGTGACGTAGTAATACACGTCGTTTCCGTCGTCGTCCTCGGTGGTGTAGAAGTCCTCGGCGTAGCCGCCCGTGAGCGTGGCGTCCAACAAGCCGCCGGACATCGAGATGGTCCCGTCGCCCTTGATACCCTTCGCGCCGTCGCCGCTCATCGCGAACACCAGCCGCCCGCCGGAGATGGCGGCCGTGCAGGTGTCCTTGTCGAGCGCCAGCCCCACCGACTTTTCGCCGCCCAACGCCACCGAGAGGGTACCGCCGGAGATGGTCGCGGAGGTCTTTTTCTTGGACAGGAACACGCCGTTTTGCTTGACGTCGCCGGATTCGCCGACGACGGACAGCGCCCCCGCCAGCTGCGTGTAGCTGCCACCCAGCGAAACACCGCACGCGTTCTTGGCTGTGGGGTTGGCGATGGTCAGCACGGTCTCGCCGCCCGCCAGCGTGAAGTCGCCGCCCACCGCCACAACGCCAATTTTCTTGCTGCCGGGGGCCGACGCCGCCAGCGAGCCCGGACCGCCGATGGTCAGCGCCTTGTCCGCAACGATGGCCGAATCTCCCGCCGACGCAATTGAGTTCTCCCCGATCAGCCACAACTGCGCGTCGCCGGTCAGCGTCAGCGTCCCGTTGAGCGTCGCGTTGGAAAGCGTCACCCGGCACAATTCCGTTCCCGTGACCACCACGTCGCCCCCGATTTCGCCCGACAGCACGAAATCCTCCCCTACCCCGCTCGCCTCATACGCCCCCGCCGCCGTCACCTCCGTCTTGAACGGAAACGCGTAAAGCTCGGGCCTCTCGGCGGCAAACACCACGGCGGCACCCAAGCCGGCGGCCAGGGCGAAAACTGCGAAAACTCGTCTGTTCATGGATTTCTCTTTCACTTGTGTTGGGACTTCTACATACATGAACGTCCAACTCTGCCGGATTATTGCAAAGAAAAATGGACTTGGCAAAACAAGCGCGGGTTTGGCATCAAAAAGGCGCCCGGCTCATGCCGGACGCCTCCAGTATTGCAATACACCAGAGTCTCTATTCTTCAGGCCCTTCGCCAGCGGGCAAGTCTTCGGGCATCTCTTCCGGCATTTCTGCGGGCGCGCCTTCCGGCCCTTCGCCGCAGGGGGCACCGTGCTTCATGCCCTTACCCGGACCGCGCCAGCCGCGGGAAGGCGGACGATGGCCGTGCCCAAAGTGCATTCCATCCCGCGGCGGAGGCGGCATTTCACCCTCGCCGAACTCGTCGCCTTCCGGCGGAGGCGGAGGAGGCCGGTGGCCGTGCGGGCCTTTGCCGCCACGCGGCCCCTGGATCAGGCGTTCCACCTCTTCCTCGACGAACTCCTCGCGGTGCTCGCGCATCTCCTCCAACTGCGCGCGCAGCGCTTCGATCCGCTTTTGCGCCGCTTCGGCGATGGCGTCTAGGCGCTTTTCCTGGAGCTGGTCGACGAGTTCGGTCTCCGCGCGCACTTTTTCGCGGAGCTGCTCCTTGAGGGCGGCGCGTTCCTCATCGGACTCCGCCGCGCGGGCCTTCCGCGCCAGCTCGCGGCACTCCTTCCGCGCCACCATGATTTCCGGGTTCTCGGCGGGCGCGAACGCCATGTGTTCGCCGTGTTTCTCCATGCCGCAACCGGGGCCGCCGCCGCGTCCGAATCCGCCGCCACACGGCGGACCGCCCGCCATCCGTCCGCCTTCCGGGCATCCCGCCCAAGCCGCCGCCGCCAGTCCCAGGGCCGCCGCAACGGCCACTGCCATCGTGTTTTTCGTATTCATCTCATGTTCCTCTCCTGTTGCCGCTCTAGTCGGCTATTTCCAAATCCTCGTCGTCCCATCCGTAGCGGAAGTCCAACGCCGCCAGCTCCGTCAGCACGTCCTCCAGCTCCCCGAACGCCTCCGACACCGGCGCCACCCGCGCCTCGGCCACGTCGGACTCGTCCTCCGCCTCCTCCGCCGTTGCCGCCGACGCCACCTCCACCTCCGTCCCCGTGCCCGCACCGCTCTTCGCGATCCGCACTGCCGACAGCGCCACCAACGCCGCGCACGCCGCCGCCGCGCCCCACGCCAGCCATGCCCGCGCACGCCGCGCCTTCCGCGCCGCCCGTTCTGCCCGCAAAATCCCGTCCAGACGCCGCGCCAGCGCCGCCGACTCCTCCGCGCCGCCCGTCGCATCCGCGTCCGCCGACTCCTTCCAAGACGCCGCCAATTCCGCCTCCCACGCCGCGTCATCCCTGTCCAATGCCTTTTTCATGCCTTGCCTCCACAAAACTCGCGCCAGTCGTCGGCCAGCGCCGCCCTCATCTTCGCCAGCGCGTACTGCATCCTCGCCAGCGCGGTCCCAAGTGAACACCCCTGGACCTCCGCGATCTCGCGGAACGCCAGCCCGGCGTCCATCCGCAGCCAGAACACCTCGCGCTGAGCCTCCGGAAGCTCCTCCGCCGCCGCGCGGATACGCCTCCCGAGATCCGCCCGGACGCTGCGTTCGTCCGGCGCGGCCTCTCCCGTCGGCACCGCCTCCCCCAGCGTCGTCCCGGTCCCCTCCCCTGCCCCGCCGCACGCCGCGGGCGCGTCCAGCGACAGCTCGGGTTTCCTCCTCCTCCCCTCGTCCACCAGCCAATTCCGCGCGATTTTGAACAACCACGCCCCGAAATGCTCCCGGCGGAACCTCCCCAGTCCCCGCAGCGCGCGCAACCACGTCTCCTGGTAGCACTCCTCCGCGTCCGCCGCGCCCGCCGCGTGCTGGGCGATGTACCCCTCCAGCGGCCGCCGGTACCTCTCCACCAGCCGCCCCAGCGCCCCGACGTCGCCCCCCGCGTACGCCTCCAGCAGCGCCGCGTCCTCTACGTCTCTTGTTGACCGTTCCGAATCCATCTTGCAACCCTATAAACGTACCGCCTCCCCGGATTATTGCACCCCAGCCATAATTTTTCCATTCCCGAAACAAAGCAAAGGACACAAAGGGGAAAAATAACATTGAAAAACGTGAAAACCGCTCTGCGGGCATTGAAAAGGTCAAACGATTTCGGAAAAAAGCACAACCCTTCCCTCGCGCACGGGAAGGGCTTTTTGGTAGGAAGACAGAAATGAAAATCACAAGCATCGAAAACGGCGACACCATGACCGTGAAACTGAATCGCAGAGAGTCCACGATACTCCGCAGGATTGCCGATGCGATGAACACGTTGGAGGAGGGGCACACCCCCGCCAGTGTCTTCGCGGACTTCATCATGGCCGCGCCCGAGGACATGATGCGCAACGCCTATGACGTGGCAGACTACATCCTCGCAGACGTAGCCGAGGAGTGCGAACCCGATATGAGGCGGGCGTTCATCCGCGCGGGGCTATGGGGAGAGGCGGCTTTCGCGGAGCGGAGCGCGCAGTAGTCGGCTACCATCGACCTCACAGGCGAGGGCGGAGACGCCCCCGCCTTTTTTCGTGCCCTCGCCTCTGGATGACGGAAGAGGGGCGCGAGGATGCCGCAGGAGCGCGAGGAGGAGCCGGGGCGTGGTGATAATATGGTGATAATTCGTGCAGATAAATAGGGGGAAACGGGGGGAAACAGGCGAACGCGACAAGATACGAAAAACCCGAAAACATTATGAATTTCAAGCGCTTTCGGGGCAAAAAGAATGGCGCGCCTAGCAGGAGTCGAACCTGCAACCTTCTGATCCGTAGTCAGATGCTCTATCCAATTGAGCTATAGGCGCGCGAACGGCGTTCCTTATAGTCCTTTGCCCGAGGTAGCGCAACAACATTTTTCACAAAAAATCATTTTGGGCAAAAAAGTCGCGACCAAACGGGTATGGCATGAATTCTGCTAGTTGCCCATATCATGTCTTTATCGAGAATTTATGCAGGATTTTTGGTGTGGCTGGCCATCGCCGTGACGGCCGAAGTGGTCTGGGCACGGACGCCGCGAGAAGCCTTTCGCGAGGCGCAACGGGCCTTTGACGCCACCAATTACACGGACGCGGCCGCCGCGTTCCTGGAGGCGGCGGATGCCGTCGCCACCGCACAAGACGAGGATGCCACCCTGGATCCGGCCATCCCGACCTACAACGCGGGCTTGGCCGCGCTGGCCGCAGGCGACCTGACCACGGCCACGAATCTGTTGGCAACGCCGGCCCCGTCTGGCAGCGCGGATGACCTCAAGTCGCAGGCGCAGGTAGCCTACAACCAGGGTATTCTGCTCTATCAGCAGGCGCAGGAGGCCATGCAGGGGATGACGAGTTCGCCCATGGCGCTTTCCCCCGCAGGTGGCGCGTCCACTTCACAGACCTCCCCCGATGCGTCCGCCCCCCAGACGCCCACCCCAGTCGAGACGGCAGGCGCAGCCGTCGAGGCCTTCCGCCGGGCCGTCCTGCTCGATGCCGAAAATCTCCCGGCCAAGCAAAACTACGAGCTGGCCTTGGCCTTGCAGCAGCAGGCCCTGCAGCAACAGCAGCAGCATCAACAACAGCAAGACCAGCAGTCGCAGGACTCCCAGGAACAGGAGCAGCAGCAGGAGCAGGGCCAGCAGGACGAGCAATCCCAGCAGGATCAGCAAGAGCAGCAGCAAACGCAAGACCAGCAGGGCGAGCAGCAACCGCAGCCGACGCAATCCTCGCAAGACGAGCAGGACCAGCAGCAGGAGACCGCCTCCGACGAGGCCCAGGATGGCGAGGAGATGACGCCGGAAGAAGCCCAGATGCTCCTCGACTCGATGGCCGACCAGGAGCAGTCCCAGCGCGACCGCCTCCGCCTCAACCTAGGCCGCCCCGTCCCGGTCGAAAAAGATTGGTAGCCCCGGTCATCCCGCCTATACTTCGCGCGCCATGAAACTGTCCCTTTTCCGCTTCCCTGCCAGCTCACGGATGTTTTGGGCGGCCCTATGCGGCGTCTTGTTCCCGCTGTTCTGTCATGCGCAGGACATCACCACCGCCGTATCGCCCAACATCGTCACGGTCGGCGAACCTGCCACCTACACCATCACCTTCCACAACTCCTCCGCCCCCCAGCGCCTGCCCCCCCCCGCCCTCGATGGCCTCCAGGTTCGGGGGCCCTCCTACAGCTCCTCGATGCAGACCATCAACGGCCGCATGACGTCCAGCTCGTCGCTTTCCTACACTCTGTTCCCCGTACGCCCCGGCTCCTATGCGATTGCGCCCCCGCCCTTTGAGTTCAACGGAAAAACCATCTCGCTTGACCCCGCCGTGCTCGAGGTGCGCCCGGCCGCCTCCGTCGCCTCCGACGACCCCAATGCCCCGCCCCCGCTCCGTCTCCGCGCGGTGCTCGACCCGCCCAGTCCCTATATCCACCAGACCGCCGTCCTCACCCTTGAAATCCTCTCCCTGCCCACCATCACGCTGGACGACTCCTTTTCGCTGGCCGAAGGCACGCTCCCTGCCACCGGCTGCATCCATTCCGACTTCGCCGCCATCGACCCCGACCGCATCGAGCTCGACGGCACCGTCTACGACCGCCGTCGCTTCCACGCGGCGGTCCGCTTTACCTCCGCCGGCACCTTCACACTGCTTCCCGGACTGCGAGCCAACGTCCTGACGCGCACCGACAGATCCTCTGCCCAAGCGCGGCGGCCGCGCGATCCCTTCGAGGACATGTTCCCGTCCGGCTGGCCCTTCGGGGGCGGCCCTTCGCATAAGGCGACGCCCGTCGACCTCTCCACCCCCGCCCCGTTGGCCGTCACCGTGCGTTCCGTCCCCACCGCCAATCGCCCGCCCGACTACACCGGGGCAGTCGGCCGCTTCACCTTTCAGGCCTCTGCCGCGCCCTCCGAGGTGTCCGTTGGTGAGCCCGTCACCGTCTCCGTGACGCTCTCCGGCGATGGCAACATTGCCGATGCCCGCCCCCTCTTCTACGCCGATACGCCCGCCTACAAGGCCTATGACGCCAAACTCTCCGGCGATGCCCCGGCCCCCACCTCGCCTGGTGGCATCAAGCGCTTCGACCAGATCGTGATGCCGCGCACGGATGCCCTTCTCGAGCTCCCGGTGCTCTCGTTCACCTACTTCGACCCCGTTGCCGAGGCCTTCCAGACGGCGACCGCCGGACCTTTCCCGCTGCGCGTCAAGCCGGCTAGCGGGGCCGCATCCTCGGCGGCGCTGCTCCTGGCCCCCTCGGGCGTGCTGGCCTCCGCCACCTCCGGGGGAAGCGGCCCGGCCGCCCCGGCCGCGCTCGTGCTGGCCACGGACATCCACTATCTCCAGGACGTCCCCCCCTCCCCTCCCCTGCCCCAGCGGCTCGACACCGCCCTCCGCCGCGCCCCGTTGACCTTCGCCCTGCCCCTCCTCCTCGGCCCGGCAGCGCTGGTCCTGCTGCTCGCGTTCCTGCGCCGCCGCCATGACCGCCTGACCACCGACACGGCCGCCCTACGCCGCCATGCCGCCCCCCGCTCCGCCCGCCGCCATATCCGCGCCGCCGAGACGGCTCTGCAACAGTCCGCCTCCCCCACCGAGATTGCCGCCCACCTCTCCGCCGCCGCCACCACCTACTTCGCGCATCGCCTCAACCTCCCTCCGGGTGCCGCCGACCTCGCGCTCATCCGCAAAACCCTCCAGGCCGCCCCGGCTGCCGCCGACGACCTCCCCGCCTGGCGCGAGCTCCTCGACCTGCTCGAGCACATCCGCTATGCCTCCCTGGCCCCGAGCGCATCCGACCTCGACGCCGCCATCTCCCGCATGGCCACGCTGCTCCGCCACGCCGAAAGGATTCCGCTATGAAATGCCTCTTCCCTTGCGTTCTCGCGCTGCTCCTGCTACCCCTTGCCGCCGGTGCCCAGCCACCGCCCCCCGCGCCCGACCTCGCCACCACCGCGCAGGCCGCCTACGACGCCGGCGACCTCCCCGCCGCCCTGGCCGCCTACCAGGCCCTGCTCGCCACCTATCCCAGCCCCGCCGACGCCCCTGCCGCTCTCCACCACGACCTCGGCAACACCTACTACCGCCTCGCCGACCTCCCCCACGCCATCCAGCACTTTCTGGCGGCCCAGCGCCGCGCCCCCCGCGATCCCGACACGGCCGCGAACCTCCGGCTGGCGCTCCAGACCGCCAACGTGCCGCCGCCCCCGGAACCCAATGCCTGGCTGGCCCCCATCCGCCGCCTCGCGCCCGCCGAATGGACCTTTGTCGCCCTCGCGCTCTACCTCCTGGCGGCCCTGCTGTGCCTCCTCTATCTCCTCCTTCCCGCTCGACTCGCCTTCCGCCCGCGCCTTCTCCGCCCCCTGCCGTTCGTCCTGCTCCTCTGCGTCTTGGCCACGGCCGCCCGCCTCACCTTCCTCCTCCCCTCCTATACCCGCCTGGCCCTCGTCGACGCCCCCGGGGCCGACCTCCTCTCCGCCCCGCTCCCCGACTCTACCCAGCTCGTCCATCTCCCCGCCGCCACCACCGTTGTCCAAACGAGCCCCGCCGGCGCCAGCTACGCCGCCGTGCGCCTCCCCCCCTCCACCCACGGCTATCTCCCGCTCTCCGCCCTGCTCCCCGTCCCCTGACCTCCTCTTACCTCTCCTCCTCCGCCCCCCGCAGACATTCCCCGGCCGCCTTCCCCGCACGGATTGCCTTGAGGTCAACCCACGCAGACCGGCCATTGGTCAGACGTCCAGCTTGGCGAGCCGCCGTCATCCAGCCCGGGCAAAGGTCGGCCACCATCGCCCCCAGCGCACTGCGGACGCCGCCGTGGAGACGTCGCACGGCAAGCGGCCTGGAGTTGTAGCGCTTTAGCTTCGCCAGCTCCCGCACGATACGCTCCGTCAAGCGTTCCGCCGTGTCCGCCGGCACCACCACCCCGGCATGGCCGCCGTGCCACTCCAGTTCCGGGAAGTCCGGCTCCAGCGCCTCCGCCCGCAGCAACCCCGACCGCGACGGATCCTGGAACCACAAAATCGCCATGTCCGCGTACCAGATCTGCTTGCCGTCGCCCCGCCACGACAGCCCCGGATGGCACGTGCTCGTGAACACGCCGGCCCCGACCACGCCATCCACGTCCGTCCCCACCCGCAACATCACCCACCAGTCCCCGGGCCGCACCGCCTCATGCTCCCAGATGCTCCAGTCGAAGCCCAGCGCGTCCGACTCCCTCCGGTTCAACAGCCGCATCCCCTCCTGAAACCGCTCCTCCGTAAACGACGAAATCCCCGGATTCCACCGCAGCACGAACAGCCGCGCCCGCTTCTCCTCGAACTCGACCTCGGCCCCCGGATTCGCCTTTTCATTCGATCGCACTGAATCCGCGACCGTATTCGCCTGACTTGCCATCTGCTCCTCCGTTGTTTCCGCCGCGTCCGGCACCGTCGACACCTCCACCGCCGCGCACCCGGCCAGCATCCCCGCCACCACGCACATCCCCATGCTCATTTGCCAATTCTTCATCCTGTCATCTCCTCGTCATGCCGGTTCAATTGTGCTGCCCATGGATGTTGCCCCCATGAGGCTCGGCCCGCGCGGGGCGCTGGCCCTGCCAAAAACGCGAAAAACAACAGTGTGTTGTGCCGCTTGGGGTAGGGGGCACGCTCCGCGCGGCCCGGATGTAGTGACCTTGCCGAGGCAAGGGACGAGCGGAGCAGCGCGACGCGGAGGGGTCCAAACATGTTTTTCACGCGCTCTTTCCTGACTACGGCACCGTCACCCGCAATCTTCCGAACCAATGCTCGACCGGCGTGTTCGTGACGACCATTCCGGGAACTCCGTGCCCTAGGTCATTGGTGGTCGGCGCGGCCAGCACGTTCGTCCAGGTGACCAGCCCGTAGGTCCGGTTCGCGCTGGCGGCAGGAACGGCAAAGACGACCCCATTGTTCGTCCAGCCCACGGCGACCAGCTCCAGCAGATTCGTACTCGTCGGCGCGATGTCCGCCAGATAGTTCTGCCAGTTCGGCAGCCCGTTCATCCCGGTATTTGTTTGCGGATAATGCGCCGCCGTCAGCCCCAGCCCCGCCAGCCACGCCGCATACGCCGTGTCGTCGACGGGCCCACCACCGCCCGCCGCCTCCACCGTCACCGCCAGCGTCGCCGACGCGCTCCCGTCCGCGTTGGTCGCCGTGAACGTGAAGGTGAATTCTCCCGCTGTTTGCGGAATGTAGTAGAGATAACCCGTTTCTGCCTCGTAGTCGTATTCGTCGCTCGGCGCCGTGCTCGTCATCGTGATGCCCCCCTCCGCTCCGCTCACGTATTCCGTCAGCGTCCACTCGTACTCCCCGTCCACCGTCAGCGTCTCCACCGGAATGTCCGACCACACCGGCGGCTGCAGCACCCGCGCCGTCGTCGCGATGCTCTTCACCGCCGACCAGTCGTCCGCCCCCTTCACCCGCGCATAGTACGTCGTCTCCGATGCCAGCCCCGCCACCACATACGCCGTCTCCGCCGTGGTCTCCTCCAGCAACAGACTCGCCCCTCCGCCACCAACGCCCGTCAGCGTCACCGAGTTGAAATTCATCCGCTTTTTCGTCGTTGCCATGTTCGTGAACACGAGTTGCACATCCCCTGCAACAGCCGTGAACTCAAATGTCGCCATCCCCGACGTGCCTCCAGTCACCGACTGTGTCCCCACCAGCGTTCCGTTCACCAGCAGCCCGAGATCACTCGTCCCCGATTCCGAATACGCCCACGAATAACTGACCTCGACCGACACGGCCCCGCCGCCCACGACCGGCGAGGTGAGCGTCCCGCCGGCGCTCACGCACGGGACGCTCAGGTCGCCCCGGCAGCCCGTGGCCGTCCAGGTTCCCCAATCGCCGTTGGAAATCGTCTGCGCCGCATAGGAACTGCCGCCCGGGCTCATGGTGATATGGGCAAAACTTTCCGTAATGCTCTCGCCCGCCGCAGCGCTCGAAAACTCGTCATCCGTCGCCACCTGCAGCGTATAGCTCGCCACCCCGTCGCACGCCGTCCAGCTGGCGGTGAAGCCGTTGGTGGTCGCGTTGGTCAGCGAGAGCGTTGGCACCGTCACCGGCACGTCCGACACCGTGACCGTAAGGACCTGCGTGGCGCTCCCGGCGCAGTTCGTCGCCGTGAAGGTGAAGGTGAACGTCCCCGTCGCCGACGGCGTAAACACCACATAGCCTCCCTCGTCCAAGTAGTCGTTTGCGCTCGCCGTGCTGCCCGTCAGCGTCACCGTCGGCGCCGGCGCGCCCGTGGCGGTGGCGGTGAAGTCAACCGTATTGCCGACCACCACCGTAAACGCCGTCGTCTCCGTGGTGAAGCTCGGCGCGGTCGCGGTCGCGATCACCGTCAGCGTCGCCTCCGCCGTGCCCACGCGATTGCTTGCCAGCGCCGTGAACGTCGTCGTTCCCCCGCTCGCCGGCGTGTAGCGCAGCACCCCTTGGTCGAACTCGTAGTCCCCCTCCGCCGTCGTCCCCGCCAGCGTCAGCGTCGGCACTGGCACCCCCGACACGTACTCCCCGAAGTCGAACAGCAGCTCCTCTCCCGCCGCCACGCTCTGCGCCGGAATCGCCGCCCACGACGGCGCGCTGTCCGTCTCCACCGTTGTCACCGTCACCAGCGGCGAATCCTCGCTCGCCCCGAACCCGTTCACCGCCCGCACCCGGAACGCGTACGACGTTCCGCTCTCCAGCCCCGACACCACCTGGCTCGTCCCGTTCACCGTCAGGTTCGAATAGCCCGCCACGAACACGTACGTCGCCGCCGCCCCCGCCGTCACCGTCAAGTCATGGACGTAGATCGGACGGGCGGCGCCCGCGCAAAGCCGATACGTCACGCCGTCCACCGACTCGCCCAGCTCCGCCGACAGTCCCCGCGCGGTCGCATCCAGACTCCAATTCGTCACCGCTGTCCACGTCTCCCCGTCCTGCCGTTCCAGCAGCAACGCCCCGTCCGAACTGCTCGCCCGCGCGTTGAGCGCCATCGACTGCGGCGCGTCCACCGCCGGCAGCGTCAGCACGCCGTCCGCCTTCCGCAGCTGCACAAAGCCCGTCGAGCCTGGTGTACTCGCCGCCCCATTTGGCTGCACGATGGCATTCGCATACGTCCACGTTCCCCCGCTACCCGCAGCCGTCCCGCTACCGTAGGAATCTTGCTGACTCCACCCCGAGAACGTTTCCTCGATCGCCGTCGTCGCCTCCCCGCCCTCCGACACCACCTTCAGCACGTCCAGCTGGTACGAATCCGCATACTCCACCGCATTCCATGCCACCGTGAAACTCGTCGTTCCCAGCACCATCGTCCACGGGCTCGTCGGCGCCGCCGGCACCCCGCTCCCCACCGTCAGCGTCAACGTGCAGCTCGCGCTCCCCTCGCTGTTGCTCGCCGTGCAGACAAACACGTACGTCCCCACGCCAGTCGTCGTCAGAAAGTCCAGATACCCATTCTCGAAATCGTAATCATCTGTCTCCGGCGACACCGTCAACGTCCACTCCGGCGTCGGATACGCCACCCCCGCCAGCAGCGTCTGGAACTCCAGCTCATACTCCTCGCCCAGCACCACCGCCGCGCTGATCGCCGCCGTGCTGAACACCGGCGCCGCCGGCTCCGGCACCGTCGTGTCCGGTCCCCGCATCACCAACGCATACTTCTGCGACCCGCCGCTCGTCACGTTGTAGCCCTGCACGCTCACCGTGTAGTCCCCGACCTCCGATGCCGTGAAGTCGATCGTCTCCACGTTGTTCGTGTGGTCCCGCATGCCCAGGTGGTTCGGATAAAAGATGGTTCCTCCCGGCGACGTCACCACCAGGTCCAGGTCGTTCACCAGCTTCTTGCCGCTTCCCGACGACGCATAGTAGTCCGTGTACCCCATCGTCACCGAATACGTCCCCGCGTTCGTCTCCCCCACAATAATCTTGTACGTATGCTCGCCCCCCGTCGTCAGCGCGTTCGTCGCGTCATGCAGCTCCAGGAACCTCCCCGCCCCCGGCACCAGCGTGTCATGCAAATCCACATGCCCGTGCCCCTGGTTCATGTCCGGACGCGCGAAAATCTCCTGCGTGCTCCCCGTCCCGTACTGCCCAGGCGCCATGTCCCGCGCCCCGTTCATGAGCAGCGACTTCATCAGCGCCGCGCTCGGATTCGCGAACCCCTGCTCCTGTAGCCACTGCCGCTCCAGCGCCAGTGCCCCCGCCGTCAGCGGCGTCGCCATGCTCGTGCCGCCCATGTAGAGGTAATTCGTGTTCCCCGCCACCCCCCACCCCGTGCCCGTCGCCGCCCGGCTCCGCGCCGAGATGACGTCCGTCCCCGGTGCCACGAGGTCCGGCTTGAGCCGTCCGTCATTGCACGGCCCCCGCCCCGAAAACGCCGCCAGCCCCTGCGGAGTCGTCGTGTGCGAGATCTTCCCGTTCGCCACCGGATTCGCCGGATAGTCGCTCGGCCACTTCTCCTTCCATGTCTTCGCCGAATAGCCCCCGCTCGACCGATAGTTGTTCGCCGCCCCCACGCACAGACAGTTCTTCGCCGTCCCTGGCGCCGACACCGACCCGCCGTCGATCACCCCGTCCTTGTCCTGGTCAATCCCGTCATTCCCCGCCGCCAACACCACCAGAAACTCCGGATGCTCCCACATGAACTTGTCCACCAGCCGCGATTCGGACATGTACACCCCCGAATAATTTGTCCCGTACCCCCAGCTGTCCGAATGAATCCGCGCCCCGTTCGTCCACGCCTGCCCCAGCAGCGCCGACAGGTTGCTCAGCCCGCTCAGATTCGTCTGGCACCCCTGGAACACGATGTTCGCCTCATACGCCAGTCCCCGGTACTGCCCTCCCGACATGTGCCCGCTCCCCGCCACGCTCCCCGCCACATGCGTCCCATGCCCCGCCAGCGGACCCCAATCCTGCCATGGCGTATAGGCATGGTACCCAGAGTTCGTCCACCCAAACCCCGTCACGCGGTTTGTGAAGTCCGGATGCAGCGTCGACAGATTCCCCGTGTCCAGCCCCGTGTCCGCGATGCCCACCACCTGACCCGCCCCCGTCAGCCCCAACCCGCCCGCCGACACCGACTTCCACACTCCCGTCACATTCATCATGTTCGTCAAAATCGCCTTGTCGTTGCACACCTGCGGCGCCACCCGCCGCTCGATCCACGCCACCTCCGCCCAGCCGCTCACCGTCTCCAGCTCCGCCTCGCCGAGCCACGCCGCCACCGCACACCGATCCCCCTCGTCCCGCGCCCACTCCACCGCGCACCCCAGCGCCTCCAGCTTCGCATGCAACGCCGCCGCCCCCGCCCCGTCGAACCCCTCCACCAGATACTCCAGCCGCTCCGTTCCCGCCGCCTTCGCCGCCCGTGCCGCCGCCCGCGCCCCCGGCACCTTGTACTCCGCCTTCCATTCCCCCACCCATGCCACATGCGCCCCCTCCGCCACCGACGCCACCACCGCCGACCGGCACCACACCAGATACCCGTTCTCCGGCATGTACCCCTTGATTTCCGCCCCCATCTCCTCCAGCCATTCCCTCCAGCCCGGCTGGATCACCCCGTCGAACTGCACCAGCCACGCCCCCTCCGACGCCTCCCCCGCCGCCGTCCGCGCCCGGCACCGACGCACCACCCCCGCCGACTCCGCCTGGGCCGCCGCGCTCCCCGTATCCACCACCCCCCACTCCAGCAGCAGCGGTTCCGCCCCCAGCGCACACGTCGCCCACGCGCCACACCCCACCAACACCCCTGCCAACACGCTCTGCCACCGACAGACCATCTTCATGCGACCTCGTAATCCTTCCACGCAACCACACACTTTCCCCTTCGCTAATCCTACCCCCTCCCCCCCCCGACTTCCATCCCATTCCCCCTTTCCCCGGTAAACCGCTTCACCTCGCAGCCCCGCCCCCTGGAGTTCTCGAATCCTAGAGCGGTTTTCAGAATAGTATAGCCACAGATTGGTAGGGCCCAACCGCCGGGCGGGCCGTTCTGCGGCTTTCAGCCGCGCCTTCAGGCTTGTATTTGTGGCGCGACAGGATGTCGCACTCTCCATTCTTGCGGCTACATTATTTCTGAAATTGCTCTAGAGCGGTTTCAAATTACTGTAGCCATTTGGCGGGCGGCTTCCGGAGGTGCGGCTTCCAGCCGCGCAATTAATTTGGGCGCGACAGGATGTCGCACCTCCGAACCTTGTGGCCACACATTTTCGCAAAATGCTCTAG
>JAFTAH010000005.1 GCA_017458625.1 Kiritimatiellia bacterium | reverse complement strand
GAGGAGGTAGTCTTTTTTCGATGTTCTGCTCATGGTGTGCATCCTCCGATTCTGTCCGGTGTCCAGTATTTGACGCAAGAACCGTCTCCGGTTTCTTTCTCCGTTCCGCTCCGGTGTCCTTTATTGTGACGCAATGCGGAGGGAAAGCGGGGGGGAGGGAAAGGATGGACTCCCCTTGGGAATTGGTGTAGGATGGGCTGTGCAACGGCAAGGAACACGGTGAAAACGCACGGGGCCATGAGATGGGAACGCGACATTCCGGGATGGAAACGTCCGGAAGGGATGCCGTCGGCTTCGCGACAAACACGGGGTGGCCGCCGATGGGCGGCAGGGACTGAATCCATGGGCAGAACGACGGAGAAACGAACATGACGCACATTCCCGGTTTCCTCAAGAGGTGGAACTATCCGCAGAAGGTGGAGTACCAGGATCCCGAACCCAGGGTGACGCTCGACGCAATCAAGAGCTTGTCGGACGCGGCGTACAAAACGGCCCACCAGGAGGCGAAGGATTTGTTCGAGCTCAGTTTGCGCATCGACCAGAAGATTTCCGACGGCGTCAGGCAGGTCGATACGCGGTGGAAGTGGTATGTCGGGATTTTGGCCGTCCTGGCGGTCGTTGGCGGTTTTTTTGGCGTGCCGCAATGGATCAGGGACAGCGTCACCGAGAAAGTCGTCGGGGAGGAAGTCCAGAAGCAAATCGGTCGGTTCACGGACGAGAATGTCTCCGCGATGATCAAGGCAGGGATCGCGGAAACGGAGGAACGCGTCAAGGGCGAGCTCGAAAAGACCCGGAAGGAATTGTCCGGCTTGCAGGGCACGATTTTGGCCGCCCGGCAGGAAACGGAGACGCTTTCGGCGGAGTTGCAGGAGTCGAGGGAGTTGATCGGCGCGTACGAGCAGGTTGCGGCCGCCCGGGCCGGGGACCGGACCGCGTACGACGCCCTGCGCGCGCTTGCCGCGGGAGACG
The DNA here is from genome assembly GCA_017458625.1 of Kiritimatiellia bacterium. GTDB lineage: Bacteria > Verrucomicrobiota > Kiritimatiellia > CAIQIC01 > Lenti-01 > RGIG3636. Next base: position 24,739 of record JAFTAH010000005.1, on the reverse strand, counting down.
GGGGCACCGCCCAGATTGCCAAGCCGGGGATTGACGAGATTGGCAGGATGTATGAAACCAGGAAGCGCCTGGCCATCGGCGGCGGCCTCCCCGGTTCGCCGGCGGGGGATTCGGCGACGCCCGTGGAAGAGGACATGATGCAGGTGTATGCCGACGGAGAGTCGTGCGAAGAGTCGCTGTGGCGGCTGGCCGGGCTCGGGCAAGCGGAATACACGGCGACTTTCGTGCGTGCGGTCGCGAAGTCGAAGCGGCTGGATTGCGTTTACGCGGGGATTCTCGGCATCGAGAAGGCGACGGGGCAAACGTTCCCGGCCCTGGGCGTCGACGAGGTCCTGGCGTGGTGGAAAGAACGCCAGGACGACGGGAGGTACCACCACGGCTTCGAAAAAGTGTGCGAGGCCGCCCGAAAACCGGGAGAAACGGACGAGAGTTTCCAGTGGCGGCGGGCCCGGTTGATGAAGGAATGGATCGACGGGGGCCCCGGACGGTATTGGTGCGCGCGGCAGCTGTTCGAATTGCTTTATTCCTTGACGGACGGGGGCTCGGCGAACCGGCGGATCATGATGCAGCAGGTTCTCGATTACCTGGGAACGGAACAGCCGCCCAGAAACGCCTGGCATGTCGCCAAAGCCATGTATTTGTTCCTGTACAACCAGTTGGAACTCCCGGGGTTCGTCAATGCCCGGTTGGCGGAGGATCCGGGCTTCGAGAACGAGCTCCGGCAATATGAAAACCAAGTGTTTCCAAGCACGTTTTTCCAGCCGGGCCCAATCAGTTGGCCCAGCCAATCCCCCACGCCGCGGAAAAAAGCCTTGCCGGGCCGGAAGTAGCGGCCAGAAGATTTGGACAGCTCCTCCGGCGGAGGGGGTCGGGGATTGACGCCGGGAGGCGCGGGGAGGGGGGAAAGGCAAGAAGGGTGAAAATAGGGGCGAAAGGATGGCGGGAGGAGGAAAAATGGAGGTTGCGTGGAGGGGAAGCGGCTGGTAGAATTCGGGCGTTCTTATTAACTGAGGGCTTGCCATGGTGGTTCCGAATTGTCATCCACATCAAATTGGCTTCGTTTTCGTGTTTTGGGAGGCGACGGAGCTGGCGTGCTAGTGACGGAGTTCTCAACGACGACATTATGACCGTGAAAATGAAAGGAAAACACCAAGGGGTGGAAACGCCTGTGATCGAATCACTGGCCCACGTGGGTGCGACATGGAGGCCGTGTGAATGTCACGATTTTCGCGCGCCAACGGAATCATTGCCGGAAGGTGGCATTCCGTCCAAGAAGAAGATCCATCGAAGGGGAAAAATCATCGTTTTCGACTTTTTTTGTGGGTGTGGAGGGACGAGCGAGGGGTTCCGAGAGGCTGGAATGGATGTCGTGTGGGCCCTTGATGCCGACCCCGCCGCCGCGCGGACCTTCCGTGAGAATTTTCCCCAGGCCTCGTTCCATGAAGGTGACGTGGATGCCCTGAAGGTGGAGGATTTGAAACGGGAGATGGACAAGCATCCTGATTGTCTCACCCTGTTTTGCGGATGTGCCCCGTGCCAGCCGTTCACCAAGCAGCAGACGCAGAAGAAACAAGACGATCCGCGCCGCCATCTTCTGCTTTCGTTCGCCCGCTTCGTCGAGGCGGTAAAGCCCGATTTCATTTTCGTGGAAAACGTTCCCGGGGTCCAGAAGGACCAGGGCGGGAATGACAGTCCGTTTGCGCAATTTTTGGCGATTATCGACAGGCTGGGATACCACTACGACAAACCGGGGACGGTTGTCGCAGCCCAGGATTACGGTGCCGCCCAGATTCGCCACCGATTCATCTTCTTGGCCAGCAAGCATGGGATCGCAAAAATTCCGGATGCGACCCACGGCCCCGGCAAAACTCCCTACAGGACCGTGCGCGATGCAATTGCCGATTTGCCCCCCATCGAAGCTGGCGAGAGCTATGATGATCCCGAACACAGGATTACCTGCCATCGCGTAGCCGCATTGAGCGCTAAGAACCTTGCCAGAATCCAAGCGCCCCCCCCTGGCGGCGGGGGACGTGTTGACTGGCCAGCCAAGTCCGGTCTCCGTTTGAAGTGCCACACGCGCATGAGGACAAATGCCGACAAGAAGAAGCAGAAGCATTCGGGACACACCGATGTCTGTGGCCGTCTGTGGTGGGACCGGCCGTCCACGGGTCTGACGACGCGGTGCATCAGTTACTCCAACGGTCGGTTTGGTCATCCCGAACAGGATCGGGCGATTTCGGTACGTGAAGCTGCCCGTATCCAAGGATTTCCTGACACTTTCGAGTTCGTCGGGAGCCTGAACGATCAGGCGAAGCAGGTCGGCAATGCCGTACCCGTTCCGATGGCCAAGGCGGTCGGCGAAGAGTTCTTCAGATTGGCACGAAGTAAAAAACGCGGAGCGGCATAATTATGGCAATTGAATACTTCAAAAGTCGGGCAAGGGTGATTGATTTGTTGGGTCGTCAACAGATTGCTGATGCGCCGACGGCAACGGGGGAGTTGTTCAAGAACGCGCTTGATGCAGGCGCGACTGAAGTGCGTGTAGATTATACGGAGCCGAAGCAACAGGGAGATATTGGGTATTTGGCGATTCGAGACAATGGCCTTGGCATGCGATCCTTTGATGTCATCAACAAGTGGTTGGTGTTGGCTACGGAATCGAAATTCGCAAAGAAGCAAGATGATGGTTGGGCAAAGTTTGCGACGGATGAGCAGAAAAAGTGGATAAAGACAACATATGGTGAAAAGGGTATTGGGCGTCTTTCGGTTGCGTCGTTGGGCCGAATGACTGTCTTGTGGTCGGTGTGGGGCAAGGGTACTGCCAGTCGCGGAACATTGTGCATTGTTCACTGGCATCTCTTTCAGCATCCGACAAAATTACTCGATGAGCTGCCCATTCCATGCGAAGAATTTGATCATGCTCCGACCGCAAAGGAGTTTGCTGAGGTTTTTTCGGAACTGAAAGATTCTGAAGCTATCAATGAGCTTTTGCAGGACAAGACATGGGACAAGAATTTGCGTGAAGAATTAGCATCGGATCTCACAATTCCAACCAATCAGATATTCAATCAGCTGAAGTGTGATTTTGATATGGGGACATCATTCTTGTGCGTGAACACAGGGGCTGATGATCTTCGTGATTTGTTCCGGGTCTCGACAGCAGAAAATAATGGGCTGAGTGATATTTCTCCTTCTACATACAAGTCGGTCAATGCATTTTTTAGTTTTTGGGATCCGTTTCATGAGAACAAAGATCGTCCATTTGAACTTAAGGTGTTTAAGGATGGTGTGCAACTAAGAGGGAGTAAGGCCTACCAATATTGGAGCCCAGAGGATTTTGACACATGTGATCACCATATTCGTATTGAGGTTTCCGAAAAAGGATATGCTAAAGGGACAATCAGAAATTATCAATCGAAGGAAGAGAAATTCGAGCGCCAGTTGAAGGGCTTGTTGCCGGGCATGAAGAGCCCAGGACCTTTTCTAATTGAAGTCGGATACGTGCAAGGCATGCAGTCCGTTACGTTTCTACCTGCTGAACTTCATAAGCAGATGGATGATCGGTTGGAATATGCAGGTGGCTTTTCGGTTTACAAAGGGAATGTGCATATTCAACCCTATGGAGCGCCAGACAGTGATTTTGCAGGATTTGAGCAACGGCGTTTGAAGAATGCGGGAAGATATTACTTTTCGCACTTGCGAATGTTCGGAGGCGTCTTTCTCCCCGCGAACAGTACTCAGCTTAAGGAAAAGGCCGGAAGAGAAGGCTTTATTGTCAACGGCGCATGTCGTGCGCTGAAATATTGGCTTGAGGATGTTTTTGTTGATATTGCAGATAGGTATCTTGGGCGGAAGGCGGATCGTGATGATAAACGGAAATTACGCGAAGAAAAGGCAAAAGCGGCCGCCTTGGCTCGGATTGAACGTGAAAAGGCTGATTATCTGAAGCAAATTCGGTATGCTCGCGGTTGGCTGAATGATTTCTCGAAGACTACCAATTCTGCGGTTGCACAGTCTCGGGAGTGCCTCACTCGTGCGGCAAATGCGGCTGTTGGAAAAGGATTGTCTGAATGTGAAGAGGCTATTGACAAACTTAGGATACTCCTTGGCGAATTGCAAGCTTCCGTGTCCGATCCTCCTAATGGGGTTGCCATAATTGGTGATGCGTTGGATGTCATTACTGATTATCAGTCAAAACGAGCGACTCAGATAACGATTCTTCAGCGGGAAATTACGCGGGAAGAGCAACGACTCAATGAGCTTGCCTCACGAGCAAAACCTATGCAAGAACGAGAGCGCTATTTCATTGAGCGCTTGGCGAAGACCGATTCTGTTGTTCGTCAACGGGTTTCAACGATTGTTGATGGGGCATCAGAAACGGTCGAACGGCTATCGCCGGCATTGTCAGAATTGGTGGAGAGGGAACTTGAAAATCTGAAAAATGTGCGTGAAGTTGCGTTAGGAGGATTGACACCACGACAGGTGGCGGAAGACGCTTCTGGTGAGTCCGTTGTAACATTTGAGAAAGCCATTCAGACCGAGTTGGATGAATTGGAGTCTGGTGTGTTACCACGTTTGCGTACATTGTGTGACAACATTCAGCACCTGACGGACTGGCAGAGTGGCGTTTTTGCGCTTTCGGATCAGACGCGGGAGCTTCAAGTCCTTCGAGAACAGCATTCCCACCTCATTTCCGCAGCTCAGCTCGGGCTTGTATTTTCCACTGCCACACATGAGTATGAAAAGCAGGTGGCGAGTGTTCGGGGCGCCATTTCTTTGTTGTCGGAACGTTTGTCCGGTCAGGAACTGGAATGGTTGCAAACGTTAGATGATTCGTTTTCCATTATAGATGAACGAATTCGCTTAATGGATCCGCTGATACGGCGGAGAAGTTTGCGTACAGACACCTTGGTCGGCAAAGAGATTGAAGACTTCTTGCGTAAGCGGTTTCCCAGTGAATTGGGCAAGGTTGCGTGTGAGTTTTCGGATGCCTTTCGCAAGGCACGGTGGGATAGAGTAAATCGGCCTATGTTTTTGGGGGCAATTCACAACTTGTTTGTCAATGCGTTGTATTGGGCACGACAAGGACGCGATGCATGGGCGGTTCGTTTGTCTTTGTCCGATGACGGTTCGCTTGTCATCTCCGATTCGGGCCCTGGCGTTAGGAAGGTTGACGCGGATTATATTTTTGAGCCTGGTTTTTCACGACGTCCCGAAGGCCAGGGCTTGGGACTGTATATTGCGCGTGAATCATTGAAGGAGATGGGCTATGCTCTTGTTCTGTCGAGCGAGGTGGAATTAGGTGCCTTGAACGGGGCAAATTTTGTCATATCAAAGATTGACTGAGGACGGTGTTGTATGGATGCGGAAGTTTTAAAAACCAGAAATGAAATTGTGCGCAAGTTCTGTCGTACAATTGTGTGGATTGATGATGGAATCAACCTTCAGGAGGGCCTGACGGTTCGTAAACCGCAGGATAGTCCTTTGTTTTTGGAGAAACTTAAAGAGTTTTCTGCGGCTGGTTTGCTTTGCCATTTACAAGGTTTCCCTCAAGTTGAGGATAGTGAAGAAGATGACCCATTTTCTTCGGAGGTTGGTAACGAGGTTGAGAAGTGTGCGAAGTTGGCGTTACAGTCCGACATCGTTATTGTTGATTGGATGCTGGGTTCGGTGGATTCCAGTAAATATGCACAAGAGATTGTCAAGCGGCTGTTGGGGGATAAGCAGGGGTTCCGTTTCATCGTAATATTGTCGCAAAAACCTCCAGAGCGAGGTTTCCCTGGTATTCTGGATTCCACGTTTGCTTCAATCGCGGGGGTGGATGGCCTGTGGAAGAATAAAACTGGTCAGTTCCTTTTGAGCCTGCGAAAGGATGATTTCGCTAATACATCGCTTTTTGATTGCATTTGTAAGGCGTTACAAAGGGTATATCCTGATTATCTCCATTTGGCTGCATTGGAAATCGCAGGCCGCATTAAGGAGTTGACACCTAATTGGTTTTCTGCCATTCCCTCCGATTCAGATTATGGATTGCTGATTGATCGTGCCAACAAGATGGCGACCAAAGCAACGGCGGAAACGTGGCAAAAGGATATTCAGGATTGTGTTGTATCTAATTTGCTTGAGGATTTAACGTCGATAATACTGGGCGATTCCCTGAAGTCGTTGCGGGAGGATGTTCTGAGACCTTCAAATAATCTTGAAGGAGAGATTGCAGGTTCTGTTGCCTTTGAAGATGTCTCGCTGACGAATGCAGTCAAGGGTTGTTTAAAGGATGTAGAACCGACACGGCTTACAAAAGGTCCGTACCAACAGCTACGGGTTAGTAGCCAATCTCCGGTAGCGAAAAAGATTATTCGTGGGGTAGAATCCTTTACTGAGTTTTGCGAGACGCAAAGTGCGATTCTGCATTCAGGTCCCAAGATCATGCCAGGGGCAATATATTCGGAGCTTGATGGCGATGACGGTAACATACTTGTTTGTATTGCGGCGGCATGTGACTGCGAAAGGGGCAAGGCCAAAAAATTGTTGTGCTTGCGAGGTATGCCATTATTGGATAAAACCGAAAATGGAAGGTTTGTGTCATGTTACGACCAGATTGGTATGGTCGCTGGTGGACGAATGGTCTTGCGGTTTAGTGGTAAGTCTTATGTATTTCGCTTTGAGACTGAATCCTTAGTTTTAAAACCAAAAGCAGAACTGGTGGACAAAATACCACAAGGGGCCTTCCGCCGTGATATTGTGAATCGCTTGGCTAGCCGTTACTTGAATTATGTTCGTCGAGTTGGTGTTAATCAGCCTGAATTGTCGAGAAATTTGCGCAAAGAGGAGATCGATGAGTGATATGAAGCACAAACACATCGCTCTTGACCTTTTTTCCGGCTGTGGCGGATTGAGCCAGGGGCTTGAGGAAGCAGGGTTTGAGGTTCTGGCTTGTTGCGAGATTCGCCCAGAAGCTCGTGAGACTTATCATCTGAACCATCCGGGTGCGTTTCTTATTGACGACATTCGCAACGCAGATCCGTTGGCGTTGAAGAAACAGCTCGGTTTGCGGCGCGGACAGCTTGATTTGCTGGCAGGATGTCCGCCGTGTCAGGGCTTTTCGTCCATTCGGACCCACAACGGAGAGATTGCGGACGACCCGCGGAATGAACTCATTTTCCAAATGGAACGATTTGTCGATGCTTTCAAGCCGAAGTGTATCTTGATTGAAAATGTTCCCCGGTTGTTGCAAGATGCGAGGCTGGCGCTCTTCAAAAAGCATCTTTCGGAAAAGTTTGGCTATGAATTTGTCGACGGGGTCTTGGATGCCAAAGATTTCAATGTTCCCCAACGGCGAAAACGCATGATTTTGATTGGAAGCAGGCTCAAGAAGAAGCCTGTGTTGCCGGAGAAAAGTTCAGTGCGGAAAACGGTTTCGGATGCCATCAGAACCATTGAAATTCCCTCGGGCAAGGAGGGAGAATCTGCACGGCGTCTTGCCGGACTTCGGCAACATTTTTCGCCTATCGTTCAGGCTCGCATTGAACAAATCGGGACCAACAGGACAGATTTGCCAGAAGACATGGTCTTGGAATGCCACCAACGTTATCCAAATGGGTTTCGGGATGTTTATGGACGGATGGCATGGGACGATGTTTCTCCTACCATTACCCGGGGATGCGGAAATCCGTCAAAGGGACGCTTCATCCATCCATCCGAAAATCGTGCCATCAACATGTTGGAAGCGTTAATCCTTCAGGGTTTTCCTAAAACCTATAAATTCCCACCAGAATTAGGGATAGGGAAGATTGCATCAATGATTGGCGAGGCGTTTCCTCCTCCAATGGCAAAGGCACAAGGAGAGGTGATTTTGAAGTTGCTTCCTTCATGCTCGTAGATTTAATAGAATGGGTTAACGGACTATGGAGTTATTAAGGGTTGGAGATAGTACTTCGGACAATTCCCTTGTCGTAGTAGATGAGGATCGGCTTTGTTATCGTGTGCGCTCGGTTTCGAATGGGGGTGTGGGGGTGCGCACGATTTCAAAGGCGTTATTGTCAGAATGGGTGGAGGCATATCGAACAACTCCAGACGATCCTTCCCAGATGGTGAGAGACCGACTTGTCGGGAAGTCAGAGATTGATCGTTTTGAATATGGCTATGCAGGGACTTTGGCCAAAATGGCCAAAATGATTCTGGGGCAGTTGCCTGTGCTGCATGCAACAAGTAAGCAGAATTATCAGAACGAGTTCATAATATGGTGCAGTAAAGTCGCAAAACGCACAGAAAAGACGGCCAGAAATTATTTGGGGTATTTGTCATGCTTGAACAAGCCAATGGGGGCGAAGACCCACAGCACCTGGCCGGGGATTTTCATTTTCTTGTTTGGCCACAAGTCGGAGCGCGAAGTCGTCGAAGTCGGAACCCTGGCCGAATTCGACAGAATCTTTGGCCCATTCTGCCACATTTTTGACAAGAGCGGTTGCCCGGAAGGTGCCAGTCAAGAGGCTTATGAAGAATGCGTCCAATGGGTGGATGATGTAAGCGAATGGGGGTGTTTGTCTTCTGCATTCAAGGCATACAGGGAATTCTTGCAGTGGCGGGAGAATCAGACACAACACGAGAAAGTTTTCCCCGCCGATGTTGACCGCCTGACTGTCGCGTTGAAACTGTATGCGCGGGAGCGGGGGGGCTCCGGGCCAACGGGGTGGGGGTCGTACGACGAGTGGACGCATGGGGTGAGGGACGAGTTCGCGAAGGTGAACGAGGGGTTGGTGGGGGAAGCGGGGTTCGATTACGGGGCGTACATCCGGAAGTACGGGATTTCGTGGCAGGTGGCGAACACGAAGTTCAGCGGGCACGGGGAGGCGGAGCAGCGGGCGGTGCTGGGGTTCCTGCGGGAGCAGAAGGAGTCGCCGAAGGCGGTGTCGTGGTATCTGGACGAGGGGAACCGGGTGAAGGCGGACGGGAGGCCGGTGACGGGGATGGGGGCGGCGGCGGTGCTGTATTTCCTGACGGAGCTGCGGCCGGAGGAGTTTGCGGTGTGGTCGGGGCCGACGTTCGAGACGCTGGCGTTCCTGGGGTTGCACGAGGGGGGCGCGCCGGGGGCGTTGACGGTGGGGGCCTACGAGGACTGCAAGGCGAAACAGCGGCGGATTGCCGCGCGGATGGGGGAGCTGGGGATCGGGAAGGCGTCGGACGACGGGAGCGCGGCGGATTATTTGACGGTGAACGAGTTTTTGTGGTGGGCGAAGGAGAACAGGGATTCCATTCTGGAGGAAGCGATGAAGAGGCAGATGAAGGACGAAAAGGCGGCGAAGTACGCGGGACCCCGGAAGGCGCTGGCGTTCGAGGCGGGGAACAAGGAGGACGAGTTGCTTCTGCGGCTTTTGTCGGCGTTGCGGGCGAAGCCGTTCGCGATTCTGGCGGGGCATTCGGGGACGGGGAAGAGCCGGTACGCGAAGAAGCTGGCCTACATGACGTGCAACGCGGAGGAGTTGCGGAAGGAGGGGCAGCTGCCGGGGAATTACCTGCTGCTGCAGGTGCGTCCGAATTGGCACGATTCCACCGAGTTGCTTGGGTTCCGAAATGCGATGAACGCCAACCGGTACCAGAAGACCCAGCTGATCGAATTCCTCTTCCGCGCCTACCAGTTCAAGGACACGCCGTTCTTCCTCTGCCTGGACGAGATGAACCTGGCGCCGGTGGAGCAGTATTTCGCGGAGTTCCTGAGTTCGATGGAGTCTGCGGAACCCGTGCCGCTCAACGACATTTCCGTGGAGGACGACAATCTCTTCGAGTTGGGATGCGAATGGAAAGCCTCCTACGACTACCTGGCGGCAAACAAGTTTTCCATCCCGGGGAACCTGTTCATCGTCGGCACCGTCAACATGGACGAGACGACCAACCAGTTCTCGCGCAAGGTGTTGGACCGCGCTTTCACCATCGAGATGACGGACGTCGATTTCAGGAATTACGGACACGTCGCGCCGCCGGGCTATGGCGACACCATCGAGGAGGACAAGATCCAGGCGCTTCTCACGGGCGAGAAGTTCGTGGATGCGCTCGATGCCGCGGACGTGGAGGACGGCGCGTCTCTCGTCAAGGTGCAGAAAGCGCTGGAGCCGACGGCGTTCGCCATCGCGTACCGCTTCGCAAACGAGTACACGCTCCTGAAAAGGGCAATCGAGTGTTTCGACCCGTCCAACGCGATGAAGCTGGACGCGCTGGACCAGGCCGTTCTCATGAAGATTCTGCCGCGCGTCGCGGGCGAGCGGGACTACATCGAGCAGGTCTATGGCAAGAACGAGAACGAGGGGCTGCGGAAAGCGCTGGAAGGAAAGGCCGTCTCCCTCAGGAAGGTCGCCGAAATCATGAAGCGCGCCCGCGACATGAACGTGCAATACATCACGTTCTGGCCGTGATTCGTTTTCTTCGATGGCGATGTCCGAAACCGTCTACACCTACGAGCATGGCGACATCTTCACGCTGAAGGTGCTGGGGCGCAACGACGGCCGGTACGAGGCGTATTGCAAGCGCATCGGCGTGGAGGAGGACTCCGAAGGGAGCCTGGTGGAGGTTTCCACGCCGGCCGGAACGGAGAAGGTGAAGCCGCCGTTTTTCGAGACGCGCTATTTCGTGCGGTGCGACTTCCGCGATTCCTCGGTGTGCGACGCCGTCTTCTTCCACAAGATGGCGAGCGTGTCGGAAGCATTCGACTTTGACGGCAAGACGCTGGTGGGCGTGCTCGACTTCGTGAACGCGCCCGGCAAGTTCCATTTCGACATCGTGTGGCACAAGGGCGACGAGCGGAAGACGGCGTCGTTCGACTGGATGGTGGTGTCGGAGAAGCTCGACGTCCAAAGCGATTATTCCGAAATCGTCAAAACCATCGAAGAGAACGCTCCGGGCTTGGTGCGGGCGTTCCTCGCGAAGTCGAAGGGGGCGGCGGGGCTGATTCGGCGGGACGACACGAACGATGCCATCTGGGCGGACATCTTCAACGAAATCGGCGACCGCTACCAGAGAGCGTGCGAGTGGATCGTGAGCAAGCCGCACCTCAAATACATTTCGGAGGTGGAATACCGGCAGGCGGGCCGGGTCAAGCGTTGGACGCCGGGGCTTGTCAACCGATACGCGGCGATGGACAAGGGGGTGCGGGCGGCGTCGCTTTTCCGGACGGAGCAGATCTCGCCGCAGGTGGACACGGTCGAGAACCGGTTCGTCAAGTTCACCATGCGGAGCATCGCGGACAGGCTGGAGAAGTTCGCGTCCGTCTGCGAAGGGCACAAGACGGTCAGCGAGGTTTTCGTCAAGGACCTGCGGGCGCGGGCGGCCAAACTGGCCAAGACGATGCGCAATCCTTTCTTCGCCGGCGTGGGACGTTTCACGGGATTGCGCCAGGAAAGCATGGTCCTGCAGCGGCGGCAGGGATATGCGGACATCTACGCGACGTGGCTGATGCTCAAGCGCACGCTCGACACGACGCAGACGGGACTGGAAGTCGGACACAGGCCAATCAGCGCGCTTTACGAGTTCTGGTGCTTTCTGCGCATTGCGGATTTGCTGGAGAAGGATTTCGGATTCGGACGGCCGGAAGGCAGGATCGAGGGCGCGAGGGTTTACGACGACCTCTTCGACGAACCCGATCCCGACAAGATCGACACGGCCACGCTTTCCGCGTTGTCGTACAAGTTCCCGGAAAAGGACGGGACGTCCGTCCGGTTGCTCTATCAGCAGAACTACGGCAAGGAGGCGGAAGAGGGCGATTTGGCCTACTACAATCCGCAACGGCCCGACATCGTGCTTGCGGTGGAACGCGGGAAGGACGTGTTCACCTACCTTTTCGACGCAAAATACCGCATTGGCGAACGGGACGGGCTGGATGCGTCACCGGCGGAGCCGATCAACGACATGCACCGGTACCGGGACGCGATTCTCTACCGGGCGCAGGAGGGGGAGAAGAGACTGTCGCGACAGGTGGTCGGCGCGTATGTGCTCTATCCGGGGCGGCCCGCGCCGATGAGTTACGACTACGCGGGGCTGATCCGCGCGGAGAACATCGGGGCGATTCCGCTGCTGCCGGGGGAGGCGGGAGGCGCGGCGCTCAAGGCGTTTCTCGGCGAAATTCTCGCCAAGCGGACGTCCGAGGAGCATCTGGGGGCCGACATTCCCACGCGCGGGACGACGGTGGTGGTGGCGGAGAACGTGGGGGAGTTCCTGGCGCGGGACGTCGTTTACGGGACGTATCATGCGGGGCAGCTGGAGTGGATCAAGGCGCGACAACTCTACAACATGCCCGTGGAGAGGGCGGCGTTAATCGGCATCGGGGACGAGGAGGCCGCGAAGGAGAAGAAGGTGCTGTTTCTCGTGTCGGGGAAGCAGGGGCACCGGGAGACGCCGAGCGTGTTCCGAATCAAGAGGGGGAGCGCACGGAAGATGTCGCGGGCGGAGCTGGAGGCGCAACACGGGTATCGGAAGGGGAAGCCGGAGGAGGAGAAGCAGGAGTATTGGGTTTGGGAGTTGGAGGGGGACGGGCGCGAAAAGGGCGCGCAGTGAAAAGGGAAAGCGGGGGGGGAGAGGAAGGGCGGCACGGGGGCCGCCCGGCAAGACGAGGGGGGGCGGGAGAGAAGCGCCCGACGGGACGGGCGCGGAAAACGGGGGAGGCGCAGGCGGCGCAGAGAAAAGTGAAAAGAGAAAAGTGAAAAGAGGGGGGGGGCTGACGCGCCAGGAGCGAGAAAAGGGGGCGGCTGAAGGGGGGGGGGAGGCGGCCGACGGAGCGGCCGCCCGCAGAACCGGCATGAAGAGGGCGGCACGGGGGCCGGCCGGCAAAACGGGGACCAAGGGGCGGGAGGTGGAGAGGGGAGGGCTGGCCGACGGCCAGCCGTCAAGAGAGGGGAAGGGCGGGAAGAACGTGGGGCGGGGTGCGAGAGCAGGACAAAGGACGGGGGCGAGCCCCCGCGCCCCCGGAGGGAAAAGAGGCGGGGGGGACGGGGGGAAGGCGGCCGAGGGGCCGGGCGGGGCCGGCGGGACCGGAGGGACCGGAGGGACGGGAGGAGAGCGGGAAAAGGGACGGGGGCGACGGAAACGACGGAGGCGACGGATGGAGGGTGCGTTACTTCAGCAGCTTGCGCAGGATGGGAGCGACGAAGATGGAGATGACGGCGCCCCAGACGAGGGAGTTGAGGACCATGACGGCCCACCAGAGGACGCTGCCGTTGGCGGCACCGAGGGCCCCGGCCAGGACGGTTCCAGGCCAGCCCAGGAAGCCGCCGAAGACGATGAAGAGGATGAAGTGGACGACGCTCAGAGGGACGTTGGCGAAGAGGAAGGATTTCATGTTGGGGTACTCCTTGGTTGTTTGGGTTTTCTTGGTGGTATTCCGCAGGGGGAGACCCTGCGGAGAGAAAGGTTTTCAGGCATCGGTGGCATCCATGGCGAGGGAGACGTAACCGATGACGTCGGCATCGTTGCCGAGGGAGGCGGGGCGGATTTCGAGGCGGGAGAAGAAGACGGGCTGGAGGTTGGGTTTCATGCGCGGAATCATAGGCGGGGACGGCGCAAAAGGCAAAACAAATGCGGCGGGGGATAGAGCGCGCGGGATGAGGGCGGCCTTGGGGTTTTTGATTTCGATGCCGCAGACGGGGGGGACGAGGGGGCATCGACTTGCGACTTGCGACGTGCGGGGGGGGCGATGGCGGGGGACGTCGTTGCAACGCTATGACGCGGGTGGGGTGGGGGCGGCGTGGAGCCACCACCAGGGGTCGAGGAGCTGGATCTCGTTGCATTCGAGGATGAAGAGGTCGAGGGAGCGGAGCCAGGCGGGGAAGTCGAAGGAGGACCAGTCGATGGGGTCGCCGGCCTGCATGGGGGCGGCATGGTTCAGGCCGCGGGGAGAGGATTGGTGGAAGCGGCGGCCGTAGTAGAGGTATTCGGTGGGGTGGTCGAGGCCGGAACGGGAGAGGAGGTCGGCGAGGGAGTGGCAGAAGCTGTCGCCGAGGAGGCCGATGCGGGTCCGGGGCCAGTGGGAGTCAGGCGGGAGCGGGTCGAACACGGGGTAGGGGACCTGGGCTTCGTCGGGGGCGTCAAAGCGGAAGAGGTTGATGAGGGCGCAGAGGTCGCGGTCGGGCTGCTCGGGGAAATGGGTTTCGCGGTGGTGGGCGGGGGGCTGGAATGGCTTGGGCGGCCGGGCGGTTTGCAAGGCGACAAGGAGGGTGCGCCAGGCGGCGTCATAGGTCCAGTGGGTGCCGGTGGGGGCGAAGAGGAGGGGGGCGTCGGGTTCGGCCTTCCAGGCGCAGAAGAGTTCGTGGGCGTCGACGAGGGGGAGGCCGGCGGCGCGGAGCTTGGGGAGGATGACGTCGCGGGCGCGAGAGGTGGTGGTGGGGGACTGGAGGGCGGAGGGCAGGTGTTCGGGATAGATGCGGGGCTTGCTAGGCGTGACGAGGAGGACAAAGGCCACGTCGTGGGCGGCGCAGAAGTCGGCGAGGGCCCGGAGGGAGGGGAGGGCATCGTCGCCGGCCTCGGGGGGAGGGGTGCCGGTGTCGCCGAGGTAGTCGTGGAGGTAGGCGTTTTCGTAGAGCCAGTGGTCGGTGCCGAGGGTGACGGGAGTGCCGGAGGTGCGGGGGATGACGCCGAAGAGGGAGAAGCGGAGCTGGTTGGCCAGGGAGATGAGCCAGGGGCGACCACCGAAGTGCTGGGCGTAGTAGGCCTCGAAGGCCTGGGCAAAGGTGCCGTCGCGCCAGGTGGAGAGGGAGAGAGGGAGGGGGCGCTTGGTCGATTCGGCCCCGCCGAGGGCGCGGGCGGGCAGGAGCTGGAAGGCCGCATCGAGGGGGGAGAGGGCGAGAAGGCTGGCGGTGGCGGCGAGCAGCACGGCGCGGAGGAGGGGGATGGGGGATGGGCGGGCCATGGTCAGAAGCGGAAATAGATGAAGGGGTTGAAGGCGCCGGTGGCGAGGCCGGAGAGGGCCAGGAGGAAGAGGAGGGCGGACAGGGCGGAGCGGAGGAGCAGGCGTGGGGCGGCCACGGCAAAGGGGGCGGCGGGGGGGACGTCGGCGTCGCGGAGGGCGCGGGTGCAGGGCCAGAGGGGGAGGAGCGTGGTGGCGATGGCCCCCGCGAAGGCGGCCAGGAGGACGGGATTGGCCATTTGTGCGGCGAAGGCGGCGGCGACATCGGGGGTGGCGGCGTGGAGGCCGGCCATGGCGGCGAGGTAGGCGAAGGCTTGCGAGAGCGGGGCGTCGGCAATGCGGAAGAAAACCCATCCGATCAGGACGAGGAGGAAGGTGGCGGGGATGGCGAGGACGTCGGGGAGGCCAGGGCGGGCAGGGGCGGCGGAGGCCGAGGCGGAGATGCCGGGCCGGCGGCGCCAGGCGCGGTGGAGGGTGAGGAGGATACCGTGGTAGGCGCCCCAGACGAGGAAGTTCCAGGCGGCGCCGTGCCAGAGGCCGGACAGGAGGAAGGTGAGCCAGAGGTTGAAGTAGGTGCGGGCAGGGCCGCGGCGGTTGCCGCCGAGGGGAATGTAGAGGTATTCGCGCATCCAGGTGCCGAGGGAGATGTGCCAGCGGCGCCAGAAGTCGGTGATGGACGGGGAGAGGTAGGGGGCGTCGAAGTTCTCGCGGAAACGGAACCCCAGCATGCGGCCGAGGCCGATGGCCATGTCGGAGTAGCCGGCGAAGTCGAAGAAGATCTGGAAGGCGTAGGCGAGGGCTCCGGTCCAGGCGGCGAGGGGGCCGAGGTCGGCGGGAGGGAGGGCAAAGGCCCAGTCGGCCAGCGCGGCGAGGGGATTGGCGAGGAGCACCTTTTTGGCAAGGCCGAGGGAGAAGCGCCAGAAGCCCTGGAGGAGGTCTTCGGAGGCGAGGCGGCGGGAGCGGATTTGGGCGGCGACGTCGCCGTAGCGGACGATGGGGCCGGCGATGAGCTGGGGGAAGAGGGCGACGTAGAGGAGGTAGTCGGGGAAGGAACGGGCGGGGGGGGCGTCACCGCGGAAGACGTCGACCAGGTAGCTAATCTTTTGGAAGGTGAAGAAGGAGATGCCGATGGGGAGGGCGACGCGAGTCCAGGCGAAGTCGAGGCCGAGGGCATGGAGCTGGTCGACGAAGAAGTTGGCGTACTTGAAGTAGAGGAGGATGGCGAGGTTGACGGCGACGCCGAGGGCCAGGGTGGCACGGGCGCGGGGTGGGCGGGGGAGGGTAGGTGTGGCGGAATCGGGGGGCAGGGCGTGGGCGAGGAGGTAGTCGAGGCAGCTGGTGGCAACGAGGACGAGGACGAAGGTGGGGGCTCCCCAGGCGTAGAAGACGAGGGAGGCGAGGAGGGCGGCGGCGTTGCGGAACCGGGGCGGGACGGCGGTGCAGAGGAGGAGGGCAACCGGAAGGAAGAGGGTGAGGAAGAGGATGGAGCTGAAGACCATGGGCGGAGGCGGGAGGGGGAATCAGGGGGAATCAGGGGACAGGTGGCGCAGGGGGAGGCGGAGGGGCGGCCGCGAGGGCGGGAGCGGAAGGGGGCATGCGGGTGGCGAGCTGGAGGCGTTCGGGCCAGGGGATGCGCTCCTCGCCGGGGAAGTCGGCCTCGTAGAGGGCGCGGAGCCCGGGACGGGCGGAGACCTGGGCGTGGGCGAGGAGGAAGTCGGTCCGCATAAGGGAGGCTGGCGCGGAAGAGGTGGGCTTACGCCTTGAGGCCTTCCGGGATGTGGTAGAGGCCATCGGAAATCATCACGAGGTCTTCGAGGCTGTGGGCCGGTAGGATTGCCGTGGTGAAGCGGGCAGGGTCGAGCTCCAGGTCGGCGACCGTCTTCACGATGCCCGCCGCGCGGAGGGCCGGCAGGTCGGCGGGGGAGGCCGTCGCGCCGACCGGGGTGTCGCCGGCCACGGCCGCGATGGCCTTCATGCGCGTGGGCAGGTCGGGGCACTTGTCGAGATAGGCGATGCCCACTTCCGTCACGATGTGCGTGACCTGGTCGCCGGCGATCATGACGGGCGGCTCGGAGAAGACGCCGTCGCGCCAGAGCTGCTGCGCGTCCAGCTCCTCGACGAAGACAGGGATGTTCTTCTTGGCGGCGCGGGTGGGCGTGAGCTGAACCACCAGCTTGCGGCCGCGGAAGACCTCCTCGCGCATGCCGCCGGCGGCCGCGGTGGCGGCGGACTCGTGGCGTCGTCCGGGGGGGGTGCCGCCGAGGTTGGGGGCGCCGCCGAAGCCCGCGATCATGCCCCGGATGGCCGTGGACGAGTTGCCGAAGCGGTCGATCTGGAGGGTCGCGCCCGTGAACACGTCGATGGCGTAGAGGCCGGCGACGTGCGCCATGGCCCGGTTGGAGCGCATGGCTCCGTCCGGGCCGATGGCGAAGATGTCGGGGCGGGCCGCCACGTAGCGGTCCATGCCCGGCTCGCCGCCGAAGGAGTAGACGCGCTGGACGAAGCCGGCCTCGATGGCGGGGATGAGGGTGGGGTGAGGATTGAGCACCCAGTGTGTGCCCACGCGGCCACGCAGACCCCATTCGTCGCCGACGACCGGCAGCAGGAGCTCGATGGCGGCGGTGGGATAGCCGAGGCCGTGGTTGATGGAGGCCACGCCGTAGGGGCCGTAGATGCCCTTGAGCACCATGGCCGCCATGAGCACCTGGCTGTCCGTGATCTTGGCCGGCGACCGGGTGAAGAGCGGCTGGAGGTGATAGGGTTCGCCGGTGACGACCAGGAAGTCGATCCATCCGCCCGGGATGTCCACGCGGGGGAGCTGTTGCAGGCACTCGCGGCACTGCACGATGACGATACCGGAGTTGAAGTGGGTGGCCTCGGCGATGATGGGCGAGTCCTCGGTGTTGTCGCCGGTGTAGATGTTGCCTTGGTCGTCGCAGGCCTCCGCCACCAGGATCGAGACCTGCGGGAAGAGGTCGACGAAGTAGCGGCCGAACAGCTCCAGATAGGTGTGGATGGCGCCGATCTCGGCGGCCTTCTCGACGACGGCGACCTGGTACAGCGGCTTGGACTGGGGGCCGGAATAGGCGAAGTCGAGCTTGCGGGCGATGCCCTTGCGGAAGAGCTCGAGATGCTCGGGCAGGCAGAGGGTGGATTGCACCATGTGGAGGTCGTGGATTTCGGCGGGGTCGAGGCGGAGCATCTCGCGGGCGAAGAAGTCGGCCTGCTTCTGGTTGTCGCCCTCGATGCACACCCGGTCGCCGCTGTGCAGGACGGCGCGCAGCAGCTCCAGGGCGTTTTCCTTGGCGACAAACTTGCCGTCGGCCCATTTGGCGGCGGCGGCCTTGCGGGCCTGGTAGGACTGCCTCAGCGTGTCAAATGTGCGTGTACTCATGTTCATGCTCCTTCGGATTCCCCGGGATGGTCCCCTCACGAGTGCAAGTAAAGCACACCGTCGCGCGTCTGGCAAGCCGCACCTCGGCTTCCTGGGCGGCCCGTCGCCGGACGGGGCAGGGGGCGACGCCCCTGCGCACCGAGAAGAGGCGAGGGGGACGAGGGGGGGCGAAAATGAGCAAAAAGGCCAATGTTTGACGTAAAATCATAGCGATTTCGGGGTAAAAAAGGGCGAGGCGGGGAGGCGAAAGTGGAGATTGCAAAAGAGGGGCGAGGAGAGGAGAATGGGCGCGCCCGAGAAGGCCGGCGGTGGCCGGACGGCAGGATAGAGCTGCCGGGGCAGCAGGAAGAAGGTCTATCGATGAACAAGCAGAAGGTATTGGTTACGGGGGGCAGCGGATTTCTGGGCATCAATCTCATCCGGCATTTGATGGCGCACGGGGTGGACGACATCCGGGTGCTCGACATCGCGGACTTCGACTATCCGGAGAAGGACCGGGTGGACTTCGTGAAGGGCGACGTGCGGGACATGCCTTGCGTTCGGAAGTGCATGGAAGGAGTGACGTGGGTGGTGCACACGGCCGCCGCCCTGCCGCTCTATTCGGAGGCGGACATCCTCTCGACCGAGATCGACGGGAGCAAGAACGTGCTCGACGCGGCGTACGAGGCCAAGGTGCCGCGCATCGTGCAGATTTCGTCGACGGCGGTCTACGGCGTGCCCAAGCATCATCCGCTCTACGAGACGGACACGCTAGTGGGCGTCGGGCCGTATGGGCTCGGGAAAATCAACGCGGAAATCAAGTGCCACGAGGCGCGGGAGCGGGGGCAGTGCGTGAGCATCATCCGGCCCAAGTCGTTCATCGGGCCGGAGCGGCTGGGGGTGTTCGCGCTGTTCTACGACTGGGCGTACACGGGGCACGGGTTCCCGATGATCGGCAGCGGCAAGAACCGCTACCAGCTCATGGACGTCGAGGACCTGTGTGATGCCATCTGGGCGTGCCTCACCACGCCCGACGAGGCAGTGGCGAACGATACGTACAACATCGGGGCGAAGGAGTTCACCACGATGAAGGAGGACTACCAGGCGGTGCTCGACCGGGCGGGCCACGGCAAGCGCATCCACGGGATGCCGGCGGGGTTGCTAATCCGGATGCTGCGTGTGCTGGAGAAGCTGCACCTGTCGCCGCTGTATCCGTGGGTGTACGAGACGGCCTGCGAGGATTCGTTCGTCAGCATCGAGAAGGCCGAGCAGAAGCTGGGGTTCAAGCCGAAATATTCCAACAAGGACGCGCTGGTGCGCAACTACGACTGGTATGTGGAGCATCTGTCGGAGTTCCAGGGCAAGAGCGGGGTGTCGCACCGCGTGCCGTGGAAGCAGGGGCTGCTGGGCGTGGCCAAGTGGTTCTTCTGACAAACCGCGCGAAAACCGTTCGCGTGCGGGCATTTTGTGCTTTGCGGAGGGGAGGGGGCGGGGTAGGATAGAAGGCAAGGGAGGGAAGGATGACGCATTGTGCCCCTGTCGCCGGGACGGGGCCGTGCCGGAATCCATGCGACGGAACCCGCCAAAACCCCGCCAGGGCCGGAAGGCAGCAACGGTATGGCCGGGGGCCGGGCGCCGTGGAAGCTCTGGGACGGCCTCGCCTCGGGGACAGGGGCAATTGTGTCGGGGGGAAAGGGGAAGGGAGGGAAGGGGGCGGAGGGGAAGGCGGGACGCGACGGTCTCGCACTATGAGGGAAAAATGGGTGAAAACCCAATGTTTTCCGTAAAACCACAAAGGTTTGGGCGGGGCAAAGGACGGGGGCGGGGCCCCCGCACCCCCCGGAGAGCGGAGGGGCGATAGGGGGGCGGAGGGGAAGGCGGGACGCGACGGCCTCGCCCTACGAGACCGAGGGGGGGAGATGGATGAGGCGGTGGGCGAGGGAGCCTGGGGGGAGGGTGGCGGGGAGGGCGTCTAGGGGGAACCAGTCGGCGGCAAGGAGTTCATCGGGCTGGGGGCGGAGGGGCTCGAAGGGGGGGGCGGCGGTGGCGACGTAGGCGAGCATGAAGGAGTTGGGGAAGGGCCAGTAGGCGGTGTCGAGGAGGCGGACGGAGGCAAGGGTCAGGCCGGTTTCCTCGCGGATTTCGCGGTGGACGCACTGGTCGGCAGACTCGCCGAGGTTGACGAAGCCGGCGAGGAGGGTCCAGACGTCCTGGTTGCGGCGGCAGTGGCGGGCGAGGAGGATGCGGCCGTCATCGGGGCGGGTGACGCGGACGATGACGGCAGGGGACATCTGGGGGTAGAAGAGGCGGCCACAGGCGGGGCAATGGAGGGCGGGTTCGGCGGGGTGGGGACGGAGGGGGGCGGCGCAGCAGCCGCAGTAGCGGTGGCGGGAGAGCCAGTTGAGGAAGCCGAGGGCGCCGAAGACGTCGGGGACGACGGGGGCGGAGTCGGGGTGGGCGAGGAGGTCGCGGGGATGGGCGAAGTGGTGCGCGGCAGGGGCGGGCTCGGCGGGGTTGAGGCGGTAGGCGGGGTGGGGGAGGGCGGGGCCGGCGTAGGCGAGGGCGGCCTTGGGGACGAGGCGGGCGGCAACCGGGGAGTCGACGGGGATGAAGGGGGAGGCGTCGTCGTCGCGGAGGAGGACCTCGGCCTTGCCGCGGAAGAAGAGGGCGAAGGGTGAAGGCATGGGGGGGAGAGCTGGGAATTGCTAGAAAAGCCTAGAGATTTCTAGCAGTTGCGGGGGCGGGGGGCTACTTGATGGCGTCGAGGGAGGGGTCGGGGGCGATGCCGAGCTTGCGGGCGGTCTCGTAGTGTTTGCGGGCGGCACGGGTGTCGACGGGGTCGGTGAAGGCGTAGAGGAGGGCGAGGTTGTAGTGGGCCTCGGCGAGCTTCTTGTTGAGCTTGACGGCGGTTTCGAGGGTGGCGCGGGCCTGGTCGTAGTCGCCGGCGCCGAGCATGGCGGCGCCGAGGGTGGCATGGAGGTCGGCGTTCTTGGGGTGGTCCTTGGCGAAGGGGATGAGGAGGGCGGAGGCGTCGTTGTAGGCCTCGAGCTGGATGAGGATGGTGGCCTCGATGAGGGCGAGGGACTCGTCGTCGGGGGCGATTTCGCGCTGGGCCTGGACGGTGGCGAGGGCGGTCTGGAGGTCGCCCTGGGCGATGAGGGAGCGGACGAAGGCGGCGGGGGTGACGTTGGCGGGGACCTGGGCGGGGGGGACGGAGGCGCGGAGGGTGGGGGGCTGCTGGAGCAGTTCGGGTTCGGCCGGGGGCAGTTCGGGCTGCAGGATGGGTTCGACGGGGGGCTGGGGCTTGGCCGTGGCCGGGGGCTGGGTCTGGGCTTTGGGCAGGCTGGCAGGCGTGGAACGCCGGATGGGCTGGCCGGAACGGAGGGCTGCGAGTTCGGCCTGGAGGAGGGCGAGCTGGCCGTTGGCGATGCCAGCGGCGGACTGGGCGTCGACGGCCTCGGCCTCGAGGGCATCGGCTTCGGCGGCAAGGCGCTGGTTTTCGGCGGTGAGGTCGGCGAGCTTGGCGGTGAGGTCGGCGGCACGGGCCTCGGCGTCGTCGAGGGCGAGGTGGAGGTCGCGGGATTCGTCGATGGAGGCGTTGGCGGAGGAGAGCTGGGCCTTGGCGGCGGCGAGTTCGGCCTGGAGGGCGGCGAAGTCTTCGGCGGAGACGTCGGCGCGGGCGGCGAGCTGGGCGCGGAGGTCAGCGACCTGGTCGGCGAGCTGCTGGGTGGTGGTGGTGAGGGCGGTGTTCTTGGCGGTGAGGTCGTCGATGAGGGTGTCGGAGGAGGCGAGCTCCTTCTCGAGGGCTTCGATGCGGGCGTTGAGGTATTCGGACTGCATAGAGGCCTCGGCGGAGGAGCGGGCGTCGCGGCGGGTGGCGGAGGGGGGCTTGGGGGGTTCGGGAACGGCGGGGGCGGCGTCCTGGGCGGCGGGCTCGGCGTCGTCGGTGGCGGGGAGGGCGTCGGGGTCGATGCCGTTGGCGCGGGCTTGGGCGTCAGCGATCTGGTTCTGGCAGTAGGTGTTGCGGTAGCGGACGAGGGAGGGCTTGAAGGTGGGGAACTGGCGGGCGATGTCGTCGTAGAGGGCGAGGGCGTCGGAGTAGAGGGCGATGGCGCCGTTGAAGTCGTCGGCGTCGAGGGCGGTGTCGGCCTTGGCGACAGCGACGTAGGCGTCGGTGAGGAGCTGTTCGGGGTCGGAGACGATGCGTTCAGCCGGGGCCGGCAGGGCGAAGGCGGCGGCGAGGAGGGCGGAGGCGGCGGCGAGGGCGAGGTGGGTGCGGGTGGTCATGGGGGGCTCCGGGAGGGCAGGGGTTTCGGGGTTTCGGACGGTTGGGGTTGCAGGGGGCGGGCGTTAGGAGGGGAGGGTTTCGGCGACGAAGCGTTCGAGGAAGGCGGTGTCGTAGGCGCCGCGGACGAAGCGGGAGTCGGCGAGCAGGGCGGCGGCGAGCTCGGCGGTGGTGGCGACGCCCTCGATGTCGAGTTCGGAGAGGGCGCGGCGGGCACGGCGGATGGCTTCGTCGCGGGTGCGGCCGCGGACGACGAGCTTGCCGATCATGCTGTCGTAGTAGGGGGGGATCTGGTAGCCGACGTAGGCGTGGGAGTCGACGCGGACGCCAGGGCCGCCGGGCCAGCGGAGCTGGCGGATGCGGCCGGGGGAGGGGGCGAAGCCGCGGGCCGGGTCCTCGGCATTGAGGCGGACCTCGAGGCAGTGGCCGGCGGGCCGGGGATCCCAGTCGCGGGCGGAGAGCTCCTCGCCGGCGGCGGCGCGGAGCTGGGCCTCGACGAGGTCGAGACCGGTGACCTCCTCGGTGATGGGATGCTCGACCTGGATGCGGGTGTTCATCTCCATGAAGTAGAAGGCCTGGGCGGAGGCGTCCCAGAGGAATTCGACGGTGGCCACGCTGTCGAGGCCGCAGGCCTTGCCGGCGCGGACGGCGGCCTGGAGGAGGTGGCGGCGGAGGGGGGGGGTGACGGCGGGGGAGGGGGTTTCCTCGAGGAGCTTCTGGTGGCGGCGCTGGAGGGAGCAGTCGCGTTCGCCGATGGCGTAGACGTTGCCATGGCGGTCGGCGACGAGCTGGACCTCGACGTGGCGGGCGTTCTCGACGAGCTTTTCGAGATAGCAGTCGCCGTTGCCGAAGGCCTGGCGGGCTTCCTGGGCGGCCGTGAGGAAGGCGGAGCGGAGCTCGGCATCGGAGCGGGCGACGCGCATGCCCTTGCCGCCGCCGCCGGCGATGGCCTTGACGAGGACGGGATAGCCGATGGTGCGGGCGAGGGCGACGGCGGCATCGGGGTCGGGGACGACGCCTTCGCTGCCCGGGGTGACGGGGACGCCGGCGGAACGCATCAGGTGGCGGGCCTGGGCCTTGTCGCCCATGGAGCGGAGGACTTCGGCGCGAGGGCCGATCCAGCCGAGGTTGCACTTGGCGCAGATGTCGGCGAAATGGGCGTTTTCGGAGAGGAAACCGAAGCCGGGATGGATGGCCTCGGCGCCGGAGACCTCGGCGGCGCTGAGGATGGCAGGCATCTTGAGGTAGCTGTCGGCGGCGCGGGGGCCGCCGATGCAGATGGCGCGGTCGGCGAGGGCGACATGGAGGCTGTCGCGGTCGGCGGTGGAGTAGACCGCGACGGTCTCGATGCCGAGTTGGCGGCAGGTGCGGATGACGCGGACGGCAATCTCGCCGCGGTTGGCGACCAGGATGCGGCCGAACATGGCGGTTACTCCGCGGAGACCAGGAGGAGGGGCTGTCCGAACTCGACGACGGCCCCGTTCTCGACCAGGACGCGCCGGACGACGCCGGAGACGCCGGCCTTGACTTCGTTCATGACCTTCATGGCCTCGATGATGCAGACGACGGTGGCGGGGGTGACGGAGTCGCCGACCTTGACAAAAGGCTCCATTTCCGGGGAGGAGGCGCGGTAGAAGGTGCCGACGAGCGGGGCCTTGACGGGGACACCTTCGGGCTCGGCGGCCGGGGCTGCGGGGGCGGCGGGAGCTGGCTCGGCCGGGGCGGGGGCGGCGGCAGGGGCCGCGGCGACGTGCGGGGGCATCAGGCCCGGCGGAGGGAAGGGTGGGGGACAGGGGGGCAGGGGTGGCGGCAGGGCCTTCTTGAGGACCACCTTGTCATCGTCCTTTTCCACGCAGACCTCGCCCAGGTCGTACTTGTCCATGAGTTCGGCCAGCTCGCGCAGTTTGTCCAGATCCAGATCCATTTCAAGGTCTCCTTCCGTGAGCGCGAAAGTAAAGCATTTCACTGGCGCGTCCGCAAGTCTTTTCAGTTTCTGGGGGCGATGGGGGGTGTGAGCAAAAAGTGTAAGGGTTTCAATGGAGGACGGGCAGAAAATGGCCTTGTTTGTTGAAAAACAGTCGAAAATCGCATGTCTATGAAAATATATACATATCATTTGGCCTTTCGCGGTCGAGGGAGACGCCTGGGGGCGCGGGCGTCCCGCCCGCGAAAATCCAAAGGATGGCGGGAGAACGGT
>JAFTAH010000036.1 GCA_017458625.1 Kiritimatiellia bacterium | reverse complement strand
TCCCGAGCGCGACCGTTCGAGCAACGCCTGGCGGTCGGCTTCGTCCAAATGGAGTTTCAGGGGCTTTTGCATGTTCCCATCATACCCAAATCCCACCACCGCTTCAAGAGTAAACTTATTTAAAATTCAGCACACTAGGATTCTAGTTTTTGGGTGCGGCGCTGGGCTCACAGTCCGCCGAGCACATGATAGTAGAGGCAATCGAGGAAGGGCTTGGGGATGATGAGGGTGGACTGGCGGAGGGGCCTGGGGGGGGTGGAGGAGAAGTCGGCGCTTTCATCGTCGAAGCGCACGACGCCGTTGCCGAGGAGGAACTGGTGGCAGGCGCGGGCGGAACCGCCGCCGGGGAGCTCGATGCCGGCGCCGAAGTCGGCGATCTGGGAGATGGGGGAGAAGGCCAGTTCGTCGTGGACGAGGCCGGCGGGTTCGTCGTCGAGGTAGTAGATGCCGACGAGCTGGTCGTCGGCATCGGCGAGGAGCGTGAGCTTCTGGTAGGGGGGGGCGGGCCGGCGGATGTTGCCAAGGCCGCTGGCGGCGAGGTCGTAGGCGAAGACGCCGCCGTAGGGGAACAGCGGATTCTCGACGACGCGCCGCACGGGCAGCGGCTGGCGGAGGCGTTGCGCGGCCTCGGTGGCGTCCATGAGGAAGCGCAGCGGCCCGAACAGCGTGAGCGTGTCATCGCCGGCGGTGTTGGGCTGGGGCGTGCTTTCGGAGGAGATGAGCGTGAGCCATTCGACGGCGAGGGTGGACTGCGGCGCGGGCAGGACGTCCCACGCATAGCCCAGCTGCATGCGGCCGGTGGCGAACAGATTGTTCTTGTCCTTGGGCGGCGAGGGCCACGGGGCGGCCCCCGGGTGGCGCCGCTTGGGGGCATGGCTCCAGTCGGCACGCTTCTGCTGGCTGGTGCGCTGATGGGCGCGGGCGTCCTTGACGAGCTGGTAGGCCATGTTGGCATAGTCCCGGAGAGGCACGTCCTTGGGGGCGCGGGGCCGGAGGGCGTCGAGAGCGCGGGCGGCGGCGAGGGCGTCGCGTTCCACGGCGCTCCAGACGGCGGCGTCGGGGGCGGCCTCGGCCTTGACCGCGGCCTGATACTGCGTCAGCACCTCGTTGAACTGCTTGGCGGCGGCCACATAGCCCTCGTCGGCCCAGGCGCCGTCGACGTCGGTGCCGCGGCTGGCGCTTCCGCCGGCGCCGGGCATGGCAATGATCTCGTTCGCGTCCGCGGCCTTGGCGGCCTGGGTGGGCTGGGCGGGTGCGGCGGACGAGGTGGCATCCGCCGAGGCCGTGTCGCCGGTCTCCTCCTGCACGTCCTGGAGCGGCCGGCCGGGCTGGTTGCCGCGCCCGCTCTGGCTGCCCGGGGACTTGCCGATGGAGGCGACGCTATTCTTGAGGGTGTCCCAGCGGTCGGGGTGCCCCCGGAAGACGAACAGCCACACGGCGCCCGCGAGGGCGGCCAGAAAGGCCAAAAAGCCCAGGAACTTCAGGAAGCCGTTGCCGCCATCGCCCATTTGCACGCTCGGGGGCGGGGCGAAGCTGCCGCTGCGCGCGCCGCCGCCGCCGGCTGGGCTGTTGCGCGGCGTGCTGGTGACGAGGATGGCCTTGCGTCCGGCAGCGGAGAGGTTGATGGTATTTCCGCGCGCGCCCGGGCGATGGGCGGGCGAGAGCAGGATGGTGGACTCCGTCTCCTCGGGGAACGGCCCCGACGGTTTGCCGCCGCCCTCGACCTTCTCCAGGTCCGAGAGCAGGGCGGCCCAGCTGTCCGGGCGGAGCGCGGGCTCCTTGGCGGTCATCTTCGTCAGCAGGAGGGCGACGCCTACGGGCACCTTGCCGCCGGCGACGTCGCAGGGGTCGGGCAGGAAGTCGTTCTGCTGGGCCTCCAGAAGCTCGTCGACGCCGAGTCCCTCGAACGGCACCTTCCCGGTGATCAGATGGTACAGCGTCAACCCCAGCGAATAGATGTCCGACTGCACGGAGGCGGCGGCCCCGACCACCTGTTCCGGCGCGAGATACGTGGGCGTGCCCTGGAGCGTCCAGGTGCCATCCGTGGTGCCATCCGTGGCGTCGTCCGTGGCGGCGTCGGCGACGTGGGCGGCCCCTCCGCCGCGCCCCAGAGACCGCGCGGTGAGCCGTGCCAGGCCGAGGTCGGTCAGCTTCACCGAGCCGTCCTGGCCCAGCAAGATATTCCCGGGCTTGATGTCGCCGTGGACGAGCCCGGCCTTGTCCCAGGCGGCGCCCATCGCCGACGCGATGATGTCCGTCACCTGGAGTGCCTGCACCACCGACATCCGCCCATGCGCCTTCAGCCACGCCGCGAGGCTCGTTCCCTCGATGTATTCCATCACATAGTACAGCATCCCCTCGGCCTCTCCGAAGTCCAGCACCCGCGTCAGCGCGGGCAGGTCCAGCTGGGCCGTCGCCTGGGCCTCCGCCCGGAACCGCTCCCGCTCCGCCTCGTTCTCCAGCAGGCGCGCATCCAGCACCTTGATCGCGACAATGCGGTCCAGCGACACCTGCCGTGCCAGCCACACCGTGCTCGTTCCACCCGTCCCCAGTACCTGTAGGAACTCGTACCCCGGCGCCGCCGGCCTATTCTCGTTGATGTTGGATGTGTCCATGGCGACCCGATTGTCCCTGTTCCGCGCCACAAAGTCAACAACGCGCTTCGCACGGTCTCTTTTCCGGGCGCATCTAAGCTGTTTGCACAGGAGGAAACACCTGGGTTGCGTGGAGTCGCTTTTTGTCCCGTTGTCCCTTCCGTTTTCGGCTCCTCGCTAGTACCCGCCGGGGTTGTTTCTCCTTCGTCCTCTCTGCTCTTTTGTGCAAAAATTCTTTGTGTCCTTTGTGTTCTTTGTGGCCAAAAACCTTCGGCCCCCGCGTCCCTCCGGCGTCTCTTCTCGCTCCCTGGCGCGTCAGCGCCCCCAACCTTTCAACCTTTCAACTTCTCAACCTTTCAACTCCGGCCCCGCCGCGTCAGCGCCCCCCAAAAATCGCCCCTTCCTCGCGCCTCGGCCCCCCATTTCCCGCAAGTAAACCGTTTGAACCGATTTTCTGCGAAATTTGTTTGACAGCGGCCCCTCCTGCGACCACAATTCCGGGTGTCGCGTGCGTGGGCCCCCGAGAGGCCGGAACCCCCGCCCCCGATAGACGAAAAATCCAGTTTTCCCTAGGAAATAACCCAAAATCAGGAGTCGCAGATGAAGAAGGTAGTTGCCATTGCTCTCGCACTCGCGGCGCTCGTCGCCTCCTATGCCGTCGCCGACGACGATGCCGTCTATTCCGTCAATACCATCGGCGTCATCAAGTACACCGTCCCGCCGGAGGGGAAGTTGACTTGCATTTCCATGCCGCTGGATCCGCCGCCAGATGCCACCTCCAACGTTTGGTCTAATTGCACGCTTTCTGAACAACTTCCCAAGGGGTCTGCGGTATACTTCTGGGACAGCGAAAATCAGCAGTGGTTGACTTGTGCTAAGAGTGGCTTAGGTTGGACGCCAGCCTTGCGTAACCGTGAACTTCATCCTGGCGAGGCGATTTTTGTGCGCCAAGCTGCAACGGCCACCGACGATTTGGTTGTTTCCATGGTAGGGGAGTTGAATCCCGATGATACCACCACTATCTATTTGAGTGGTAGCGGCAATCTGGATGTCAAGGGCCTGTCGGCCTATCCCATCTCCACCACCTTCACCAATACGGTTTTTGCCGATGCGTTGTCGAAGAATAGCGCGGTCTATTTTTGGGATGTTGACAATCAGCAGTGGTTGACTTGTGCTAAGAGTGGCTTGGGTTGGACGCCAGCCTTGCGTAACCGTGTAGTTGGAGTTGGAGAGGGTGTCATGGTCAAGGAAGCGGGAAGTGTTACGGAAGTCACGGATCGGTCTCCGCTGGCTCCTGAAGAATAAAAAACAAAACAATTTAGAAAGGGCAACAAAATCATGAAGAAAGTTTTAACGTTTGCGGCAATTGCGTTGGTCGCCTCTTCCATGGCG
Source organism: Kiritimatiellia bacterium (assembly GCA_017458625.1). Lineage (GTDB taxonomy): Bacteria > Verrucomicrobiota > Kiritimatiellia > CAIQIC01 > Lenti-01 > RGIG3636. Next base: position 11,061 of record JAFTAH010000036.1, on the reverse strand, counting down.
TCATTCGCGGCGGTCAATTCCTGGCATGTCAATTGGTCAATTGGTGGGGCACTTGATCCACTTGACGATCCCAATAACTTGACGCCAATTCTCCAGAATTACGACTTGACATGGAACTTGCTGTATTCGACTAGTGCTGATGGCTCTAATGCACTTTTGCTCGGTACACGAGTGATTCCTGAAGACACCGATTCCTATAAGTCGAACAGTGCGATGGAACAATATGTCACGGATTCTCCGACCTTCGATTCGCTTTTGCAGTATATTGCTGGTGTAACAACGTATATCATTCCGGTATCTTCGATTGCTAACGCCAATACAGATTCGTCCTATTTCTACCAGACGTTAGAAGTGACGGATGGAACGGATACCTTTACGTGGCAAAGCGATATTGTCAAGGTGGCGGCTTCTGATGCTGAACAGCCTCCGCCTCCTGCTGACATTGGTCAATCGGCGGTAATTGGAATGGATTCGGATGCGCAGTGGACGAAGGTGTCCGCGGTTCCCGAGCCCACGACGATGGCGTTGCTGGGTCTTGGTGGCTTGGCGATGGTATTGCGTCGCCGTATTCGCCGTTAATCGTCCCTCCATCGACGTTGCGAGGCGGCCTTCCGGGCCGCCTCTTCGTCGTGGTCGCTGGGCGAAGGTCGAAGGTCTTGCGCTGACGCGCGGAAGAGCGGGAAGAGGGGCTGGGGAGGGCCCGGGGGGGCTGGGACGCTGGGACCCTGGAACCCTGGGACGGGGGCCGAGAGGGGGCGGTTTTGTCCCAGGGTCTCAGGGTCGCGGTGTCTCAGGAAAAAAACTTGAACGAGTGTTCTTTTTCTGCTTGCGCTCGGCGGAAAAAACAGGCAGTCTGGAGGGGCAAGGCGGAAAGGAGCCAAATGATGAAAGCAGGCGGAAACAGGGTGGCGATTGATTTGTCGCACGGCGGCTACCGGAAGCTGATTGCGTATCGGAAGAGCGAAACGATTTATCAGGGGACGGTGGTGTTCTGCCGGAGGTTTCTGCCCGCGCGTGGAGATCGGACGGTGGACCAAATGACGCAGGCGGCGCGGAGTTGCAAGCAGAACATCGCCGAAGGGAGCGCGGCCTCGGGGACGAGCAAGGAGACGGAAATCCGGTTGACGGGCGTGGCGCGCGCGACGCTGGATGAGTTGCGGGAGGACTACCTCGACCGGTTGCGGTCGCTGGGGGCAGCGCCTTGGTCGGTTGAGGACCGGCGCGCCCAGGCGGCGAAGACGTATGCCCTGGCTCACCCGGACTGGGAGGACTGGCGGGACATTTTCGAGTCGCGGCCGGAGGAGACGCTGTGCAATGTGATGGTGATGCTTTGCCATCAGACTCATGCGCTGCTGGGGGGCATGATTCGGCGTCAGGAGGAGGAGTTCAGGAAGTTTGGCGGAGTCCGGGAGCGGATGCATGCCGCGCGCATCGAGGCGCGGGGGGAGGAGCGGGACAAGGCCATTTTCAGCAGGCTGGAGGGGGCGGGGTCGGCGGAGGAGCTGGAGCGGAGGGCCGGGGAGTTGCGGGAGGAGATCGCGAGGGCGGTGCGGGGGGTGAGGGAGAGAAGGGGGTGGTGAGGAGGGGAGAGGGGCTGGGGCTGGGGAGGGCCGGGGGGGCTGGGACACTGGGACGCTGGGACACTGGGACACTGGGACGGGGGCCGAGAGGGGGCGGTTTTTGTCCCAGGGTCTCAGGGTCGCGGTGTCCCAGGAAAAAGACAAAAGTGTGGCCACACATTTTCGCAAAATGCTCTAGAAAAACTAGAAAAGGGCGCCAGCTGCGTTCTGCGGGCCACGCGGCGGGCGGCCCCTACCCCTTGGGCGCGCGCTCCGCACGGGCCTTTTCCCTTTTCACACGATTCCCTGCTCCCGCAGCAGCGCTTCGACGCGGGGGATGTCGTCGGGGGAGTCGACGCCGGCCCCGGAATGGTTGGTGGGGATGACCTTGATGCGCATGCCGAGGGCGAGGGCGCGGAGTTGTTCGAGTTTTTCGAGCTGCTCGAGGGGGGCGGGCGGGGCGGCGACCATGCGTTCGAGGGCGGCGCGGGTGTAGGCGTAGAGGCCGACATGGCGCCAGTGGCGGCCGGGAACCGGCGGGAAGTCGGCCGGGGCCCCGCGCACAAACGGGATGGGGGCGCGGGAGAAGTAGAGAGCGGCCCCGTCGTCGGCGGTGACGACCTTGACGACGTCGGGGCGGTGGAGCTCGTCGGCGGAGGCGATGGGGGTGGCGGCGGTGGCCATGTCGAAGGCGGCGGGGGTGGCCAGGGCTTGCGCGACGGCGTCGACGAGGGCCGGGTCGATGAGCGGTTCGTCGCCCTGGATGTTGACCACGATGTCCGGCGGCACCGGCAGGGCGCGCACGGCCTCGGCGATGCGGTCGGTGCCGGAAGGGTGGTCGGGACGGGTGAGGACGGCGGTGGCGCCGTCGGCGCGCACGACCTCGGCGATGCGCGGGTCGTCCGTGGCCACGATGACGTCGGAGAGCGTCGTGGCCAGGCGCACGCGGCGGATGACGCGCAGCACCAGCGGCACGCCCGCGATGGGGGCCAGCGACTTGCCCGGGAAGCGCGTGGACCCCCAGCGCGATGGAATCACCCCTACCACGCGCGGAACGCCAGCCGGGGCCTCGAAAGTCTGTGAGTTTACGGGAGATTGCACGGGAATTCCTCTGGTTTTGGGGTTGTGTGTGCCGGCCTAGGACGGGCCTAGGAGGATGGACATGGAGGTTGACAGCCTGTGGCGCGGCCCGGCACCCACGACTGCCGCGTGTTGGGGCAAGCTGCTCACGGCATTGCTCTAGCGGCGGGAGGAAACGCGGATGTGGGCGAGGAGCTCGGCGGGGTCGCAGGAGGCGGTGCCGAGTTTGCCGACGACGACGCCGGCGGCGTAGTTGGAGAGCTCGGCGGCTTCCTGGAAGCGGGCGCCGGAGGCGAGGGCGGCGACGAGGGCGGCGATGACGGTGTCGCCGGCGCCGGAGACGTCGAAGACCTCGCGGGCGCGGGTGGGAACGTGGCGGGGGGGGCGGCCGCGCGTCACCAGAAGCATGCCCTGCGGGCCAAGAGTGATGACGACGTTCTCGGCATTCCACTTCTGGAGAAGGCGGGAGGCGACGCCCAGCAGCGGGGTGTCGGTCACGGGGTTCTCGGCGGGGCCGGGGTCGGGGAGCCCCGCGATGGCGAAGGCCTCCTTGCGGTTGGGCGTGGCGACGGTGAGACGGGAGAAGGCGAGATCGTGGCCTTCCTTGGGGTCGAGCCCGACGGGCAGGGAGCGGCGTTCGGCAACGGAGAGGACGAGGTCGACGACGTCCTGGGTGACGGCGCCCTTGCCGTAGTCCTCGACGATGACGCCGTCGACGGACTCGAGCTTGAGCGCGAGGAGGGCAAGAAACTTGTCGTGCTGGCGGCGGGGGATGGGGGCGTCGGTCTGCTCGAAGTCGACACGGACGACCTGCTGGCGCTCGGCGATGATGCGCTCCTTGACGATGGTGCGCGAGCCGGCGAAGGGGATGGCGCATTCGGCATCGACGCCGGCCTGCTGGAGGAGCCAGCGCAGCTCGACCGCCGCGTTGTCCTTGCCCAGCATCCCGGCCACCGAGGCGCCCACCTCGAGCGCGCGAAGGTTGGTGGCGACGTTGCTGGCGCCGCCGGGCATCGAGGTCTCCTTGGTGACGCGCACCACGGGGACCGGCGCTTCCGGGGAAATCCGCGTGACCGCCCCGTAGACGAAACGGTCGAGCATGAGGTCGCCGACGACGAGGACCTGGCGGGTCTTCATGGACTTGAGGAGTTCGGCGGCGCGAGGGGCTTTGAGGGGCATGGGTGGAACCTTCGGGACTTTTCTAGGATTCTAGGATTCTAGGGTTCTAGGGGTTAGGGGGTTGCGGGGTCGAGGGCGGGATGGCGGAGGTGGAAGGGGGTGGCGTGCTGGTAGGCGGCGCCGACGCGCAAGGCGGTGTCCTCGCGGAAGGCGGGGGTGACGACGTGGAGGCCGGCGGGAAGGCCGTCGGGGGTGAAGCCGCAGGGGACGGAGAGGCCGCAGATGCCGGCCAGATTGACGTTGACGGTGAAAATGTCGCCGAGGTACATCTGGACGGGGGTGGCGGACTTTTCGCCGAGGCGGAAGGCGGCGGTGGGGGTGACGGGGCCCAGGATGGCGTCGCAACGGGCAAAGGCGGCATCGAAGTCGGCGCGGATGAGGGCGCGGACGCGCTGGGCGCGGCGGTAGTAGGCGTCGTGGAAGCCGGAGCTGAGGACGTAGGTGCCCAGGATGACGCGGCGCTTGACCTCGGCACCGAAGCCTTCGTTGCGGGTGGCCTCGTACATGTGCTGGAGGTCGTCGTCGCCCCGGCGGGCCCCGTAGCGGACGCCATCGTAGCGGGCGAGGTTGGCGGAGGCTTCGGCTGGGGCCAGGATATAGTAGCAGGCGATGCCGTGGCGGGAGTGGGGGAGGGTGACGTCGACGAGCTCGGCCCCTAGCTCGCGGCACTGGGCGATGGCGGCCTCGGTGAGGGCGCGCACGTCGTCGGCCAGGCCTTCGGCGAAGTATTCGCGGGGGATGCCGAGGCGGACGCCCCGGAGGTCGCGGCTCGCCGCCGCCAGCTCGCGCACGGGTTCGACGGGACGGGCGGAGGTGGTGGAGTCGTGGAGGTCGCGGCCGGCAATGGTTTCGTAGACCCAGGCGGCATCCTCGACGGTGCGGGCGATGGGGCCGACCTGGTCGAGGCTGGAGGCGAACGCCACGCAGCCGTAGCGGGAGACGCGGCCGTAGGTGGGCTTGAGGCCCGTCACGCCGCAGAAGGCCGCAGGCTGGCGGATGCTGCCGCCCGTGTCGGACGCCAGGGCCGCCGGGGCTTCGCACGCCGCCACTGCCGCCGCCGAGCCGCCCGAGGAGCCGCCGGGCACGCGGTCGAGTGCCCAGGGATTGCGGGTGGGGCCGTACGCCGACGTTTCCGTGCTGCCGCCCATGGCGAACTCGTCGGTGTTCGTGCGCGCGAGGAAGACGATGCCGGCCGCACGGAGACGGGCGATGACCGTCGCATCGTAGGGCGACACGTAGCCGCGCAGGATGTTCGAGCCCGCCGTGCAGGGCTGGCCCTTGACGTTGAGGAGGTCCTTGATGGCCATCGGCACGCCGAGCAGCGGGCGCGGATCGCCGGCGGCGCGGGCCGCATCGGCGGCGGCGGCCTGGGCCAGGGCATCGGCCGGGTCGCGCCAGGTCAGGGCGTTGAGGCGGGGCTCCAGGGCGTCGGCGCGGTCAAGGAGCGCCTGGACCAGCTGGACGCTGGTGACGGCCCCCTGGGCGAGGGCGGCGGCGGCCTCGGCCAGGCCGAGGGCGGGGAGGGGAGTGGAAGGCGTGTCGCTGGCTGCGGTCATGGCAAAACCTCGTGGGGGAAGGGCGGGAGCGGGCTATTCGATGATCTTCGGGACGACGAACTGGCCATGGCGCAGATTCGGGGCGAGGGCGCGGGCCTCTTCGACCGGGAGACCGTCCGCCGGGGTGTCGTCGCGCCAGGCCATCGGGCCGGTGCCGCCGTCGACGTCGCGGGCGAGGATCTCGGCGGCCAGGTCGCCCCCGGCGTCCAGGTCGAGCTGCTTGAGCTCGCCGACGAACTCCAGGATGTCGTCCAGCTGGCCCTGGAGCGTCGCGGCCTCCGCTTCGCCCAGTTCGATGCGCGCCAGCGCCGCCACATACCGGACATCCATCCGGTCCGCATTTTCCGAGAACTTCATCTTGTCGCTTCCTCCGTGGAACGCGAGGCATCCTACACCGGTTCGGTGCCGCATGACAGCCCAAAACGTTGCGGGACGGCATTGCGGGGGAGGGCAGGGGAAGGGCAGGGGGAGAGGGCGGAGGAACCGCCGGACGACGCTGGCCGACGTCCGCCGGGGCGACGGGAGCGGATCAGGAAAATGGGCAAAAAGGCCAATGTTTCACGTAAAATCATGGCAAATGGCAAGGGGCGAAGAGGGGGGATGGGGGCACACGAAGACCCGAAGGGGGAACCTAGAATTTTAGTGTCCTGAATTCAAAATTCCTTGTCCAAGCTTGCCCTGATGTTCCCCCACGTCGTTGCCGGATTTCGACGCAGGAAACTGCGCCTTCAATCCGGCGCCTCGTCGGGAAACACCATGCCGTCGTTTGAACAAGTTTTTATCATCCAGGACACTAGGATTCCAGGATTCTAGGGGGAGGGAAGTGACAAGTGACAAGAGGGGGGCGATTTTCCTTTCATGGGGAGGGCGATGGGGGTAGAGTCGAGGACGATGCAAGTTGTTGCTGAGACTTCGATGAATTCCGCTCCCCCAACCACCTTCTTTTCGCACGCCAGGTCCCACGCCCGGGCGGGCTGGACGACCATGGAGGTCGCGCTGACGGTGGCGATCGTGCTGGTGCTGCTCGGGCTGGCCATTCCCGCCTTCGTCAAGACGCGGCCGCAGCGGCAACGGGCCCAATGCCTTGCCCAGCTGGATGAGCTGGCCTCGGCCTGTCGCCATTACGCCATCGAGCGCGGCGGCTTCCCGGGCACCATCGAGGAGCTGGTGCCTGCGTATCTGCCCGAGGTGCCGGTGTGCCCGGCAGGCGGGGTCTGCGCCCTCGGCACGCCCGAGGGACTGCCGCCTTCCTGCTCCCTCCATGCGCCCGCCACGTCCCTCTTTGCCGATTTTCCCGAAGAAACAGATACCCCCTGACGAAAGGTTTGCCATGTCCGCTCCCCTCTATCCGCGCATTCTGCTCAAGCTCTCCGGCGAAGTCCTCCGCTCTCCGGCGGGGACCGACTGCATTGATTCCGCCATCCTGGCCGACATGGCTGAAAAAATCGAGGCGGTGCGCGCCACGGGCGTCCAGGTGGCCATCGTCATTGGCGGCGGCAACATCTTCCGGGGGCTCTCCGGCACGGGCAAGGGGGTTCCGCGGGCCCACGGCGACAACATGGGCATGCTGGCGACGATGATCAACTCGCTGGCCCTCCAGGCGGCGCTGGCGACGCGCGACGTGCCGGCGGTGGTGCTCTCCTCCCGCGCGATGCCGGCCATCTGCGAGCTGTTCACCTTCCAGCGGGCGCGGGCACTGCTCGACGCCGGCACCGTCGTCATCCTGGGCGGCGGCAGCGGGAATCCGTTCTTCACCACCGACAGCGCGGCGGCCCTGCGCGCGGCCGAAGTCGGCGCGTCCCTGCTCGTCAAGGCGACGAAGGTCGATGGCATCTACACCGCCGATCCCACCAAGGATCCCACCGCCACCCGCTTCGACCGCATCACCTACGCCGAATGCCTCTCCCGCCGCCTGAAGGTCATGGACTCCACCGCCTTCAGCCTCTGCCAGGACAACGCCATCCCCATCATGGTCCTGAACTTCTTCCAGCCCGGCGCCCTGCTGGCGGCACTCTCCGGAGACACCACCGTCGCCACCCTGGTGACCGAAGAGGGGAAGAGCTAGGATTCTAGACACCTAGATATCTAGAGACCTAGATGCCTAGAAAAAGCGGAACAATGTGCCTGTTTTTGAACCCCCAACCCAAGGAACAATCCCCATGAGCGACTCCTCTGACGAAATCCTTCTCGAAGCCGATGACAAGATGGACAAGACCATCGCCCATCTCCAGCAAGGCCTCCAGGGCCTCCGCACGGGCAAGGCCAGCACCTCGCTGGTCGACTGCATCCAGGCCGACTGCTACGGGGCGCCGACCCGCCTGAACGCGATGGCGCTGATCACGACCCCCGAGCCGCGGCTCATCGTCATCAAGCCCTTTGATCCGAGCACGCTGCCCGCCATCGAGAAGGCGATTCTGGCGGCGAACATCGGCGTGACGCCGCTCAACGACGGGCGACTCATCCGCGTGCCGATTCCCGAGCTGAGCGAGGAACGCCGCAAGGAGCTCATCAAGGTGGCCAACCGGCTGGGCGAAGAGGCCCGCGTGGCGATCCGCGCCGTCCGCCGCGACGCCAACGAGGCGGTCAAGGCCCTGGAAAAGAATTCCGAGATCTCCGAGGACGAGCTGACCCTCGACCTGGCCGAGATCCAGAAGTACACCGACAAGTACGTCAAGAAGGCCGACGACCTCGTCGCCGCCAAGGAAAAGGACATCCTCGCCGTCTAGCGAGGTTCTTGCTCTTCGGAAGCGGGTGCTGAAGCGAGGGTGTCCCCACCCTCGCCCTTCTGTTCACCTCAAAACAATCTCCCGCAGAGCTTGCAGAAGCCACGGAAAACGGGCGCAGAAAACTGCGACCGGCGGCCCGCGCGGAGCGCGGGCCCTACCAAAATGTGGGAATGATGGTGTGGTTTTGGCACTTGCGGTGGGGGGCCCCGCTCCGCGCGGTCCGGAGGCCAAGTCATGAGAGGAAAGCCTGGGAAAAGGCTTGTCTGAATCGGAGTGTGAGTTATAATCAACTCGAAAACTGACTCACCCCATGGATGTCCACCTATGACCTCGCTCTCCCTGCACGGAATCGACGATGAGCTATCCGCCGCCCTGTCCTCCTACGCGGACCGGGAGAAGCTGAGCCTCAACAAGGCGGTCAAAAAGCTTCTTGCCTCGGCGCTGGGGCTGACCGCCGCCCCGAAGGTCTCCCATCTGGCCGAGCTGGAAGCGGGCGCGGGGGCTCTTTCCGAGGACGAGGCCGCCCGCTTGCGCACGGCGCTTGCCCCGTTCGAGACCATCGACGCGGACCTCTGGAAATGAAGCGCGCCCTGCTCGACACCAATATCCTGCTCGAATACTTCCGGAACAACCGCGAAATCCTTGCCTGTCTCGCGGATACCGAGGAGCTCATCCTGTCGCCCGTCGTTCTGGGCGAATTCCGGGCGGGGCTCGAGCGCGGGGGCATCGACCTCCAGGGGCCGCTACACACATTTCTTGCCCATCCCTTTGTCCGACAGGTGCCTCTGCTGCCGGAGGTGTCCGAGCAATACGCGTTGCTTTTTGCCTATCTTCGTGGCATTGGACATCCCATTCCCACCAACGACCTCTGGATTGCCGCCCACGCCCTTTCCCTCGGCGCGCCACTGATGACCCTCGACCGCCATTTCGCCGCCATCCCCAATCTTCGCCTCTGCTACCCCGTCCAAACTCCCTAAAGCCTCCAACAATTCGCCGAAAATGACCAAGAAAACGCAAAAAACCGCAAAAAAGATGACCAAGACCGCCGCCAAGAAGACCGCAGGCAAGAAGACCGCCGTTCCCGCTCCCGCTTCGCTGCCGCCGGTCGTGCCATCGGCGCCGCTGGCGGCGTGCCGGGTGGCCGGGGCGCAGTTTGCCGTCGTGCCCAACGACATTCCGGCCAATCTCGACCGCTGCATCGACCGCCTCCGGGCCGCCAAGAAGGACCTGGGCGCCCGGCTGGTCGTCTTCCCCGAATCCATCACCACCGGGTTCAATCCGGCCATGTCGGCGCGCGAGTTCCACGACTTCCTGCCGCCCATCGACCAGATTCTCGCGCCCATCCAGAACGTCTGCCGCGAGCTGAAGATGCATTGCGTCCTGCCCACCTACGAGCGCGGGGCGGGGCCGGCCGTGGTCTATAATTCCGCGTTCCTCATCGACGAGAATGGGGCGAATCTCGGCTGCTACCGCAAGACCCATCCGTTCCCGACGGAGCGGCTCACCTGCGGCGGCTGGACGACCCCCGGCACCGACTATCCGGTGTTCCACACCGCCATCGGCACCATTGGCATCCAGATCTGCTACGACGGCGACTTCCCCGAGATTGCCCGCATCCTGGCCGTCCGCGGGGCGCAGATCATCTGCCGTCCGTCGGCGCTGCTGCGCCATTTCGAGATCTGGGATGCCGAAAACCGCATCCGCGCCTACGAGAACCACGTCTACCACATTGCCGTCAACGCCGTGGGGGCCGATGCCGCAGGGACGACCTACTTCGGGCACTCGCAGATCACCACGCCCATCGCGCAGTCCGTGGCCCTGGCCCGCGCCGGCGACGAGGTGATCTATGCGGACCTCGACCCCGACCCCATCCGCCGCGTCACCTATGGCAGCGACTCGCCGATGCTGTTCGACCACTTGCAGGATCGCGCGGTGGGCACCTACACGGACGACTTGCAGCGGGCTGTGCGTTCCGCGTTCGAGCCCGCGCGGCGGTACTCGTTCTGACCCGTTGCGTCGCGGTTTTTCGATGAAACGTGCTCCCGGTTGGCTTGCGCCGCTCCGCCGCCGGGAGGGTTTTTCGCTCATCGAGCTGGTGGTGGTGATGGGGATCCTGACCCTCCTGGCCCTGTTGGCGGTAGGCGGCGGTCGCTGGGCCTTTGACGCGGGGCGGGCGGCCGTCTGCCAGAACAATCTCCGCCAGCTGGTCGAGGCGAACTGGGCCTATGCGGGCGACCACGGCACGTTCGTGGCGGCGGCCAGCGACATCAACGAGGCCAATGCCTGCCGCTGGCATGGCGTGCGCGGGGCCGATGGGGCGTTCGACGCGGCAGGCGGGCCGCTCACCGGCTACTTGGGCGGAGCGGGGGTCAGCGGCATCGTCCGCGCGTGTCCGGCGTTTCGGCCGGCCGCCTGGGGCTTCGAGGCCTCGTGCGGCGGCTATGGCTACAACGCGCAGGGCATCGGCTCGCAGGCCTGCATGCCGCCGCCCAACGCCGGCACGGCCAAGGGCGTTCCGCCGGCGGTCCTGACCCATCCTGCCACTACCGTCATGTTCGCCGATGCGGCCTATCTGCAGGGTTCCGGGGCCAAGGCCCGGCTCATCGAATACTCCTTCTGCGAGCCGCGCACCTGGAGCGTGGGGGGAACGCCTTGGCCGACCATCCATTTCCGCCATCGCGGACGCGCCAACGTGGCCTGGTGCGACGGCCACGTCACCGCCGAGCTCCGCACCGCCACCGGCGCCCGCGGCGCCGAGGCCGGGCTGGGGTGGTTCGGGCCGGAGGCCGCCGACCTGTTTTCGCCATGAAAAATGAGGGGGGCTAGAGCATTTTGCGAAAAGGTGTGGCCACAAGGTTCGGAGGTGCGACATCCTGTCGCGCCCAAATGAATTGCGCGGCTGGAAGCCGCACCTCCGGAAGCCGCCCGCCAAATGGCTACAGTAATTTGAAAACCGCTCTA
>JAFTAH010000004.1 GCA_017458625.1 Kiritimatiellia bacterium | reverse complement strand
TTTTATATGAAACGATAATCATGTCAACAAAGAAATTTCAATTTACATGCCCACAAAATGAAAAATGCAAAAATATCATTTCGTCCAGTCCTGGCGCACCTTTCCCCCCCATTTTACTCCCGGAAACCGCTGGAACTTGGGTTTTCATACCCTCCGCCACCCCCGTCCCCCCCCCGTTCCCGTTGACGCGTTTTTGACGCGTTTTCCGTCCGAAGCGCGTCAAAAGCGCGTCAATTTACGACAAAAATGTCGCACATGGGGCTTGATGGAGGTGCCTTGCTGCGGGTCATAACTAACGAATTTCAAAGAAAATATGAACAATCGGGGCGGCGGGATTCGAACCCGCGACATCAAGCTCCCAAAGCTTGCGCTCTACCAGGCTGAGCCACGCCCCGATACGGAAAAACCTTCGGCAGAAGAGAGCCGAAGGCAACCGCGTTCAGGAAAAATGGCGGGGTCGACGGGACTTGAACCCGCAACACCCAGATCGACAATCTGGTGCTCTAACCAATTGAACTACGACCCCGTCGTTCGTGAACTGGAGGGGAGTATAGCGGCTCGCGCCGGGGGTGCAAGCAGAAAAAACGGCGGGGGCGAAAAAAGTTTGGGAGCGGGAAAACAACGGAAAAATCAAGGGGATGGGGCGGGCTTGCGGGAGGTGCGGAGCTGGAGCCAGGCGAGTCCGGCCACGATCAGGAAGAGGAGCGAGGCGACGGCGGAGGCGAAGCCGAAGCGCGTGCCGCTGTCCTGGAAGGCCATGCGGAAGGTGTAGGAGACGAGGAGGTCGGTGGTGCCGGCAGAGGTGGCGGCCCCGGCGATGTCGGGCTTGCCGCCGGTGAGCAGGTAGATGAGGGAGAAGTTGTTGAAGTTGAAGGCGAAGGAGGCGATGAGCAGGGGGAAGAGCGGCGGCACAATCTGAGGCAGGGTGATGCGGAAGAAGTTGCTGACGGGGCCCGCGCCGTCGATGGCGGTGGCCTCGTAGATGTCGGGGCTGATGGTCTGAAGCATGCCGGAGGCGATGATCATCATGTAGGGGTAGCCGAGCCAGGTGTTGACGATGAGGATCATGAGGCGGGCAAGCCACGGATTGGTGAACCAGTGGGGGGCAATGCCGAAGAGGGAGGTCAGGATGAGGTTGATCTCGCCGAAGCCTTCGTTGAAGAGGCCCTTGAAGACGAGGATGGGGATGAAGGCGGGGATGGCGTAGGGGAGGATGAGCAGCGTGCGGTAGAGGCCCTTGGGGCGCAGCGCCGGCCACTGGAGGAGGACGGCGAGGAAGGTGCCGATGGCAAAGGTCACCAGGACGGACAGGAGGGCGAAGGCCACGTTCCAGGCGAAGATGCGCAGGAAGGGGGCGCGGATGGCCGGCTCTAGGAGGATGGACCGGAAGTTGGCGAAGCCGACGGGTACGCGCCAGCCGGGGCCGACGGGCGTGCCGGTGGCGGCGTCGACGTAGCTGCCCTGGCGGTCGTCGGGCAGCAGCACCTGGGCGGTGACGGCGTTGGAGAGGGCCCCGTCGGGGAGCGGCGTCCAGAGGGGGGCGCGGGGGGCGAGTTCGCGGAGGTTGATGGGGCGGTAGGGGACGCCGGGCGAGGCGGGATGGGCGAGCCGGAGGCGGTAGAGCCAGGGCCGGGTGGCAATGACGTCGCGGAGGGGAAGCGGATGGCCGGAGGGCGGCACGATGGCCAGGGCCAGCGGCAGCGGGCGGTCGAAGGTGGAGGGGTCGTCGGGATCGAAGGGGGGCGTGACGAGCAGGCGGCGGCCGATGTCGTCGGCGGAGGCGCCGGCGGTGGCGGGGGAGGGCGTGGCGGAGAGGCGGTAGAGGCGGTGCGAGGCGGCGGTGGCAGGGGCGGCGGTGGCCGGGGCGGCGGTGGCAGGGGCGGCGGGGCGGGTGGCTTCGTCTGCCGCCGGGGCGGAGACGGCTTCGGCCGGGTAGAGGCGGAAGGGGATGCGATCCGGGGACGGGGCGTAGAACTCCTGGGCGAACCAGGCGTCGACGCGGGCGCGGGAGAGGAGATGCCCGGCCCCATAGTTGGTGAAGGCGATGTAGACGGTATAGAGCAGCGGCAGGAGGACGAAGACGCCAAAGGTGGCCAGGCCGGGAAGGAGATAGCGGGAGGCCTTGGTGCGGGGGGAGGTGTAGACCCAGGCGGCCAGGAGGGTGGCCGACGCCGTCGGGATGGCCAGGACGGGCGCATCGGCCTGCCACATGCGGGCGGCAAGCCAGAGGCCGCCCAGGGTGACGATTCCCCAAAGAAGCTTGGTGACGAATTTCATGGCAAGGGACGCCTTTCGTTGACGGGAGGGGGGACGTAGCGGAACGGGCCCCGGCTGGGAACGAGGACGCTCTTCATCATACAGGAATCGGCCGTGCGGGGGAAGTCCACATCGCACCTCAATGCTGGCATTTCGGGCAAAACCAGCTGGTGCGCCCCCCCAGAACGACGCGGGCGGTGGGAGTGCCGCACACAGGACAGGCTTTTTGGCCGTAGATCTTCAGCTTTTGCGCGAACTTGCCCTCGCTGCCGTCCACATGGTGGAAGTCGCTCACGGTGGTGCCGCCCCAGCGGATGGCCAGCCGCAGGATGCGCTTGGCGTGGTGGACGAGCGTGGCGCATTCCGCGCGCGTCAGGCGGCAGGCCCGGCGCTGGGGCCGGATGCCGCTGGCGAAGAGCGTTTCGGCGGCGTAGATGTTGCCGATGCCCGTCACCACCGCGTTGTCCATCAGCAGCTCCTTGACCGACTTCTTGCGGTCGCGCGACGCCCGGAACAGGAGGTCGGCGTCAAACGCCCGGGAGAGCGGCTCCACGCCCAGGTCCGCCAGTCCCGCCGGCCAGCCGTCGGATCCCGGCGGCTGCACCTCGACGAGTCCGAAGCGGCGCGGATCCTCGAAGCGGAATGCCTGGCCGTTGGTCAGGGTGATGACGACATGCTCATGCTTGCGCCGGGGGCGGTCTGCCGCATCGACGCGCGCCACCCCCGTCATGCCGAAATGCAGCACCAGCGCTCGCCCGTCGTCCAGGTCCGCCACCGCATAGCGCGCCCGCCGTCGGCAGCCGACGAAGGTACGCCCTTCCAGTCCGGCTTTCATCAGGGGCGCCAGACTCGTCCGCAACTTCGGTAGGAACACCTCCACCCGCGCAATCGTCTTCCCCTTCAAGGCCCGGTCCAGCGCCCGCGCGACGGTTTCCGCTTCCGGCAATTCTGGCATGGTCGTTTTTCTCCTGTCTAAGCAGCCCCTCCATGATGGTTGGGCTGGTGGTGGGGAGCAGCCAGGCGGTCAGCCCAGTATCCCGGCCGACGATGTTGATGCATGACCGCGAGCGCTACAATGTCCTCAGGCAACGCCTCAAACAGAATGGCATAGGGGAAAAGGTGAACTAGACACAGACGGACTGCATCTGCGTGGATAACAGGATAAAGTTCGGGATGAGCGGAGGCTTGGCCAACCGCGGTTTCTACTGTCTTCAGAAAACGCTCGCCAAGTCCGGACGCCTGCTGTTCGTAGAAGCGAGCGGACTCAATGAGCTTGTCGGCAGCGTCGGGGTGGAACTGGGCCATACGATTATCCCAACGCGGAACGGGCAGAGGAAAACACCTCGTCCGCATCACGAAGTTCAACCCGTCCCGTTGCCACGTCCTGCCGCCGGCGATTGACGACAGCCGCCCATTCCGGGGGCAGTGGTTCCTCCTGCTCAAGGCTATCCGGAAGGGCCACGGCAAGCAAGGCACGCTCGCCACGGGGTAGCAAAAGCGCGTCCTGGAGCCGGACTGGGTTCGCTGGGTTGTTTTCCGACATTGAAGCGGTTGGCATGTTTTGGGGCCTTCTGCTTGACTCGCAACGCCTTAGATTCTAGAGGGTCAATTGGAGCGGGGCAAGGAGGAAACAGGCGCAACCATGCGCGGGTGTGAGCAAAAAGTGTAAGGGTTTCAATGGAGGACGGGCAGAAAATGGCCTTGTTTGTTGAAAAACAGTCGAAAATCGCATGTCTATGAAAATATAGACATATCATTTGGCCTTTCGCGGTCGAGGGAGACGCCTGGG
>JAFTAH010000035.1 GCA_017458625.1 Kiritimatiellia bacterium | reverse complement strand
TGAGGAGGTAGTCTTTTTTCGATGTTCTGCTCATGGTGTGCATCCTCCGATTCTGTCCGGTGTCCAGTATTTGACGCAAGAACCGTCTCCGGTTTCTTTCTCCGTTCCGCTCCGGTGTCCTTTATTGTGACGCAATGCGCGTTCCGGGAATCAAGGTGAATCGCTCCTTGATTTTATCATGGGGGATGGCTATCGTTCCGTTATTCCGTTTTGACTTCCCGAAATTGGCTTCCCCCCCTCTCAGGAGACCATTCCCTGCTATTGTCTCCTCGTACCGTAGATTAGAAAGGCCCATCCAATGACAGAATCTTCTAAGCTCGTTTACGTCGGCATGTCCGCCGACCTCATCCACCGCTGATTCGAGCGATGAATCGTTCGGATTCAATCCGCCTTGTGGCCGCTACACCTCCAATGCCTTGACTGCGTTGAGAGCTGGTCTGCTTGATTGCGCCTTCTTGCTGCCCCTTGCTCACTCCCCGTTGAGCACCACGGTTCGTTCTCACTTCCTGCGCCCGATGACTACTGAACGAAGAAAACACATTGCCTTTGTCACCTGGCTGGGCGATGGCAATTTTGGCACAACTTTGCAGGCCTATGCCCTTTTTACCACCTTCAAAAAACTTGGTTATGCAGCCACGTATGTTTGGCCCTTTGATTTGTCCTGGGGATCACGTTTGCGTCGAATCCCTCGCCGCGCTGTGCAAATAGCTCTTGGCCTGTTTGGACTTCATCCTCACCGCCGATCTTCTCCACATCCTCCTCCGTCACCTCCGCTCAAGGCAGCGAAGCTCAATCGCTTTCTAGCGGAGGAAATTCCCCAGATACACATTCGTTCTCGGAAAAACTTGCACACGCTTCTGGACACGACGGACGCCTTCTGCGTCGGCTCCGACCAACTTTGGAATACCTACTATTCCAAAGACACCTTCATGCTTCTGCCGTGGGCTGAGAATAAAAAACGCATTTCCTATGCCACCAGTATTGGCACCAAGGATATTGCTCCCGACATGCGCGCGACCTACCGGCAAGCCCTTTTGAAGTTTGACCACCTCTCATTGCGTGAAGAATCGGGTCGTTCGGCAGTTGCGCAGCTGACGGGGCGCACGGACATTGAGACTGTCCTGGACCCCACCCTCCTATTGTCTCCCGAGGATTGGCGTTCAGTGGCGCGCCATGCCGAGTTCGAAGCTCCGCTGCCTGCCATCCCCTCCAAGCCTTTTGCGCTCTGCTATCTGATTGGCAAGGTTCCAAGCTACGCCGCCCAACTAGCCGAGGTTGTGCGCCAGACTGGCCTCCACCGCATCATCCAGCTCCCTTCGCGGGAAGCCCCCGCCTTTTCCCTTCCCGGAGCTTTGGTCTACGAGGCCGCCGCCGTCCGGGAATTTGTTTCCCTGCTGGATGCTGCCTCTCTCGTCATCACCGACTCTTTTCATGCAACCACCCTCTCCATTCTACTTGAAAAGCCTTTTGTCGAATTCCTTCGTTTTCAGGATCATGCGCCCGGCGGACAGAACTCCCGCATCCACGACCTCCTCTCCGTTTTCCACCTCCAGAACCGCCTCTACGCTCAGGACTCCGTGGCCTGGGCCGAGCCCCTCGACTACTCGCCTGCGGCCTCCCTTCTTGCCTCCGCGCGTGCCGACTCCCTTGCCTATCTCGTCAACGCCATTGAAGCATGATGTCCCTTCGCCACAACTACTATTTCTCCTCCTTCTTCTGGACCACGCTTGCTCGCATCCTGACCGCTCTCTTCGGCTTTATCACCACGCCCCTGCTCCTCGCCCTCTACGGCAAGGCCAACTATGGCATTCTCATCTTGGCCATTTCCTGCAACGGCTACATGCACCTCCTTGACCTCGGGATGAACATCGGCGCCGTCAAGTTTTTCTCCCAGTGGCGTGTCGGAAACAAGGACAACCTTATCCAGCGTGTCGCCAACACCAACCAGACCTTCTACCTCGTCATAGCCGCCATCAACATCATCGCTCTTCTTGCCCTGGCCATCTGGGGCGCCCCCCTCTTCAACATCACGTCCGATCAGTTCACCACCCTCCGCGAATGTCTCCTTATCATCGCCCTCTTTTGCGCCTTTAGTTGGGAGACCACCCCGTTCCAGCAACTGCTCATCGCCGACAAGCAAATGGCGTTCACATCCCAAATGCAATGCGTCACAGGCGCATTCAAGCTCATTCTGGTCGGCCTGACAATTTGGCTTCGCCTCCCTCTCACGACCTACTTCCTCATCCTCACCGCCCTCACCGCCATCCTCATTGTTCCTTACGCCAGCAAATGCCGCCGCGACCACCTCATTGCCAGCCTACGTCCGCGCGCCTACTGGGCCGATTTCCGCAGCGTCTTCACCTTCAGCCTCGCCATCTTCACCCTCTCCCTCTTCCAGACAACCGCCACCCAGTCCCGCCCGATCATCCTTGGCATCTTCGCCGCCGACGCCGCCTCCACTGTTGCCGATTTCAACATCATTCAGGTCTTTCCCAATTTCATCATCATGCTCGCCGGAACTTTTGCCGGCATCTTCCTTCCCCAGACCTCCCGCCTCATCGCCCAGAAGGACCAGCCCGCCATCGAGCAGTTTGCCTACAAATGGACAATCTTTACGACCATTTTTGCCTGTCTCCTTTGCTTCCCTTTTATGCTGGGGGCCAAGGAGGCCCTTTCGGCCTATGTCGGCCCGAGTTTTGTCAACCTCTCCGTTTGGCTGGTCGTCTGGGTCGTCCTCATGCTGTTGCAAGTCCATTCTACCCCTTGCAATGCCCTCATCCTCGCCTACGGGAAAACGAAGCTCTTGGTCTACATGTCCGCCGGTGCCTGCGTGATTTCCATCGGCATCAACGCGGCGCTCGCGCGCACATTTGGCGCCGGCTCCGCCGTCATCGGCTACACCGTCTACATCCTCATCAACCTCATCGGGTACTATGCCTTCTTCTACAAGCAACTGCTCCGGCTCAGCAACTGGAAAATCATTTTCAGCTTCCTTGCTCCCACTCTCGTCGCGATATTGGCCATGTTCCCGCTCCTCTTTCTGCAGATTGACCGCACCACTCTCTCCTTCATACCCTTCGACCGCGTGGCGTATCTCGCCCTGCTCGCCCTCAAGGGCACCATCTGGGCCATTCTCTTCGCCGTGTTCCTGCTTCTGTTCCACATCATCCGCATCAAGGAAAAAAGGATCCTGACCCTCTATGGCTAAACTCACATCCTTTCCTCGCAAATTGGTGAATTTCCTCAAGGCTTGCCGCCGTCTGTGGGCTACGGGCGGCAGCACGGAAGTCCCCGTCGCCCGCCTTGCCCGCGGAAACTTCCTCGTGGGCAAGCGCATCCTCGTCACAGGCGGCAGCGCTGGCATCGGCTTCGCCATTGCCCGGGCCTGTCTCGCCGAAGGCGCTTCCGTCGTCATCACGGGGCGCAACCCAGAAAAGCTCAAATCAGCGGCAACTGGCCTCGCCTCCCCGGCCCTCCGCCCCCTCGCCTGGGACATCGCAGACACATCCATCGCGACCTCAAAGCTCCAGGAGGCGGAGACTCTGCTGGGCGGGCCCCTCGACATTCTCGTAAACAACGCCGGAACCTATGCCGCGACGCAATTCCCCCATGTGACCCCGGACGATTGGGACCGCGTCTACGCCACCAATTCCAAAGGCCCCTTCTTCCTCGCCCAAGCCCTCTGCACCCGCTGGCTTTCCGCCCCGGACCGGCCCCTGCGCAAAATCGTCAACCTCTCCTCCCAGGGCGGCTTTGTCGGCGCCAACAACGCCTACCGCATGACCAAGTGGGACATCCGCGGCTTCACCGAGTTCCTAGGTGCCCGCATGGCCCCCGAAAACATCATCGTCAACGGCGTCGCCCCTGGTCTCGTCATGACGGACATGCAACCTGACTTCCTCAAGCAGGGCGACAACTTCTACACGCCCTTGAACCCCGCCCGCCGCCTCGCCCGCCCAGAGGAAATCGCGGAACTCGTCCTTTTCCTCTTGACCGATGCCGCAAATTATATTATCGGCCAAACCCTTGTCTGCGATGGAGGCTATGTCCTGAAGTAGCCCTTTCCGGTCCTGCTACCGCCCAACTGATTGGATGCCGCCCATGTATACCGTCCTTGAAAATGTACGCATAGTCCTAGCCGTCCTGAAGGCCCACAACATCCACCGCATTGTCCTCAGCCCCGGCGGTTCCAACATCCCCATCGTCCAAGGTGTCCAGCAGGACCCCTTCTTCACCTGCTACTCCGTCGTCGACGAGCGCAGCGCCATGTATTTCGCCATCGGACTCGCCCTCCAAACCGGCGAACCCGTCGCCACCTCCTGCACCACGGCCCAGGCCACCCGCAACTATCTCCCCGGTCTCACCGAGGCCTTCTACAAGCATGTTCCCATCCTCGCCATCACCATGTCGAAGCATCCCCTCTTCGTCTCCCAGGAATACATGCAGTCCCCCGTCCAGACCTCTCTGCCGGAAGACGCCGTCAAGAAAAGCTTCTCCCTGCCCCGCATCAACGACGACAACGACCGTACCATTTGCGTTCGTCGTGCCAACGAAGCCGTCCTGGAACTCACCCACCACGGTTGCGGTCCCGTCCAGCTCAACATCGAGGAACTCGATAGCGAAACCTGGTCCTTCGACCCCGCCGCCACTCTCCCCGACGTCCGCACCATTTTCCGATACGGTCCCAGCGACAAGCGGGCGCCCTCCCTCGCTGGCAAGAAGGTCTTGCTCCTCATCGGCGAACACCGCCCCTTCTCCCCAGAGGAAACCGAGGCCATCGAGGCCTTCTGCGCCACCAACAACGTCTTCGTCTACGCCGACAGCATCGCCAACTTCCACGGGAAATATGCCCTCCAGGCGAACCTGACCGCCCAAACGATGTCGACCAAGCTCTTCCTTCGCGACTACAAGCCCGACATCGTCGTCACCATCGGCGGGTTGACGGGCGACTACGACATCTTTCGCCACCTCTTCGACGCCCCCCCCGGCAGCTTCGAGGTCTGGCGGGTTGCCGAAGACGGCAACGTCGTCGACACCTATAAAAAGCTTACGGCTATCTTTGCATGCGCCCCCATCGAGTTCTTCCGCCGATATACTTCATCCCCCCCCTCCCTTCACACCTATTTCGACCAGTGGAACGCGCTTTGCGCCTCCGCCCGCCGCGACCTCGACCTTGAGTTCTCCAACGCCTATGCCGCTCAGCAGCTCCATGCCCGTATCCCGGACGGGAGCTACATGAACTTTGCTATTCTTAACAGCCTCCGCGCCTGGCTCTGGTTCCCCCCGGCTCCATCCGTCACCTGCTTTGCCAACGTGGCCGCCTTCGGCATTGACGGCTGCCTGTCCACCCTCGTCGGTACCAGCATGGAGACCGACCAGCTCTGCTTCCAGATTATTGGCGACCTCGCCTTCTTCTACGACATGAACGCCATCGGCATCCGCCATATCCGCAACAATCTGCGCATCCTTCTCGTCAACAACAATGGTGGCATGGAGTTCAAGTTTGGCCCCCTCCACACCCGAATGGACGTCGGTTCCTTCACTGCGGCCGACAACCATTTCAAAAACGCCCGCGGCTGGGCCGAAACCCAGGGCTTCACCTATCTCGCCGCCCACGACAAGAACGAATTTCTCGCGCATGTCGATGCTTTCGTCTCCCCCAGCGACAAGCCCATTTTGCTTGAAATGTTTACCACGCCCGCAGGCGAGCGTGCCGCGAACGAAGACCTCTTCCTAGCCAATCGCCACCTCTGCCCCGAAGAAGAACCTTCTCCCAACCTCATCAAGCAAGGTATCAAGGGCCTCATCGGCCAGGACAACGCCCGCAAACTAAAGCGCTGGATTTCCGGTGATAAGTAAGGCAACATTGCCGCGGCCCCAACTCGCTCCGTCCATGTCCTCCCCAACTTTCACCATCGCCATCCCCGCCTACAAGGCGCAATTCCTGCACAAGGCCATCCAATCCGTACTGGGCCAGACCTGTGCCGACTTCGAGTTGGTCATTGTCAACGACGCCTCCCCCGAGGACCTCGGCGCCATCGTCAAGTCCTATGCCGACCCGCGCATCCGCTATTTCGTCAACGAAAAGAACTGCGGGGCCGTCGACGTCGTCGACAACTGGAACCACTGCCTCTCCCATGCCTCTGGCACCTATTTCCTTTGCATGGGGGATGACGACCGCCTCCTGCCCACCTGCCTGGCCGACTACAAGGGCCTTATTGCGCAACATCCTGGCCTCGGCATCTACCATGCCTGGACACAAATCATCGATGACCAGGGCCATATTGTCCGCATGCAGGAACCGCGCCCCGAGGTTGAGTCCGTCTACTCCCTCATCTGGAACCGATGGAAAGGTCGAGACCAATTTGTCGGCGACTTCCTTTTCGACACCGCTCGTCTGAAGATGATTGGGGGCTTCTTCAAGCTTCCTTATGCATGGGGTTCGGACGACATCACAGCGGTCATGGCGGCGGAGCCTTCGGGCATCGCGAATCTACAGGTTCCCGCCTTCCAGTACCGCGCCCATGCCGCGACTATCTCCGAATCTACACCCTGCGATCAGTTCATGCAGGCCATTGATCTTGAGGAAGCCTGGTTCACCCGCTTCCTCGCCGACCATGCATCCTCGCCCGTTTCTCCCCTCACGGATGTTTTCCGAAAAATGTGTGTGGCTACTCGTGCCGAATACTTCAGCAATCGCCGCCAGCAGACAGTCGCCAATGATCTTGAAGCCCACGGCATCCTGCGACTGTTGTATTGGATGCGGCCCCGACACCGACATGGCCTGCGTCTTTCCCAGATTTGCTTCTGCGGACTCCTAAGCATCCGACAAGCCTTCCATCGTCGCAGGCTTGCAAAACACCTGGATTGTGTCCAATGAACATCCTCTTCCTCACCTGGAACCATCCCGCCGCCCATTCCATGGGAGGCGAACAGCGCAATCACCTTATCCATCGTGCACTCTGCGACCTCGGCACTGTCTACACCGCCATCCCCGCCCTGGATCGTCCAAGCAGCCTCTTCCCTGAACCCCTCACCGCCCGCGTCCATGCCGAACGGCGTTTTTCCCTCCGATGGCTCCTCCGCAATGCGGCTCGTCTCCTGCTCCGCGAGATGATGTTGTCCCACTCCGCACCGCCCGAATGGCCCCCCGAATGGAAATCTCCACGCTTTGATCTCGTCGTCGCCCGCCACGCCACGCTTGCCGCCTACTGGCGCGCCTGGGAATTTGCCCCCCTCATCATCGACTCCGACGATTTCCCCAGCGAGCTCTACGCCGACCGATGCCCCAACGGCCGCAACCGTCTCCCTTACCGTCTCCTCCGCCGCTGGCAGACCTCCATCTTCCGTCGCTGTGCCTTCGCCTGGATTGCCCACGAAGACCAAGCCGCCCTGCTCCCCCCCTCCCTCCCGCACCAAATTCTCGAAAACATCCCCTTCGACCCCGGTTCCGCCATCTACGACGAATCAGCTGCTCAGTTGCCCTACCTCCTCACCGTCGGCACCCTTTCCCATCCTCCCAACTACCACGGCCTCAGCCGATTCCTCCGCGAAGTCTGGCCCGCCATTCACACCGCTTTCCCCGACCTTCATTGGAAAATTGCCGGTCGTGACTGCCCTCCCGCCGTTGCCGCCGAATGCGCTGCCGCACCAAACGTCGAGCTGCTGGGCTTCGTCCCCGACCTTGCCTCCCTCTACCGGAACGCACTCGCCTGCCTCGTCCCTGTCGCCACCGGTTCCGGCACCTGCATCAAAGTTCGCGAGGCCCTGCTCTGGGGACGAACCTGCCTCGGATGGCCCTTCGCCTTCCGCGGAATTCCCGCCGCCGACCAAACTTCCGCCAACGGCATCTTCCCCTGCAAGGCCCCCGACGAATTCGTCTCCGCCCTCCAATCCCTGGCCTCTTCCGCCAAACGTCTCCCCGCCCAGCGCTCCGCCCGCGCTTATGCGCTTGCCCACTGGTCGCCCACACATTTCTCGTCAATCATCCGCGCGGCCATCGCTGCCCTTCCCCTCCCTTCCCGTCACGTCTGACTCCTGTCACAGCGTCATTTTCCCTTGCGCTAAAACAAAGAAATTCATATTCTTATCGAATACAACCTTTATTGTCATCTCATGTCAGCCCCCCCCCAGAATTTCACGCCAAGCCGCCCGCTGGTTCGTTCCACCCAGCGCACTCAGTACCAGTTTCCCATTTACCGTTTCATCAACTGGATTGCCGTTGGAGCTTACACCTTGGGCCTCGTTGCCATGTATTTTCTCCTCGGCATGTTTGGCATCCCCGCCCCGCTCGGCTGGGCCGCCATCGTCATTCTCTTCTCGGTCGGCATCATCCTCCTTGACCATCCCAAGACCCTGCTCAATACCTTGATGGCCTTTTGGTGGCTTCTGCCCGGCAATCGGCTTTTTGGCCTTTTGGGCCTGCCGCTGCCTTCCTTTCTCGACGAACTCTTCTTCATCCCCCTTGTCGCCGTCATCGTCATGCAATGGATTCAAGGTCGCCAAGTCAAGGAGATCCTGTGGTATCCGGCCCTGTTTGGCCTCATCGCCATTCTGAGTTGGTATGGGAATGGGAAAGGCTACCTTTTCCCCACCATACGAGCCACCATCGTCACGCTCAAGCCATTCATCCTCCTCTACTACTGCATCCTCACCTGTCCCTTCGAATCCGATCGAGATCTCCGCCGCTGGCTGGTAATCATCTTGGCTTATGGAGCCATTCAATTCCCTTACAACTGCTTGTGGCAAGGTGCTCCATGGCCTCGAATCCACCCGGACTACAGCGGTGGCATGGCGGGCCCCCAGGCCGGCGGCCATTTCTGCGGCTACCTTTCCATCTTTTCTCTTTTTGTGGTTATTCCCCTGTTTTTTGCGAATTACAAGAAAATGTCCAGGCTGGGCAAGTTGTTCTTCGTTTCGGCCTTTCTCATTACTCTCTATGACCTCGTGTTCATGACGGACACCAAGCACGGGCTGCTTGCCCAGGCTGTTGCCTTGTTCTTCATTGTGCTTCACCCCATTTTCAATGCGAAGCTGCGAGCATTCATGTCCCTTGTCGGCATCCTCTTCGCGGCTCTCGTCATCTTCTACTTCAACTTGTTCGAGGGAGGACACTACGATTGGCAGAAATCGTGGAACATTTTCAGGTCTTCGCCCAAGATGGCCTATTATAATGCCGTCACCAAGGACTTCCCCAACCTCGTGCGCTTCCCCTTCCTGGGGGCCGGTCCCGGACGCTTCGGGTCAGACATCAGCGTCTCGCTCCAGACTCCACTTGTCAGACGCTATATCCAACCGTTCCTCGCTGAAATGCATCGAAGTCGACTGGGCATGAAAACAACGGTCTTCACCAGCGGGAGCCAGCTGGCCTATCCCAGTGCCGACTTTCTGACCGTCATGGGCGAATACGGATGGTTTGGCGCACTGGTTCAATATGCCTTTTTTGCCTTCATCATCCTCAAGCTTTGGCACAAGGCACGAGAACCGACCCGAAGTCTTTTGGTAAAATACACATTTGTTTCCTTGATGGGCTGCATCCTTTTCGCTGTCGAACTAACCTTTGTGGTTTCGCCGAGTGCATGGCCCTCGCTTATGTATCCCATTTGGATTCTCATCGGCCGCACATGGAACATGCACACGGAACCCGACTCCGTCACGCTGGCCGACCAAGATTCCAGCGTTCTCCTCTCCGCAGGTGCGACTCTCTAGGGGCTGTTGACCATGCCCTCTCCCCGGGTCCTTTTCCTCCTCGGCAACTTCTGCGGCGTCCCCTTTGGGGGCTACAAGATGATCTACCAGTACGCCAACGGCCTTGCTGCCGCCGGCTTCTCTGTCACCCTCGCCTATGCCGCCTATCCCCATGAGAAGACGCTCCGCGGACGCGCCTATGACGTCCTCCGGACAGGTTATCACTGGATCCGCGGCTGGACCCGGCACTGTCCCTGGTTCCCCCTAGACCCCAGCATCCGCCAAATCCTTCGCTGGACCCACCGCGAAGCCCTCGAGCCGCGCGCCGACATCGCCATCGCCACTGCCTGTCGGACTGCCGCTCCGCTGGCCGCATTCAAGCAGATTCCTCCCCGGCGCAAATTCTACTTCATCCAGGGGTTTGAAACCTTCACCCTGCCCGAGCCCGAACTTCGCGCCACCTTCCGCCTCCCCATGCAAAAGCTCGTCATCGCCTCCTGGCTTCGTGCAAAGGTCGAGGAGGAAGGCCAGTCGGCCATCCTCCTTCCCAATGGCTATGACGGCTCCTTCCAGCTCTCCCGCCCCCCCGCCGACCGTCCGCAGGCCTCCGTCTGCGCCCTGTACGGCGAAGGCTGGAGCAAGGACTGGCCTACCACTCTCCAGACGCTGCTTCTCCTCCGCCGCGCCCGCCCTGACATCCAGGCAACGGTCTTCGGCATTGGCGCCCGACCTCCCGACCTCCCCGGATGGGCCACCTATGTCCGCCGTGCCACCGTCGCCCAGCTCAACGAAATCTACAATGCCTCCGCCATCTTCCTCGGCACCAGCGTACAGGAAGGATGGGGGCTCCCCGTCGGCGAAGCCATGCGCTGCGGCGCCGCTGTCGTCTGCACCGACAACGGCGGGTACGCCGAAATGGCCATCCCCGGCCAGACCGCCCTCGTCGTCCCCGCCCGCAACCCCGACGCCCTTGCCGCCGCCGCCCTCCGTCTCGTTGAACACCCCGACCTCCGCATCCGCCTGGCCATGGCCGGTCACGCCCACATCCAGCAGTTCTCCCTCCAGCGCAGCATTGAACAGCTTGCCGCCCTCCTGCGCAATTCCCTCATCGAAACGCGAGGAGGCAATCCCGGATGAAATGCCTCGGCTTCTCATAGCACGAGAGGTAGGGGAGAATTCCCGCCACTTTCCACAGCTTTTTCGTCTCATATAGTGCGGCCCTGGCCTCAAGCCATTTCTTCATCCGGCGGAGAAAACGCAAGTCGGCCTCGGCAGAGTCTTCCGGTCGGACGCGCTCAAAGAAACGTTCAAGCGTCCAGATTCGGTAGTTGCAGCCATAGAGCTGACTCTCCCGGTCCAGGTTCTTGTTGGCATTGGTCGCGGCATCCTCGTGCCTGCGATATTCCATGAGACGCCGGTGCAGGACGTAAAGGCCGCCATCCAGCACCGCCAGCAGCCACAGCTGGGCGTCATGCGTAATCTTCGGGCTGCCATAGGCCACCATTTTCTCCCGCAGTTCCTTCCGGAAGCAGAACGAACATCCCGGATAAGTCGGAGCCAGGCCATGCTTGTCCAGCGGAATCTTCTCGATGCTTCCGTCATCCCTCTTGGCACCGGGATAATCCAGTATCGTCGAATGATCCCTGTAGAAGGGATGGAATCCCGAAAGGAGCAGCTGAATCTCCGGGCGCCCTTCCATGGCCGAGACCATCGCCGCAATCTTGTCCTCGTGCCAGATGTCGTCCTGGTCGCTCAAAAACACCAAATCCCCCGTGCTCGAACGGATGCCCTCGAAAAAGTTCGCCCGCCAGCCGAGATTCTGCGCGTTTTGGACAAGCCGCCATCCCAGCCCGTGCGTGCGGATGAAATCAGCCACCACCTCATAGGTTCCGTCCGTCGATCGGTCGTCGCAAATGATCACCTCGTCCGGCGGCAACGTCTGGCGCAGGAAGGACTCCATCTGCTCGCGGACATATTCCTTCCCGTTGTAGGTGGTCATCACCAACGAAATCATGACTCAATCCTCCAGCCCTAGCGCTGCCACATGACTTGCGACCATCCGCTCAATGCTGTAGCCTTTCGATTTTTCGAGCAAAAACTCACCATAATTCCTGCTGGCGCTTTCGCCCTGGCCCATCGCCATGTCGATTTTTGCCCGCAGGTCGTCGTCATCACCTGGCTTTGCCAGAAACTCAGGATGGTCGACCACCAGAAACTCGACCGCCGAACCCACTCCTGTCGTCGCGACAATGGGCATGCCAAACGAAGCCGCCTCGTTCACGACCAGCCCCCAGCATTCCTGGCGCGAGGGAAGCACCAGCATCCTGTCTTCCAGATACTCCCGCTCCAGTTCGTCCCGTTGCAGAAACGGCACAATTTCGACGTGCCCCGCCCCCAGTTCCTCCGCCTTAGCCCGGAACTCGTCCGTTCGGTTTCCCAACCCTACAAACTTGAAATGGAGTTTCCGCTCCTTTGCCGCAACGCGCAGGGCAATGTCCAACCCTTTGACGTCCAGGAATCGCGATACGACCAGGATGGTATCGTTTCTCCCCACTCCGGCCCGCCGCCTGGCCTCCCGGACGCGGTCCCGATGTGCAGCGAGCTCCATTTCGGTCAGCGAACTGAAATAGAACGGCCACACCGTCCGCCCAATCGCCGCCGCAATGTTCTGCGCGCTCTGCTCCCCGGCCGCCAAATATCCGTCTCCACGCCGCAGCACGACTTTCTTGAGCCAAGTCTTCAGCGTCCCCGGCCGAAAGAACTGTTCGCCGTCCAGATTGATGAAGACAGGACATGCGGTCCGCCTTCCCCTCCCGAAAAGTCCCGCCGCTTCAACGGGACTGTTGTAGCAGCCGATCACAATCGCATCGAAGTCCCCCCGCATATACTTGAGGATGGACGGAGAAATGCTCCATTCGTCGCCAATCCGCATTCCCCCGAGCCCCAGCGTCCTGTAGTTCCCCTTCGCCGATGCCGCCCACTGCCTGTCCCGATCCCCAGGATCATGACGCTCCACAAGAACAGTCAGGTCACAATGCCGTGCCAGCTCGTTGAAGAACTGGACCCGGTACGGGACCTCTTTGTTCGTGATGTACAAAATCCGTTTCAAGCCTGTCTCCTTACGAATCTCTCCAGTACGCCTGGACGTTATGCATAGGGACCCGCTCGGTCGCCGGAGGTGGTGTTTCCCAGTCCCCGTAGTTGCGGGTTAGGTACGAATCGACTTCGGCGATGCTGTCGTAGGTCTTCCCCTCAAATAGAATCTGGGTAAAGTGGCGAAACCACTCCGTTCGGAAAATGCGTCGCTGGACCCCCTTGTCCACCACGACTGCACAAGTGGGCACCGGCTTGTCCTTGTATTTGTAGAGGAGATGCTCATAAGCTCGTGTCCAGAACCGCGCGGGAGCTAGACGGGCTATGGCCCGAACGAGCCTGTCGCCCCTCTTGGCGTTCGTCGGATGCCATTCGTGGCCGATGATGCGCCTCTTGCGCAACGCCCACAACGCATTCAAGATCCTCCTCTCGACATGGTACCTTGCCAGGCTTGACGAAATTTTGTCGATGGGGAACACGTCCACCCAGACCCCGCCCTCCAGATGTTCTTCCGGCGAATGGAACACCGTATGGGTCGAGATCACCTTGCCCCAGGGTAGCTGGTAGTTGTCGTCCAGCTCGGTGCAGAGGAACTTGAAGTCCCGATTGAATTCTCCGTCCAAATTGAACAACTGGATTACTTTGTCGTATTCGGGCCGGGCAAGCATCACATCCACGTCGTCATCCCAAGGGATGAAGCCCTTGTGGCGAACAGCGCCCAATAACGTGCCGTAGGCAAGAGAATACTGCACGCCATGCTTGTGGCAAAAGGCATGGAAGGCGTCCAAAATGTCGATTTGGATTTGGCGGAGTTCCCCCGCCGTGACTGGTCTCATGCGTTCTGCCTTTCAATATCTCTCGATGATATGGAATCCATGCGAACGCGCGCAATCATGGCACAAGGCAAAAAGCAGGACAAGGCAGGAGTTCTCACCGCGTCTCGCTGAATAAACCCTTGCCTAGCCAATGGGTCAAAACTAGAATCCTACGCACTGCGAGGTCACTTTGTTCCGGCGTCTTCCCCCTATCCCATCCTGTTCCACCTTTTTTCCATGAAAGTCCTGCTTGTCTCCAATTTCTTTTACCCCCGCGGCGGCGACTGCACCTATCTTCGCTCCGTGCAATCCATGCTGGAGCGCGACGGGCATGAAATCGCCATCTTCTCCACCCAGCACGAAGGCAACTGGCCGCTTCCCGCCGCCGGCGGCATTCTCATCCCGGCCATCGACTACGCCGCCGCCAACCACAAAAAATCCCTTTTCTCAGCCGTAGCCGTCCTCCGCCGCAGCATCTGGAACGCCGAATCCGCCCGGGCGATGGAGCGCCTCCTCTCCTCGTGGCGCCCCGATATTGCCCACCTCCAGAACATCCACGCCTACCTCACTCCCTCCATCCTCCCCATCCTCAAAAAACACCATATTCCCATTGTCCAGACCCTGCACGACTACAAATGGCTCTGCCCCGACAGCACGTTCCTGTCTAACGGGACGCCCTGCGAGAAATGCCATGGCCGCGCCTTCTGGCATTGCCTCGCTGGCCGATGCAAGAAAGGCTCTCTGACCGCCTCCGCCGTCACCGCCGCCGAAGGCTATGTGCATCGGCTGCGCCGTGTGTCCTCCATGGTTGACCTGTTCATCGCCCCCAGCCACTTTATTGCGGACAAGTTCATCGAAAACGGTTTTCCTGCCCATAAGATTCACGTTCTGCTGAATCCCTTGCCTGAACTTCCCGCATCATCGCAAAGCCAGCCGCTCCCCTCCGTTCCTTATGGTCTCTTCGTCGGCTCCCTCGCCCCTATCAAGGGCGTCGATGTCTTCCTGCGCGCGGCTGCGCTCATCCCCTCCCACCCCGTCCACATCGTCGGCCCAGGCGCCTCCGAGGATCTCGCTCGACTCAAAACCCTCGTCGCCGACCTCGGCATTGCCTCCCGCGTCACCTTCACCGGTCCCCTCCACGGAGCAGAGCTCCTGCGCGAACGTGCCAGCGCTCTCTATGGCGTCATTCCTTCCATCTGTCCCGAAACCCTGGGCTACACGGCCATGGAAATGCTCGCCACCGGCAAACCCGTCATCGCCGCCGACATCGGCGGCATCCCTGACCTGATTCAGCACGAAAAGACTGGACTCCTCGTTCCTCCTAACGACCCCGACGCGCTTGCCGCTGCGATCCGACGCCTCCTCGCCGACTCCGGCCTTGCCGCATCCCTGGCCCGCGCTGGCCGCGAATTTGTCCGCTCTACCTGCTCCCCCGCCGCCTACCTTCCCGCCCTGCTCACCCGCTATCGCTCCCTTGTCACCTCTGCCCCCAACAGCGGTCCTCCCTAACCTTTCCCAGCCCGGCGGGACAGGATTGAGGTCAGTTGTCGCCAGCTGCCCCAGTGGCGAGAGCTGGCCCAAATAAACTATAGCCTTTTTGGGGGACAAGGCATGCCCTGGTTTGAGGCGTAGCATGCGGCCAATGTTTCGAAAAAGCGCTGGAGGAAATTCCAGGACCGGTCGGACATCATGAAGTGTGTCCCTCTCGCGCTGGGGCACAGCGGGAGGGGTGCAGTTTACTGCGACCGCCAGCCTGTGCCTGTGCGCAACCGAAACGGCTACCGAAAACTAGAACCGCTCTAGGGGGGGAGTTGCTGGGGGGGAGGGGGGAGGGCGGGGACGAGGGCGGCGATGCGGGACATGACAAGGCGGCCGACGGAGTCGAAGTCATTGCGGGCGGTCATGGACGCGAGGAGGGCGTCGGGGGGGATGACGGGGCCGATGCGGACGGAGATGCGGGCGGGACGGAGCTTGGAGGCCCCCTTGGGGAGGGCGTCGAAGGAGCCGGAGATGTGCATGGGCAGGACAGGGGCGTTGCCGCGGGCGATCAAGAAGCCGATGCCGCCCTTGGCGGGCTGGAGCTTGCCGTCGGGGGAACGGGTGCCCTCGGGGAAGAGGCAAACGCCCTTGCCCGCCTTGAGGAGGCCGATGGCGGTGCGCAGGGCCCCGAGATCGCCGCGGGTGCGGTCGAGGGGGATGAGGCCGATGTGGGGGAAGTACCAGCGGGCGATGGGGTTGGAGAGGAGGGTGTCGCGGCCCATGAAGGCGATCTGGCGGCTCATGATGGCGCAGGCGCAGATGGGCGGGTCGAGGTAGGAGCAGTGGTTGGAGGCGAGGAGGAAGGGGCCATCGGCGGGAACGTTCTCCTCGCCCTCGACGTGGAAGTGGTACTTGAGCTGGAGCCCCCAGCGGATGACGCGGCGGCTTAAGCGGAAGAGGAAGCGGTCGAAGAGGGTGTCGCCGGAACTCATGGCAAATGGTGCAGGTGTGGCAGAAGGGGAGGGGAGGCAGGCGGCGCCGCGCCGGGGGAAGGTGAGGCGCGGCGGCGGAGGCGGGCGCTAGGGGATGACGCCGGCGGCGCGGAGGTCGGTGATGATGACGTCGACGACCTGGTCGATGCTCATGCCGGTGGAGTTGATGATGTGGGCGCCGAGGGCGATCTGGAGGGGGGCGGTGGCGCGGGAGGAGTCCTTCTGGTCGCGTTTGCGGAGGGAGGAGAGGACGGCGGCCTGGTCGGTGGCGCCTTCGGTGGCCTGGAGTTCGGCGGCGCGACGGCGGGCGCGCTCCTCGGGGTCGGCGTCGAGGTAGTACTTGAAGGGGGTGTCGGGGAAGACGACGGAACCGATGTCGCGGCCTTCCATGACGAGGGAGCCGAAGGTGGCCATGTCGCGGAGCTTGGAGACGATGTAGACGCGGACGGGCTGCTGGGCGGCGATGTCGGCGACGCTTTCGCGGACGGCCTGGCCGCGGATCTCCTGGCCGGGATCCTCGCCGTCGATGAGGTAGGTGACGGCGCCATCCTTGACGAGGAGCTCCATCTTGATGCGGATGAGGAGGTTGGTGACGGCCTGGGTGTCGCGGGGGTCGATGCCCTCCTTGACGCATTTCCAGGTGATGCCTCGGTACATGGCGCCGGAATCGACGTAGAGGAAGCCGAGGGTCTTGGCGGCGCGGCGGGAGACGGTGGACTTGCCGCTGGCGGAGGGGCCGTCGACGGCGATGATGACGGGGCTGGTGCTATTCAATGGTGACTCCGAGGGTTTGAAGCTGTTGCCAGAAGGTCGGGTAGGATGTCGCCACGCAGGATACACGAGGGATGGGCACAGCGCAATCCGCAAAAATGGAAAGGATGGCCATCGACATGGCGACGCGGTGGTCGCCGCGGGTGCGGAGAGGGGCGCGCGGAGAGATGCGGGAGGGGCCGTCGACGACGAGGCCGTCGGGGGTGGCGCGGGCGAGGACGCCCATGGCGGAGAGGTTTTCGGCCATGGCGGCGATGCGGTCGCTTTCCTTGACGCGGAGCTCGGCGGCGTCGCGGATGACGGTGCGGCCGCTGGCGAGGGCGCCGAGGACGGCGACGAGCGGGAGTTCGTCGATGAGGTTGGGGATGACGTCCTGGCCCTCGACGACGGTGCCGCGGAGGGGGGCGCCGTAGACGGTGATGGCGCCGCGGGGCTCCCAGTCGGCGTCGGGGCCGGACTCGGGGACGACCTCGACGCCGGCACCCATGCGGCGGAGGACGTCGAGGAAGGCGGTGCGGCGGGGATTGAGGCCGACATTGACGACGCGGACGGCGACGCCCGGGGTGGCGGCGGCGGCGGCGAGGAAGTAGGCGGCGGAGGAGAAGTCGCCGGGGATGGCGTAGGGGCGGGCGGCGAGGCGGGGACCGGACGGGCCGGCGCCCACGACGGAGATGCGCGGGCCCTGGATGCGGAGCGGGATGCCGGCGGCCTGGAGGATGCGCTCGGTGTGGTCGCGGGTGGGGACGGGCTCGATGACGCTTGTCTCGCCGTCGGCGTAGAGGCCGGCCAGCAGGCAGCAGCTCTTGACCTGGGCGGAGGCGACGGGGAGGCAGTACTCGATGCCGTGGAGGTCGCCCCCGCGGATTTCCATCGGCGGGGTGCCCTCGGGAGAGAGGTCGACCTTGGCGCCCATGAGTTCGAGGGGGGTGCGGATGCGGCCCATGGGACGGCCGGAGAGGGAGGAGTCGCCGGTGAGGCGGACGTGGATGGGATTGCCGGCGCAAAGGCCGGCGAGGAGGCGCATGCCAGTGCCGGAGTTGCCGACATCCAGGGGCTCGACAGGCTCGATCATCTTGCCGCCGGTGCCCTCAATGCGGAGGAGAGGGGCGCCATCGGGGGCGTTTTCCATCCAGGCGCGTGCGCCGAAGGCCACCATTGCCTTGAGGGTGTCGAGGCAGTCCTCGGCCTCGAGGAAGCCGGTGACCGGGGAGATGCCGCTCGACAGGCCGGCGACGAGCGCCACGCGGTGGCTAATGCTCTTGTCGCCGGGGACGGAGAGCGTGCCGCCGCGGAAGCCGCCGGGATGTACGACGCGGGTTTCGTCTGTCCAGATGGGAGGGGTCATGGCTGGGGAGATGGGGAAATGGTTGAAAACGGGAGCCGCTACCTACTCCAGTGCGGAGGATTTGTCAAGAAAAAACGTTTTACTGGGGTGCATACGCAGTTGGTCATAGTAACGGACACTCTTTGGCGAATGGGTCGGAAGTGAGACGGGGCCCGTTGGTCAAATACTGGACACTCTGTTAGAATGGAGGAATGAGCAACATGTCGAGAATGGCCACGGCCGAATACATCGGCG
>JAFTAH010000034.1 GCA_017458625.1 Kiritimatiellia bacterium | reverse complement strand
GCGCGGGCGGCCCGCCCGCGATGTTCCCTGGGAAGCCCCCTTGGTAAACCGTTCTCCCGCCATCCTTTGGATTTTCGCGGGCGGGACGCCCGCGCCCCCAGGCGTCTCCCTCGACCGCGAAAGGCCAAATGAGATGTCTATATTTTCATAGACATGCGATTTTCGACTGTTTTCAACAAACAAGGCCATTTTCTGCCCGTCCTCCATTGAAACCCTTACACTTTTTGCTCACACCCAACTTCCTCCACATCCCCATTTTGCAGTTGACAAGGCGGCGCGTTCCATGGGAGGTTGCGGCAGGCGGGCGAGTGAATGCGTCCGCCTATTGGAAGACGGACATGAAGACGAGAATTTTGGCGTTTTGGATTGGACTTGTTGCCGTGGTGGGTGTGGCGGCCGCGTTTGCAAGCGGGACCGCGGGCGAAGCGGACGACGCCGTCGTCCTAGGGGAGGAGGACTTGGCCGAGCGTGCGGAAATCCTCCGCAACCAGTTTCGCCGCATGACCCCAGGAGACGCCCCGCTCGTCCAGGACATCGGGACGTGGCCGGCGGCGTGGGAGGAATTCTCTCCTGCGTGGGACTCCGCTCCGTCGACGCGAGACCTCGCGACGTGGCTGGTGCCCGTGGAAGTGGCCCGGGACGGGGTGGCCACGGTGCTGCTGGACGGCGACGGTGCCGAGCTTTGGCGTGGCGAGACGGACTTTGCCAAGGAGGTGTCTGCGAGCGTGACGCTGACGGGCGCGCTCGTCTCGGAGGAAGACTGGGCCCTGTGGGAGGTAGCGCGGCAGGAAATCGCAAGGAGATTGCAGGAATCCGCCACCCCGCGTTTGCGCGACGGGGAAGGAGGCGGCGGGAGCGAATTGACTGGGTTGCGCTTCGTTTCGGCCTCCGCCAACCTCACAAATATTCCGCCGGAGTTCCGCGTTGGATTGGCATGGACGAACAGCGGCACGCTCGACGTGTTCGCCTACGGTCCGTTGCACGTTGCCGAGACAAACGCGGTGACGTACACGAACGACGAGAATGTGGTTGTGAACACAAACGTCGTAACGTGGCATTCAGTCGAGCCGAGTCTTTCCGGTTTCGACAACGACTGGACATGGGTGGGGACGCTTGTTGTGACGAACTCGGAGACGAATGTGTTCGTTGACACCAGTTTCACGGACGACCGTGCAAAGGTCCGATTCTACGCGGCCGCCCACGCCGTCGACTCGGACGGCGACGGACTGAACGACGGTTTCGAGTTGTTCGTGTCGCACTCAAGCACAAACAGCGCAGACGGAGACCATGACGGAGTTGACGACAGGACCGAATATTTGGTCGGTTCAAGCACGGATACGTCAAACGTTTGGTGGCATGTAGCGACAACAAACGATGCGGTGAGTGGCTATGGATACCAGCAATTTCCCTATCAGTCTTCATGGCCACCAGAACCAGTTTGGATGACCAATTTGACTGTCATCGGTCAAAAACCAGTTTCAAATGCCGTTCCCATCGGAGTCAAGCTTTGGGGGATGGTAGATGATGTCATCATGGTTGACAGCAACGAAATCGCTTGGAATCACGGCCCAACGCTGTTTTCAAATTTCGACGTGACGTCCAGCGTCACGAATATGGCAAGCGGGAGGTTTCGGATTGACTTGTTCGACTGGCCCGATTTGCCAAATGGCGGGGCCAATGAAGTGTGGATCGGGGATGCGGCCCATCCATTCCGCGTTGTTTGGGAGTGGTGGGTTCCCATCGAAATGCGAATGGAGCCGATTCTCGGAGGCGGGATTTTCCCTCTAGACAACCCATGTGGCGTGGTGTCCAATGGGACCGCTTGGTTTCATGTGGATGTCGTGCCAGAAGGATTAGTGCCAGAAACGAACATCACGTGGACGTCCATCCATCAAAAGCTCGACATACTGATAACGAATCTTGGCACACGTGTCCAAGTGCGCGGGACAACCATTGGAGAAGATGACCTTCAAGTGGCTATCAACGGGGCGATTGGCGATTTTGGACTTCCTCCATTTCATGTAAAGGTGGTTCCATCGGTTGTCGTGACGGCAAAGGTCGGAATTGTAACAACAACCAACACGGATTGGGAAACTCAGACTCAACGCGTAGCGTCTGTTATCGCCACTGCCAACGACGTTTTAGTGCAAGCAGGGAAGTCAATCGTCCTTCACGGGGATCCGATTCCAATACCTGATTTAGCAAATGGTGGCTATTACGATGTGGACGCAACCAGTATTCATTTTACCAACTTGCTTCAAACAATTTCCGCATACGGTGGCCTGAAGTTGTATTTCGTCGGAACAATAGTTGATGAATATGAAAATGACCCGGATGCTGTCGATACAAGATTGGGCATGGCTTTAGGTGAATTTGCAACAGGTGAAACCTTGGCCCATGAGGTTGGACATCGGTTTGGATTAGAGGACATTTATATCATCAATTTGGACGATCCGACATGTATGGTGACCGGAGAAATTGATGAACAGCGGTTGCCATCGGACTGGGGTCGCTACAGAATTGCAGGAGAAGAAGCACTGACGCAATCCAATTTGATTCAACGACTTTTGATGTATTCCTCCAATATCCCAGGAGCGACGGACATCCCGTATGATGAAGTGGAAGGGTTTTGGCATACAGGAGAGGTTGGCAATTGGGATTGGGATGAAGGCCTTGCCCCTGTCGGGCTTGGAGACATGGTAGTCACCCCTGAACACTACTAGGCAGAAAGGATAGCAGTGAAAATGAAAATGAAGCTATTGGCGCTGGTTGTCACGGGCGTTTTCTTGGCGGCATCCTCTGGGAGAGCGAATGAATACGCCAGGAACGAAGTATTGAGGGTCACTTCACTGCGGGCGTGCGAACATCTATCTGCCTCTGGATGGACGATGGCCAAAGAGCTGGAATTGGCTGGCGTCACAGAGAGCGAGTGGATTGAAGCCACAACTACCCTTGTTGAAGAAGAATTGACTCGCTGGACGGATGGCGATTTGGCCGGCAGCGTGTCGATGCTCCGTCAATTGCGCCCACTTTGCAAAGGGCACGCTGACGAACCCGTGCGCAACAAAGCGAGACATCAATCGGAGGAATTGGAATATTCTTTGCGTGAGGAAGGAAGGCGATTGCGTAGATTTGTAATCTTGCTCCGAAATGCGGTTCATCCCAATGAAGCTGCACTTTGCGTTGTTGCCCGCATCGTCCGCGAAGTGCCAAGAGAGTCGAAAGCCGTAGAGACCGCCTGTTCTGCGTGGGTCCACTTGGCGCTTATGTCAAAAGAAAAATCACGTTTTGCCGAGTTGGGGAACTGGGTTTTGTGTTCTCTCGGCCCTGACAGTCCGGAATTGCTTTGCATTTGCCATGCGCTGTGGAAAGAAGGTTTGTCTCCGATCAATCCGCGTCAGGAACAGGTCGTCGAAGTATCCCGGTGGCTGTTGTCAATAGCAGAACAATTCCAAAAAGCTTCCAGTGCGGAAGATTTTGATTTGTGTGCCGCCGGAGAGGTATACTATGACAAATCGGTCATGCGGACAGATGCCAGTCGTTTGCCAGGCTTGGCTGGTTGGCTAGGAAGCCTCCAGCGAAAGCATTTGGCAGAACGCTTTTCGTTTTCCGAATTGGAAGACAGTTCGCGTTTGGATTTGCGTGCTGCATCGGAACTCGCCACGGAAGATTCCGAGCTGACTGACCTGCGGCAGGTGTACGGGGACTGGACGAAGGAGAAGACGGAAGACTAGTGTTCCGTCTGATTAATTCTTGACAATATATGGCGATGGGGTATTCTTTCGCCGCCATGAAAGCAAGACTTCCCTTTCCCCATACGCCGGAGCAGCGGGCGGCAGTCGAAGCCCTCCTGCGCAAGTCCACCACGCCGCAAGGTGTCGCCCTGCGCGCGCGAATCGTTCTCGGACTGATGGACGGTGCCAGCGCCTACGCCCTGGCCCGGCGCTTCGGCTGCCATGTCCACACCGTGTATGCCGCGCGTGAGCGGTTTCTCGAATCGGGAGTGGACGGCTTGCCAGACCGGCCGCGCCCCGGACAGCCGCGGAAGATCACCGGGGATGAAGTCCGGCGTGTCTTGGACATGACGATGCACGCCCTGCCCGCGGAGGCGACCCGCTGGTCGCTTGCCCTCATGAGCCGCCATGCCGGCGTGACCCGCTACCGGGTCGCCCGCATCTGGTCGGAGGCGAACCTCAGGCCGCACCTGCTTTCGACGTTCAACTTCAGTTCCGACCCTGATTTCGCGGAGAAGGTCATCGACATCATCGGCCTGTACATGAACGCGCCGGAAGGGGCCATCGTGCTGTCCATCGACGAGAAGACCCAGATACAGGCCCTCGACCACACCCAGCCTCTGCTGCAACTGCGCCCCGGCCAGGTGGAGCGGCACACGCACGACTACGTCCGCCACGGAACGACCAACCTCTACGCGGCGTTCGAGCTGCAGAGCGGGAAAGTCATCGGAAGATGCGCCCAGCGGCACCGCGCCAAGGAATTCCTCTCCTTCCTGCGGCTCGTCGACCGCCGCATGCGCGCGCGGAAGGATCACGGGCCGATCCACGTGGTGCTGGACAACAGTTCGACGCACAAGACCCAGGCGGTCAGGGCGTGGCTCGCCGAGCACCCGGACTGGCATTTCCACTTCACGCCGACGAGTTCGTCGTGGCTCAACGCCGTGGAAAGCTGGTTCTCGCGGGTGGAGCGCTACGGGCTGCGGGGCAAGGCGTTCCATGCCGTCTCGGAACTGCGCGAACACCTGGCCCGGTTCGTCGTGGAGTTCAACCGGACGCTCGCCAAGCCGTTCGTATGGCTCAAATCGCCCGATTCGGTGTTGGCGTCAGTCGCCCGCGCTCGCGACAACGCCGCCGTCCAGAAGGACCGGGTTATATTGTCAAGGACTAACCGGACGAGACACTAGCCTCCTCTCTCCCCCCTCTCATTCCGCCAGGTAGCCCCCCCTGCCCCTCCCCCTCTTGCTTTCTCTGCCCGCCTTCCCAAATCGTTGTGATTTTACGTCAATTTCCTCGAAATCTCACGAAATCTCACATCTTCGCCCCCACCACCCATCCACCCCTCTTCCCCCTTCCCGCCCCTCCATCTCGTTCCGCCTGGTCGTCACCCCCTGCCCTCCTCCCCCACCGACCCCATCCATTCCCCGCCCCCACCTCCCTGTGTTTTTTGGGGAAAACATTGGGTTTTTACCATTTTCCCTTTCCTCTTCCTCACCACCCCTCGTCCTCCCGACGGCCTCCCCGCCGCGACACCGTCCGCCGCCTCTCCCCCCCGCAAAACTTCCTCCCTCCCCCCCTCTTTTTGTTGGCACCCCGCCCCACCTTGCCCTATACTTCTCCCTGTCGGCCGGTCAACCCGGCGAAAGGATGGTGCCCATGACCAGGAACTCAATCGGATACGCGGCAGCCATGGCAATCGCGCTCGTGGCCCTTGCCTTCGCCCCTACGGCCCACGCCCAGGACCTCCTCGCCAATTGGAACTCGACGGGAGCGAACACGGGCCAAGGCTCCTATGCCCCACAAACGAAGGCCGATGGCGTGACCATTAGCAACCTGGTCATCGGAGCAGGTGTCAAGGGTGCCTCGGGCGGCAACATCGCCGCCAACGTCTTCGCCGCCGCCCCCTTCGAAACCGGCAGCTATGACGCCGCCAAGTCCGCCAACGACTACTGGGAGTTCTGCATCGTCCCCGTGAATGCCTCCCTCTCTCTCTCCTCCCTCGACTTCTCCTTCGGCGGACCCAATAGCGGCCCCAAGGCCTGCGCCTGGGCCTGGAGCCGGAACCGCTCCTCCTGGACCGCCCTCGAAACCTTCACCTGGACAGACAAGGGCTATTACAATCGCACCATCGACTTGTCCACCCTGCCCAGCACCGAAGGCCCCATCTGGTTCCGCCTGTATGCATGGGGCGGAACGGATGCCACCACGGCCTGCGGCTCGTTCGGACAGGACACCGACGTCCTGACCCTCTATGGCACCCTTGCCTCCCTCTCCGAGCCCCCGGTCATCTCCTTCGACCCCGCCGTCCCCGAGGTTGGCGTCAGCAACACCCTGCGCGTCGCCACCACCCTTCTCCCCCGCACCGGCACCGGCATCCAGTCCGCCACCTTCTCCCCCACCCCCGCCGGCACCTACTCCATCTCCGGCGGTGCCCTCTCCTTCACCCCCATCCAGGCCGACTACGGCAAATCCTTCACCTACGCCGTCACCGCCACCAACGCCTTCGGCACCACCTCCACCAACGTCGTCGTCAAGGTCATCGACTACCAGGTTCCCGGCACCGTCATCCTCACCTTCGACTCCCAATCCCAGACCAGCTGGACTTCCGGCTCCATCACCGAGCCCTCCGGCAGCACCCTCGCCTGGGACCTCTCCGGCATCACCGTCCAGCGCGACACCACCGGCCGCGACCAGATCTACGGCGGTGTCGGCCGCGCCCTCCGCTTCTCCAACAGCGGCACCTCCACCTTCACCTCCGCCCAACCCGTCCTCGCCTTCCACGCCAACACCCAGGGCGTCAGCAAGGTCACCTGGCACGTCGGCATCTCCGGCGGCCTCTCCTCCGGCCAGTCCGGCCCCACCATCTCCCTCCAGGTCAGCCCCGACCTCGCCCACTGGATCACCGTCGACGAGTTCACCTCCGGCGACTACGCCGCCGACGGCTCCCTCGTCAAGCACACCACCCTGGTCAATCTCGCCGGCCCCGCCTACCTCCGCTTCGTCGCCGACGGCAACGGCCTCAACGCCAACCTCGACCAGGTCGTCATCGAGCCCGCCGCCCGCCTCAACGTCATCGACCAGTACCTCCTCAAGTACAACGTAACCCCCGGCGACGACCTCACCGGCCCCGGCGACGACTACGACGGCGATGGGCGCCTCAATCGCCTTGAACGCTCCAAATACAACCCCTACCTGAAAGACTAGCTCCCTGCCGCCCGGCGCCTGGTCGCCTCCCTCCGGCGCGCGTCCGGCCCTGCCGGCGCCTCCGCCCCGCCCGCTTGCTCCCCACGAAAGGACATGTCTGAAATGAACTATTGCGGTGGTTCCTGGGTCGAACTCTCGACCTCCCAGCTTGCGGCCAATGTCCGCTCCGTCGCCGACGCCACCGGCAAGGGGCCCGGGGGCGTCATCGCCGTCATCAAGGCTGACGCCTACGGCCACGGCGCCCCCCTCGTCGCCCTGGCCCTCCGCGCCGCCGGCATCCGCAAGTTCGCGGTGGCCTACGTCGCCGAAGGCGAGGAAATCCGTGCCACCGTGCCGGACGCCGACCTCATCTTCCTCCTCGGCCGCGCCACGGCCGCCGACATCCCGAGGCTTCGCCAGGCCGGCATCACATCGGCGGTCGTTTCGACGGAACACGCGCAGGAGCTGTCGCGGGCCGCTCTGGCGGCAGGCGGCGCTCCGCTTCCCGTCCACCTCAAGCTCGACACCGGCATGGGACGCCTCGGCTTCGTCTGCCCCGACCAGCTCCCCGACGCCGTCGACGTCCTGAAGCTTCCTGCCTTGGACGTGCAGGGGCTTTGCATGCACTTTGCCAAGGTCGAGCCCGAGAGCGATCCGGCCTGGGCCACCACCCAGCTCCGCAAGTTCCAGCTGGCCGGGACCGTCCTCGAGGCCGCCGCCGGACGCCCCCTCTTCCGCCACACCTCCGCCACGCGTGCGGCGCTGCTCCTGCCGTCCGCCGACCACGACGCCGTCCGCGTCGGCATCGCTCTCTACGGCTACGAGACCGCCAACGTGCCCGGTGGCCGCTTCGCCACGGCCCCCATCCTTTCGTGGAAGACCCGCGTCGTCCAGGTCAAGCGCGTGCCGGCCGGCTTCCACTGCGGCTACGACGCCACCTGGACCGCCGCCCGCCCCTCCGTGCTCGCCACCCTCTCCGTCGGCTACGCCGACGGCTA
The DNA here is from genome assembly GCA_017458625.1 of Kiritimatiellia bacterium. Classification (GTDB taxonomy): domain Bacteria; phylum Verrucomicrobiota; class Kiritimatiellia; order CAIQIC01; family Lenti-01; genus RGIG3636. Next base: position 3,590 of record JAFTAH010000034.1, on the reverse strand, counting down.
CCGCCGCTCCTTCGCCAATCGCGCCCCCGTCCTCCTCAACGGCGTCCGCTGCCCCGTCGCCGGACGCGTCAGCATGAACTGGCTCATCGTCGACGCCACCGAGGCCGCCGGCCCCTCCGCCGATGCCGTCAAGGTCGGCGACGAAGCCGTCCTCATCGGGCGCCAGCGCGACGCCTCCATTTGGGCCGACGAGCTCGCCGCCCTCGACCACACCATCTCCTACGAAATCCTCACCAGCATCTCCCACCGCCTCGAACGGAGGATGGTTGACTGATTCATCTTTTCGAGTTCTCCTGGAAATCTCTAGACTTTTCTAGAAATCTCTAGTTTTCACTCCTCTCCCCAAGGCCACCCCATGAAAATCCTCCTCGCCACCCATAACCGCCACAAGATCGATGAAATCCGCGAGATCTTCGCCGACTTCCCCATCGACTTCCTCTCCGCCGCCGACGTGCCCAACCTGCCCGAGCCCGTCGAGGACGGCGACACCTTCGAGGCCAACGCCAGAAAGAAGGCCGTCGAGCTTGCCCAGGCCAGCGGAATGTGGGCCCTCGCCGACGATTCCGGCCTCGAGGTCGACGCCCTCGGCGGCGCTCCCGGCGTCCATTCCGCCCGCTACGCCGGCGAACCCTGCAACCACGCTCGCAACAACGACAAGCTCCTCGCCGCCCTTGCCGACGTCCCCCCCGAAAAACGGACCGCCCGCTTCCGCTGCGTGGCCGCCCTGGCCAGTCCGGACGGCGATGTCCGCACCGTGTCGGGCTTTTGCCCCGGACACATCGCCACCGAGCGTCACGGCGCCGCCGGCTTCGGCTACGACCCCCTCTTCATCCCCGAAGGCGAGACCCAGACCTTTGCCGAGCTCGGCCCCGAGATCAAGAACTCCATGAGCCACCGCGGCCGCGCCATGGCACGCGCCAAGGCCGAATGGGGCCCCCTTCTCCGCTCCCTCGCCGACGCCTAGCCCCCCCTCCCCCCCGTGAACTTCCGCCTCCGCCTCACCCTCGCCAACGACGCCGGCGAAGAGTTCTTCGGCCGCGGCCTCTGCGAGCTCCTCGACGGCATCGACGCCCTCGGCTCCATCCAGGCCGCCGCCCGCGCCATGAACCTCTCCTACGTCAAGGCCCTCCACATCCTCCAGCGCCTCGAACGCGAGCTCGGCTTTCCCCTGGTCCTCCGCCATCGCGGCGGCGCCAATCGGGGCGGGGCCACCCTCACCCCGGCCGCCCACGCCTTCCTCGCCGCCTACCGCACCCTGGAATCCTCCCTCCAGACCGCCGCCACCTCCCTCTTCCCCCCCTTCGCCCAGACCTGCCGCTCCCTCCTCCCCCCCTCCCCTCGTTCTACCTCGCCTTCGCCTCCAGGTCGGCCCGCCGCTTCTGGAAGGCTTCCGCCTGCCGCCGCAACCGCGCCAGCGCCGGCTGATTGCTCTCGTTGATGCTCGCCCCGAATGCCGCCAGCAGGTCCCGCGAGTTCTTCGACAACCCTGTCGGCGTCTCGATGGCGACATGCACGATGTGGTCCCCCGTCCGGTTATGCCGCTTGTCCACCACGCCCAGCCCCCGCAGCGGGAACGTCCGCCCGTGCGTCGTCCCCGGCGGAATCGCCAGCGGCACGTCCCCCCGTAGCGTCGGCACGTTCACGCTGCCCCCGTTCGCAGCGATGTGGAACGGAATCGGCACCATGCAGTGGATGTCCAGCCCGTCCCGCTCGAAAATCTCGCTCGGCCGCACCCGGATCACCAGGTAGAGGTCTCCCGCCGGCCCCCCGCGATACCCCGCCTCCCCCTTCCCCGGCAGCCGCAGCTGCGACCCGTCGTCCAGCCCCGCCGGAATGTTGATGCCAATCGTCGACGGCGACCGCACCCGCCCCGTCCCGCCGCACCGCCGGCACGGATGCCGGATGAACTGCCCCGTTCCGTGGCACCGTGCACAAGGCTGCCGCACCTGGAAGAACCCGTTGCTCGTCACCCGCTGCCCCGTCCCATGGCAGTCCGGACACGGCTCCCGCTTCGACCCCGACGACGCCCCCGTCCCGTTGCATTCCGGACAGTCCGCCCCCAGCGTCACCCGGAACTCCTTGTGCACCCCGAACACCGCCTCCTCGAACGACAGCTCCATCTCGATCCGCGCATCGCCCCCCTCCTCCGGACCGTTCGGGTCGCGCGCCCGCCCTCTCCCCCCGCCCGTGAAGAACTCCGAGAATCCGCCAAAACCTCCCCCGCCGCCCATGCCGCCCAGTCCCCCGAACAGCGCCTCGAAGATCGACCGCGCATCGTTCATGTTCATCCCGCCCCCGCCGGCCCCGCCGAACCCATGCTCGAACGCGTCCCAGCCGCCCCCCTGGTCGTACAGCTTGCGCTTCTCCGGATTCGACAGGACCTCGTACGCCTCCGTCGCCTCCTTGAACTTCGCCTCCGCCTCCTTGTCCCCCGGATTCCGGTCCGGATGGTACTTCATCGCCAGCTTGCGATAGGCCTTCTTGATCTCGTCCACGCTGGCCGTCTTGGCCACGCCGAGGACTTCATAGCAGTCGCGTTTCGTGCTCATGATGCGCCTTTATGGATAAACATTTCGTGTCGACCGTCGCCGCCCCCTACTCGGCGGACGTTTTCCCCTCTTCACCCTCCGCCGCCGCTGCCGGAGCCTCTGCCGCGACCGCGGCGGCCGCCGCCCCCTCCGCCGCCCCTTCCGGCGCCCCCGACGACACCACCACCTGCGCCGCCCGCAGCACCTTGCCTCCCAGCGTGTACCCCCGCCGCGTCACCACCAGGATCTGCCCTTCCGGCACCTCCGCCGACGGCATCGACGTGATGGCCTCATGCAACGTCGGATCGAACGCCTTCCCCTCCGTCGGAATCTCCTCCGCCCCCGCCTTCGCCAGCACCCCCATCAGCTGCCCGAACACCAGCGAGAACCCTTCCAGCAACGCCGCGTTCTCCGGCTTCCCGGATGCCGACTGAATCCCCCGCTCGAAGTTGTCCAGCACCGGCAGCAGCTCCTTCAGCACCTCCGCACTGGCGCTCGCGATCCACTCCTGGCGCTCGCGCAGCTGCCGCTTCTTGAAATTCTCGAAGTCCGCCTGCAACCGCAGCAGCCGCCCCTTCAGCACCTCGGCCTCCGACGGGGCCGCCTCCTCGCCCTCTTCGGCCTCGGACGCCACTTCCTTCGTCTCCTCCGCCGCGCCCCCCGCGTCCGTCCCCTCGGTTCCGGCGTCACGCGCCTCCGACGGGGCCGCCTCCTCGTCCCCCGCCGACGCCTTGGCCTCGGTCTCCGCCGCCTGCGCCGACGCTCCCTCCTGCGCCACTTTTCCCTCGTCCTGCCCGTGCTTCTTGTGAAAATGATGCTTCATCTCGTCCATACCTTCCATGTCCCTCTTCCTCGGGAACGTCCCACAAGCATACTCGCCCCCCCCCCTCCCGGCAAGTGTGTAGTTCTCCTCACCCACGGACGCAGTTGGTCATAGTAACGGACACTCTTTGGCGAATGGGTCGGAAGTGAGACGGGGCCCGTTGGTCAAATACTGGACACTCTGTTAGAATGGAGGAATGAGCAACATGTCGAGAATGGCCACGGCCGAATACATCGGCG
>JAFTAH010000033.1 GCA_017458625.1 Kiritimatiellia bacterium | reverse complement strand
GCGGGGGAGTCCCCGCCGCTTGGGCGTCCCGCCCGCGAAAATCCAAAGGATGGCGGGAGAACGGTTTACCAAGGGGGCTTCCCAGGGAACATCGCGGGCGGGCCGCCCGCGCCCCCAGGGCAATCGCCCGTACCTCACACTCTTTGCTCACACCCCTTTCGCGGTGTTGTGCCGATTTATTCTTGAATAACGGGGCGTCGGAGAGGAGAATGCGCGCGACATGGACACGTACGATCAAGACATCATGGCGCGGAGCTCCGGAAGCGACGACCGGGAGGAGCTGGAGGCGCTCGACTTGCAGGCGCTGGCCGAAGCGGCGGCGGAGGCCGACGCGCCGGCGGGCAGCGGCGCCAGCGCCTGGGATGCGGAGTTCGGCCTGTCGTGGCATGTTCCCGCGACGGAGCACCTGCCGCGGAACACGCAGGCTCGGGAGCAGGAGAACCGGCGTCTGGTCCGGGCCATGCGGAACGGTGACCAGGAAGCCCGCGACCAGCTGATTGTCCAGAACATCGCGCTGGTGTTCTACTGGGCGAACGTGTTCGCCAAGCGGAGTACCGTGGCGCTGGGGGTGGACGACATGTGCAGCGAGGGGACGATCGGCCTCATGAAGGCCGTCGAGAAGTTCGACCCGGACGGCGACAAGCCGTTCGCCGGCGTGGCGGGCTGCTGGATCAAGCAGGCCATCCGCCGCGCGCTCGTCAAGAAGGGGCATCTGATCAAGCTGCCGGAGCGTCTGGAACATGCCATCGGGCATCTCCGCCAGGCGCAGGAGACCCTCCGCATGCGGTGCGAGAAGGAGCCGACGGAGGCCGAGCTGGCCGCCTATCTCACGGCCGAGCAGCGGCGGCACAAACCGGGCGCGGCGGCCGTCACCGTCGAGCGGGTGCGAGAACTGATGCGCATGGCCGAGCGGCCGCTCTCGCTGGATCAGCCGGTGGGCGAACCCGACGAGGATGGCATTGTCCCCACGCTCGGCGACAAGCTGGCCGCCGAGGTCATGCTGCCGCACGAGGAAGCCGACCGCCGCTACATGGTCGAGCAGCTCATGGCCCACCTCGACGAGCTGCCGCCGCGCGACCAGCGCATTCTGCGCGTCTGGGCAGGGTTTGACGAGAAGCCCGGGCTGGAACACCAGCGGACGACCCTCGACGAGCTGGCGGCGGAATTGCAGATTTCCCGGGAACGCGTCCGGCAGCTACGGGATCGCGCCCTGCGGCGGCTCGGCGATCGCCTGTGGGAAGAGCATTGACCGCGTGCCCCCCTTTTGTCACCCTGAAAAACCTACGGAAGGAATCACGTCATGGCCCAGAAATCACTCTCCGAAGTCCAAATCGACACGTCCAGCCTCTACCGCGAGGAACTCTACACCGACCTCCATAGCGGCCAGATCCGCAAGCTCGTCCCCGTGACGGCATCCGGGGCCGACGATCCCAGCCGCAAGCCCATCTTCACGGCCAGCACCCAGGTGATGACGCCGGGCGGTGTGCTGCCGCTGAGCGGACGCGTGGAAGGGGCCGAGACGCTGGAACAGGCCGTGGCCGGCTTCGGGCCCGCGTTGGAGACCGCGATGAAGGAGCTGCGTGCCGAGCTGGAGGCCATGCAGCGGGAACAGGCCTCGCAGATTGTCGTGCCAGGCCGCGACGTGCCGCCCTTGGGCGGCGGGCTCGGCGGCCTGGGCGGCCCGGGGGGCGAGCCCCGCGGCGGCGACCTGCTTCTCCACTAGCTTGGGAGGATATCATGAACCGCTTTTTCCATCTTGCCGCCTCCGTTTGCGCCTTTTGGGGGCTCCTGGCCCTGCCGTTCGCCGTCTGGGCGGACGAGCCTGCCGCCGAAGCCCCCCCCGCCGAAGCCACCCCCGACTTGGAAACAGCCCCACAGGAGTCCATTCCCATGAACGATATCGTCATCATGACCACCAGCAAAGGCGTCATCAAGATTCAGCTCGATGCCGCCAAGGCACCTCTGACCGTCCAGAACTTCCTGGCCTACGTCGACGAGGGACACTACGACGGCACGCTGTTCCACCGCGTCATCAACAACTTCATGATCCAAGGAGGCGGCTTCGACCAGAACATGCGCCAGAAGCCCACCCGCGCGCCCATCAAGAACGAGGCCATGAACGGGCTGAAGAACCGGCGCGGCACCATCGCCATGGCCCGCACCATGGTCGTCGACAGCGCCACCAGCCAGTTCTTCATCAACGTGGTCGACAACGCGTTCCTGGACTTCCGCGCCCCGACGCAGCAGGGCTTCGGCTACTGCGTCTTTGGCGAGGTCATCGAGGGCATGGACGTGGTCGACGCCATCAAGGGCGTGCCGACGGGCCATGTCGCCGGCATGGGCGATGTGCCCCTGACGCCCGTCGTCATCGAGTCCGTGCGCCGCGCCGAATAGGGCCGTGACGGCGACCGTACTCCTCCAGGGCCTGCGCCAGGACGAGCTGGAAGCCCTGTGCCTGGAGGCGGGCGAAAAGGCGTTCCGGGGCCGCCAGCTCTGGGACTGGCTCCAGAAGACGCATGCGCTGTCGTGGGACGCGCCCTGCAATCTGCCGGCGCGGTTGCGGGAAGCGCTCCGGGGGCGCGGCTACGAGGTGGGGGCCGTCGCGCCGCTCAAGGAATCGGCCGATGCGACGGGCACCACCAAGTGGCTGTTGCGGCTGTTCGACGGCGAGACCGTCGAAACCGTCCGCATACCGGGCGGCAAGGGGCGGGTGACGGTGTGCGTCTCCACCCAGGTCGGGTGCAAGATGGGGTGCGCGTTCTGCGCGACGGGGAAGAGCGGATTCGCGCGGTCGCTGCAGGCCGGAGAGATCGTCGGCCAGGTGCACCTCGTGACGGCGCTGCAAGGGGGCGTGCGGCCCGACAACCTCGTCTTCATGGGCATGGGCGAGCCGTTCGACAACTACGACGAGGTGCTGCGGGCCATTCGCATCCTCAATGCGCCGGACGGGCTCGGCATTGGCGCCCGCAAGATGACCCTCAGCACCTGCGGCGTCGTGCCCGGCATCCGGCGGCTGGCGGGCGAAGGACTTCAGGTCGAGCTGTCCGTCTCGCTCCACGCGCCCTCCGGCGAGCTCCGGCGGCGGCTGATGCCCGTCGAGCGGCGGTGGCCCCTGGACGAGCTGCTGGCGGCATGCGCGGACTACACTGCGAAGACCCGCCGCATCATCACCTTCGAATATACGCTGGTGGCCGGCATCAACGACCGTCCGCGCGACGCCGACGAGCTGGCCGCGCACCTCCGGGCGTTTCCGTGCCGGGTCAATCTGATTCCGCTGAGTCCCGTCGAGGGCTTCGACGGGGTAGCCCCCGCCCGCGAGACCATCAACGCCTTTCTGCGCCGGCTCGCGCGCAATGGCATCGAGGCGACGCTCCGCGAGTCCAAGGGCAAGGGAGTCGATGGTGCCTGCGGCCAGCTTCGGCGGCGAGTCGCCACGGGTGCCTGACGCATTTCCGGCGCGAGGGGTTGATGGGGACGGGGGACGGGCGACAGGCGGGAGGGGATTCAACAGAATTACAGAATTGTGGGGAGGGCAGGGGGCAGGAAAGTGCTGTGAGATTACGGAAAACAAAAGGGGATTTCGGTTTTAGGGGGGGGCATGGGTTCGGGTTGCACGGCGGGGGAAGGGGTGGCAGAATGGTGGGGACGATCGATGGCAGGGAAAGCGATGAGGCTGAAAGACGGTGGCTGGGGGCAGAGGATTCGGGGAGCGGAGCTCACGGAGTTCCGCAAACGGGTGTATCTTGCCCTGCTGGAGATTCCGCGGGGACGGGTGGAGACGTATGGCGGACTGGCACGGCGGATTGGGTGCCGGTCGCCCCGGGCGGTGGGGCAGGCGTTGCGGGCCAATCCGTTTGCGCCGGACGTGCCCTGCCATCGTGTCATCGCAGCGGACGGCTCGCTGGGGGGCTACAACGGGGACGTCACGGGCCGGGAAATCGCCCGGAAGCGCCGCCTGCTCGAAGCCGAAGGGGTGCGGTTCGGCCCGGACGGGAAGGTGGATGCGGCGTGCATCATGCCCCCAGAAGAGCTCCCGCTTGCGCCGCTTGTCGACGACGAAAGAAACTCTGTTGATGACGTGCGCTAGGCGCGGGGGATCCAGGCGAGGGAAATCTGGAGGTTGAGGATATCCGATTCCTTGGGGGTGAGAGTGAAGGGGACCTGGGGATGGGCGGTGGGGTCGAACTTGGCGGCCATGTCGGCGAGTTCGGCGGCGCAACGGGTTTCGATGTCGGTGCGCTGCTGGCGGAGGGATTCGAGGGTCTCCTTGGCGTGGGCGATGTCCAGGTTCTTCTTGCTCTTGCGGGAGCGTCCGGTGATGGCGGAGAGGCCGCCGGTGATGGCGCTGGACTTACGGCCGAGCAGCAGGGAGACCAGGGCGCGTCCGAGGCCGGCCACGATGCTGGCGCCGACGGAGGAGGACTGGGCCTCCTCGGTTTCCACCTTGGCCTCGGCCTTGCGGATCTTCTCGTCGATGGCGGCATACTTGTCGGCATGCTTGTCGGCGAGCTTGGCCTTGGCGGCGTCGAGGTTCTCGCGGAGGGTCTGGGCGACGCGGATGCGGAAGTCGCCGTCGGATTCGTCGGGGCGGGCATAGAGCTTGAGGGAGGGGACGCTGGCGAGGGGCAGGGCGGCCCAGAGGCTGCGGTTGCGGGTGAAATTGGACTTGATGCGGTCGTAGGTCTTCTGCTCGGTGAGGGGGGCGGGGCGGAAGGCGTAGGTGGCGGCGGGGGCGGGGTCGGAGAGGCCTTCGTCCGCGACGGCCCGGATGCCGAACCAGTCGGGGGTGCCGTCCTCGGCGACGGGGATGAGGTGGAAGGTGTCGCGCCAGAAGTCGATGGCCTTGCGGGCATCGGCGTAGTGGACGCGGGCGGTGGCGAGGATGTAGGGGAGGTAGACGGGGGCGGCGGCGGGGGACTGGGCCGCGCCGGGGAGGAGGGGGACTCCGGGAGTGGCGGCCTCGGGGGTTCCGGTGGGGGGCAGGGCGAGTTGCTCGAGGGGCTGGAGGTAGTACTGCTGGCGGATGCCGGCAGGCAGGAGGAGGGGGGCGGCATCGGCGGCGGGCACGGGCGCCGTCGCGGCGGCGTGGGCCGGGGCGAGCGTGGCGCCGGCGGCCTCGGGGGACGCACCATCGGCGGCGGGCTTGCGCGGGGCCATGAGGCGTTCGATCTCGGGGAGGGCGAGGGGGCCGCGGAGGTAGGAGAGGCAGAAGCGGGACTCGATGAGCTGGAGGTTGCTGGTGTGGACGTTGCGGATGAGGAATTCACGCTTGCGAAGGGCGGCGAGGCGTTCGCCGAGGGCGACACGGTCGAGGCCATCGACGGCTTCGGCGCCGACCAGGCCGTCGATGAGGCGCTTCTTGTCGCGCTCGGTCTGGAGGCGGCCAATCATCCAGAGGCCGATGTTGGAGAGGCCGCGGTAGTCGAGGTCGACGGGGTTCTGGGTGGCGAGGACGATGCCGAGGCCGAAGGCGCGGGCCTGCTTGAGGAGGGTCAGCATGGGGGCCTTGGAGGGCGGGTTCGAGGAGGGCGGGAAGTAGCCGAAGATCTCGTCCATGTAGAAGAGGGCGCGGAGGCTGGAGGTGCCAGGCTGCTGGCGCATCCAGGCGACGACGGAGGTGAGGAGAAGCGTGGTGAAGAACATGCGCTCCTCCTCGGCGAGGTGCGCGATGGAGATGATGCTGACACGGGGGCGGCCGTCCGGGGTGTAGAGGAGGCGCTGGATGTCGAGGGGCTCGCCCTGGTTCCAGGCGGCGAGGGACGGGGAGGCGAGGAGGGCGTTCAGCTTCTTGCCGAGGGTCTGGCGCTCCTTGGGCGAGATGACGGCGTCAAGGGAGAGGACGCCGATGTAATCGAGCTCGGGGTTCTGGACGAGGCCGATGAGCGATTCCAGACGGAGGTCGACGCCCTTGGACCATTCGCGGGTGAAGAGGGTCGAGAGGAAGATGAAGGCGGGAGACTGGGGGTCGGTGGAGAGATTGGCGAGGGCGAGAAGGCTGGCGACGGCGGCGGAGACGGAGTCGCGGAAGGTGTTGGGGTCCTGCCGGATGGCGGGGGAGGGGGCGTTGAGGGCAGAGAAGATGGAGAGCTGGAGGCCGGCGGGAGAGCCCGGGGTGTAGATGGCGAAGTCGGCGGCGGCGGCGAGACGGCGGATGCGGTTGCCGTCCTGGCCCCACTTGGCGAGGCCGGAGGCCCAGGCGGCGGCGGTGTTGGTGGCGAGCTGGTCGGGAGTAATGCCTTCGCGACGGGCCTGGTCCTCGTCGACCCAGGGACGGAAGTCGGCGGGGCGGAGCTCCGGGAACTGGAGCAGGAGGTTGCCGAGGTCGCCCTTGGGGTCGACGACAAGGGCGGGGATGCCGTCGATGGCGGCCTCTTCGAGGAGGCCGATGCCGAGGCCGGTCTTGCCGGAGCCGGTCATGCCGAGGCAGAGCGCGTGGGTGGTGAGGTCTTCGGCGTCGAGGAGGTAGGGGGCGTCGGCGCGATTGCCGGTGGCGGGGTCGACGGGACGGCCGAGGAAGAAGACGCCAAGTTTTTCGAAGTCGCTGGAATTCATGGGTGCTCCTGGGGAAAGAGGGATGGTGGATAGGGGAAAACTAGCACATGCGCGCCGCGCGGGGGAGAAAAAAACGCAGGGGATGCAATCCAGCGCAGTTGGTCATAGTAACGGACACTCTTTGGCGAATGGGTCGGAAGTGAGACGGGGCCCGTTGGTCAAATACTGGACACTCTGTTAGAATGGAGGAATGAGCAACATGTCGAGAATGGCCACGGCCGAATACATCGGC
>JAFTAH010000032.1 GCA_017458625.1 Kiritimatiellia bacterium | reverse complement strand
GTTCGGACTCCTTGTTATGGGTTGTTTACCCATGTATTCTGGCACGGCAAAACGGCGCACACAAGACAAATTTTCAGCCATTTCCAAAAAATCTCGCCAATCCACGCCTCCTCTGGGGGTAAATCCCAAAGAGATACGGTTAATTTGGGCGCGACAGGATGTCGCACCTCCGAACCTTGCGGCCACACATTTTCGCAAACTGCTCTAGCAGGCGAACCTGGTCCAGAGACCGATGAGAAGTAGCGCCAGGACCAGGAGGGGGAGAAGCCAAGTGCAGTAGGCACGGAAGAGACGCCCCAGCAGGCCGTCGGCAGGAAAGTGGAAGCCACGGCCCGCGTTGGCTTCGGCGAGGTAGGCCTTCCAGCGGGTGGCGCAGAAAAGGATGAAGACCAGCGCACCAATCGGCAACAGGAGATTGGACAGGATGAAGTCTTCGAGGTCGAGGACCCCCGAGCCCGCCCCGAAAGGCTGGAAGTTGGCCCACAGGTTAAACCCCAAGGCGCAGGGCAGGGAGAGCAGCAACAAGACCACGAAGTCGACCGCGCAGACGACGGGCCGCGACCAGCCGGTGAGCTCCTTCACGCAGGCGACCAGGTTCTCGAAGGTGGCCAGCACCGTGGTGAAGGCGGCCGCACCCAGGAAGACGAAGAACAACGCGCCCCAGAGGCGTCCGAGGGGCAGATGGGAGAAGATGTTCGGGAGGGTGACGAAGATGAGGCTGGGGCCGGCGTCCGCCTCGACGCCAAAGGAGGCGCAGGCCGGGAAGATGATGAGCCCGGAGATGAGGGCAACGGCGGTGTCCAGGGCGGTAATGCGAACGCTCTCGGACGGCAGGCTGTGGTCACGGCCGATGTAGGAGCCGAAGATGGCCAGGCAGCCAATGCCCAGGGAGAGGGTGAAAAAGGCCTGGTTCATGGCGTTGACGATGACTTTCCAGAGACCGACTTCGCGGACGATGGCGGCACTGGGACGGAGGTAGAAGGCAAGGCCGGAGAAGGCACCGTCGAGGGAGAGGCTGTGCCCGGCGAGCACGGCCATGATCGCCAGCAGCCCCAGCATCATCCACTTGGTGGTGCGTTCGAGGCCGCCACGCAGGCCCAGAGCACAGACGCCGAAGCCAGCCGCGACAACGACCGCCATCGCGCAGACCTGCTGGACGGGATCCGCCAGACAGGCGCCAAAAGCCTGCTTCACCGCCAGGGCGTCGAGGCCGGAAAAGGTGCCGTTCGCGAGCTTCCAGAAGTAGAGCAGCATCCAGCCGGAGACGGTCGTGTAGAACATCATCAGGAGCGTCGAGCCCGCCAGGCATACCCAGCCCCACCAGTGCCAGCGTTCGCCGGGCCGCTCCAGGGCCTGGAACATGCCAATGGGACTACGATGGGCGGCCCGGCCAACCGCGAATTCCATCGTCATGACGGGAAGCCCCAGGATGACGAGGAAAAACAGGTAGACGAGCACAAACCAGGCCCCGCCATTCTGGCCGCAGAGCCAGGGGAACTTCCAGACGTTGCCGATGCCGATGGCACTGCCGGCACTGAGGAGGATAAACCCCAGGCCGCTGGCAAGGGTTTCGCGGGACATGTCTTGCGGACGCATGCGTGGGCTCCTCATGGACCCGCTCTAGTCATCGTTCGGTGCGGGAAACATGGAGGGATATTCGGCGGAGGAGTCGGTGGACTCCTTGCGAGTCGACAGCAGGGCCGGGCGGCGACGTGAGGAGCGGCGGGATGGTTTCTCGGCCGGCTGGTCCACGTTGTCGTCCAAGGCGCCCGGCGCACTCGCCGGGGCGATGGCCGGGGTGGCGGCGGCGCCCTCGGACGCGGGAATCTCGGGCGACTCGGCGTGGTCACCGGCGGCAAAGGCGGCCGCGGCGGCGACCAGCGTATCGGAGGGGGCCTGTCCGGCAGGGTCGACGGCGAAAGGTGCGGCGGAGTCCGGCACATCGGTGGCCAGCGGCGCGGCAGGCGTCTCCATCATGTCCTGGACGGCGCGCGAGTATTCGGCGGGGTCGGCGATGGTGGGGTCAGCCATGGGCACGTCGAAGGAGGGGTCGTCGGGCGAGAGGATGAGGACGGGGGCGGCCTCATCCCCGGCGGACGCGGCGGTGCCCGCGTCCCCCGAGGCGGCCTCGGCGTTGTTGTTGGTGGCAGCGGCGGGCGCGTACTGCTCGGCGGCGGCCTTCCACTGCTCGCGGCGGCGCTTGGCGGCCGCGGCATTGCGGGCATCGCGCTCGGCCGTGAGGTCGGCGGGCGAGAACGGCGCCAGGGTGGAGTCGGACCAGCCCCGGTACCAGTCTTCGGCGGAGACGTTGCTGGCGGCGTGGAGTCGTTCAGTCTCTGCGCGGGCCTCGTCGGGGGTCACGAGGACGTAGGGGGTGATGAGGACCAGCAGTTCGGTGCGGGTGTTCTCCTTGCTGTTGCTGCGGAAGAGCGCGCCGAGGAGCGGAATGGAGCCCAGAATCGGGATGCGCGTGTTGCCCCGGCTGGCCATGGTCTGGACGAGGCCGCCCAGGACGATGGTGGAGCGGCTGGGGACGGAGACGGAGGCGGTCATTTCACGCTTGTTGATGGAGTACTGGACGCCCGCGCCCTCGCCCATGTCGACCTGGGTGCCGAGCGTATCGGCGTTCTGGGTGATTTCGAGCGTCACGTAGCGGGACGGGTTGATGCGGGGCTTGACCTTGAGCTGGATGCCGACGTCCTTGTATTGGTAGTCGGAATAGTAGTAGCCGCTGCCGGAAGACGACGAGCCCGTGCGGATGGGCACCTGCTCGCCGGACATGATGGAGGCCTCGGTGTTGTCGGTGGTGAGGATAACGGGAGTCGCCAGCACGCGGGTCTCGGAGGACTGCGCCACCATGGAAAGCACTGCGTCGATGTTGAGCTCGGCAAAGCTGAAGAGATACGTGAGCCCGCTGGGGGAGGAGAAGCCGCGCCTGACGGAATCCCCGTAGTAGGCGGAGGAGTCGGAGCCACTGCCCCCGGAGCCATTGAAGGCGCCACCCCAGCTGACGACGGGCGTCTTGATCTGCGTGCCATTGCCGGAAATCCGGGTGTTGTAAGCCGTCATGGACTTCTGGAGCCAGCTGACGCCGGTGTCGGAGGAGTCGTTGAGGGTCACTTCCAGGATGACGGCCTCGATGAGCACCTGGGCGAGCATGATGTCGACCTTCTTGATGACCTCCTGGAGGGCGGCAATGTCGCCCTTGGTGCCCATCAGGAGGATGGTGTTGGTGCGGGTGTCGGCGAGAATCTTGGTGTTGCTGGAGAGCTGCCCGATACGGGTGGCGGCGGCCTCGCCGGCGGTGGCGCGAATGCGGTTGGCGGCGGCGGCGCGGGCCTCGGCGACGTCGGAGAGGGCGCGGGAGCGTTCATTGGAAGGTTCGCCGGGTGTGGCCCCCTGGGAAGAGGGGGTGGTCTTGTCGTCGTCCTGAGCGGCCCCGATGAAGTCGTTGAGCAGCGACGCCATCTCCTCGGCATCGGCGAACTCGAGGTTGACGACCTCGACAGTCACCTCGGGGTCGACCTCGACGTCGAGGACGTTGACGATCTGGTCGAAGAAGGTGAAGTTGAGCGGGTTGCTGATGACAATAATGATGTTGGTGCGTTCGTCGACGAGCACTTTGACCTTGCCGGTGATGATGCCCTTCTCGGCCATCTCCTTGGCCTGGGCGGCGGCGGAGGCGGCAGCCTCGGCGGCGGCATCCTCCGGCGGCAAGGGCCGGCGGGCGCGGGTCATGTCGGGATAGCGGCGCGTGCCGGGCGCCCGGACGACCGGCGTCTGCTCCTTCTGCCCCTCCTGCGAGTCGCTGACCAGCTCGTTGAGGCGCGCGGCAATGTCGGAGGCCTTCGCGTGCTTGATCTGGTAGATGCGGGTCTCGACGTTGAGCTCGGTGGGCTGGTCGACCATCTTGAGGACGTCAAGGATGATTTTGAGGTTGGCGGCGGTGTCGATGATCATCAGCGACCGGATGCGGTCCTGGCGCTGGACCTTGCCGAAGGAATGGAGCATGGGCTGGACGATGTTGGCGGCATCCTCCATGTCGAGGTACTTGAGCGGGAGGATGAGGCGCAGCAAGGCATCGGACTGCATGTCCTGCTGCAGCAGCTCGGCCTCGGTGAGCACCATGCCCTCGTTGGGGGCGTTGCCGATGGGAACGACACGGTAGAAGCGGTTCCCGAGGGGCACCAGCGAGATGTTGTTCATGGTCAGGAGGGCGTCCATGGCCTGGATCATCTCGGCGCGGGTGAGCTCGGAGCGGCCGTTGGAGACGTAGGCCTTGAAGGTGAAGGTGCCGTTGACGCCCGGAGCCTTGATCATGGTGCGGCCCGTCATGCGGGAGTAGTTCTCCAGCAGGAGGTCGAGGGGAGCGTCCTTGAGGTTGAGGGTGTAGAGCTCCTCGCCTTCGGAGTTGGTGCCGGCGGGCTGGATGGGCGAGTCCGGAGTGAAAGACCGGGCGGTGATGGGCGCATTGGCGGGGGCGTCCGAGTCGTCTTCCGCTTCATCCTCCTCGTCATCGACGACGGGGCGGCCGGGCAAGGGACGGCCGGCGCGGCGGGCCTCGCGGGCGGCACGGATGCGGGCCCGGGTGGAGTCGGCGACGGACTCGGCGCGGGACGAGCCATCCTGGGCCAGCGTGCCGGCGGGAAGCGCCATCAGCACCGCCAGCAGCAGGGCCAGTGCCCGGAGATGCCGCCCGAGCGGCATCCGGAAGGAGGGAAGTGGAACGTGTTTCGTCATCGTCATGGTGTTGTCCCCGGAGGGGTCATGTTCGTGGATTCGCTAAGCGGTGGCCTGGTCGGTAAAGGGTGGAACGTTGGTGTCGGAAATGATGGTTTTCGTCGGCTTTCAAGGGGTGCTGGCGGTGGCGGAGCCGCCCTCTGTGGGGGTGTGGCGGTAGGCGTAGTGGATGGTGAATCGGCCGGAGATGCGGCCCTTCTTGGCGGCGGAGCCCCCGGAGGAGCCACCCGTCTGGATGGAAAGCTGGCGCATGTCGCTGGCGACGCCCTGGGCCTGCTGGTCATAGAGGAATTTGACCAGGAGGTCGAGCCCCCCCTCCCATTGGCAGGTGATGGCGGTCTCGTAGAGGTTGCGGACGGTTTCGGAAAGCTCCTCATCGCCAATCTCGCGACGGGTGAGCAGCCCGCCGGCCAGGGCTTCGAGGGCGGGCATGAGCGAGGAATCGGGCTTGCGGCCTTCCGGATAGCTAGGGAGGCCGTCGAGGAAGTCCTGGACATCCTGCTCGACCTGCGGGCGGGAATCGAGGAGGTGCTGGGCGATGGCGACGCGCTTGTCGATTTCCGCGCGACGCTCGCCGTACTGGCTGAATTCGTCGATGGACGGTTCGAGCACCATGTAGGTGACGGCCAGCACCACCACCGCCAGCGTCACGACCAGCAGGCCCAGTTCGCGGCGCGGCATCTTCATGAGGCACCTCCCGTGCCGGGCGCGGCGGCAGGGGCCGAAACCGCCTCGGCAGCGTTGGTCGAGCCCGGCAGGTACGCCGTCAGCGAGAAGGCCGTCTGCCGCTGTCCTGCGCGCGTGTTCATGGCGTCATTGTGAACCACGGGGAACAGACCGCACTTTTCGAGCTCGGAGACGAAATCGTAGACGCGCTGGGCCTCCTCGGCGTCGCCGCGAATCTTGAGGTCCTGCCCCTTGACATAGACGAAGGAGCTCATCGAAATGCCGTCCGGCATGGCCAGCGACACCGCGCGCAGGCATTCCAGCGGTGAGGCCGAACGGTCCGCGTAGACCTGGAGCTCCTTCAGGGTCGCCTTGAGCGCGCGGACGGCCAGGGCGGGCCGTTCCAGAGCCTGCGCCTCCGCCTCGGCCCGGGCCAGCGTGGAACGGCGGATGTTCAGCCACGTCAGGAAGGCGACCAGCGCAACGGCCCAGACCATCAGAAACGCCACGCCCACCTGGAGCAGACTACGCCGGAACTGCCGTTCCTTGTCCGCTTCCCGCCATGCGGCGGGGGCCAAATCCAGCGACAACGGCACCGCCGGGTCCGCAAAGCGCCGCGCCAGCCCCTCCGACGCCGGGGGGAAGTCGTCCAGCGCCGCCACCTCGACCGCCGCAATGCCATCCACGCCGCGCCAGGCCTCTGCCAGGGCCTCTGCCGCCGGCCGCGTAGCCGCCTCCGTCGCCAGCAGGACCTTCGCCGGGCCTTCCTCCTCCGCCCCCGCTCCCTCCGCCTCGGCGGCGGTCAGCTCGTAGGCCAGCTCCTCCGTCCACGCCTCCACCCAGGAAGGCAGCGAGGCGGCCTCCGGCGCAGTCAACGCCGTGACATCGCTGGGCGTCACGGCGGCAGGAGCGGCTTCTGCGGCATCGCCAGTCTCCGCCGGGGCATCGGCGGCGGCGGGGGCAGTCTCCGCCAGCGGCGGGGCCTCGATGGCGAAGGCGCGGGCCGGCTTGGCATCCCTTACCAGCAGGGCCTCGCCGCCGTCCGAAAGCAGTCGCACCGCTAGCCACAGGCCTGTTTCCGGCACGATGCCGCGCGCCTGCAAGCCCTGCCACCAGCCCAGCAGCGACAAATCCACCCGGTCCGGCAGGACTCGCGCGGACTGGAACGCCGCCCCATAGGCCTCCACCGCCTCCTCCCGCGACGCCACCATCGCCAGCCGCGTCTCCCCATCCGGCTCCGGCGCCAGCGCCTCCGCCCCGTAGGCCATCGTATCCAGCGGATAGGGCGCGAACTTCTCGACCTGGAGCTCCGCCATCCCCAGCAGCTCGTCGGGATCTTCCGAAGGCATCGTCGCCACCCGCAGCAGGACGTCCTCCAGCGGCATCCCCAGCACGACGGCCCCCATGAACGGATGCCCCAAGGTCTTGAGGAACGCGCCGTCCAGCGGCTGGCCCTCCAGCGCCGCGCCACCCCGCCGGGCCACAGTCCACCCCTCCTTGCCACGGCGGAGGACCGTCCATTCCAGACGCTCCTTCCGCAAGCTGACACCTGTGATCCAGTTCTGGGGCATAATCCTATGACGACTCCGACGACCTATGACAACCTGCAAATCCTACCCTTTGCCGCCCCCCTCGCGCAACTGCAAACTTTTTGCCGCCGTCTCGCCCTCGGAACCGCTGGAGCATCGCCCCCTGGGAGCGCAGACGTCTCGCCTGCATTTGCTGTCGTAGCGTGCCCTCCCCGTCCCCCCCTCTCGGGGCACAGGGGCGTTGTCCCCTGCCCCGTTGCCGCCTGCTAGAGCATTTTCAAGAATATTGTAGCCGTTTTCGGGGCCGACCGCCGGGCGGCCCGAAAACCAATTTGGGAAACGGCCCGCCCGGCGGTCGGGCCCTACCATGGATGTGGCCACATATTTTCTTAATTCGCTCTAGTCCTGCGGCAGCAGCAGCACCTCCAGGAGGCTGGGCGGCACCCCGTTCGTGTCGGTGAACGTCAGGAGCAGTTGCCGGATGGTGGCCGCCGAGATCCCATCCCAGACTTGGAACGTTTCGCCATCCTCGCTGAGGGAGAGCGCCACGTCCTCGGACGTCGTGTCGCCCTCCACCAACTCCACGCCGCCGACCTCGCGCGGCACCTCGAACGTCAGCGCCAGATTCCATTCGCCGCCATCCCCTTCGCCCTGCCAGGCGGTCTCCTCGTCGCCATCGACCGCCGCCCAGCCGACGTCCAGGTCGCCCGTCCCGTCCACCACCGGCCCATTGAACGCCACCACGCCCGCCTCCGGCTCCAGCCCGGCCAGCACCCACTGCGCATGGAGCGTGTAGGCCGTCCCGCTCCCGTTCCAGTCCCGTGCGCTGTCCATCGTGGCGGTGTAGTACTGTGTCCCGCCCGTCTTCTGGTCGAAGATGCCGAGGAACTCGTACCCTGAGCGCACTGGCGCGACTGCCGCCGGCATCGCCCGCCCCGCCTCCGCCGTCACCTGGACGGTCCCGTTCGATCCGCCGTTCGCGTCCAGCGTGATGACCGCCTGCCGTGCCCACTGCGCATGGAACGTGTAGCTGTTGCCGCTTCCGTTCCAGTTCCGCGCGCTGCCCATCGTGGCGGTGTAGTACTGCGTCCCGCCCGTGGCCGCCGTGAAGTATCCCAGGAACGCATATCCGGCCCGTTCCGGCGCGGTCGCCGCCGGCATGGGCTTGCCGACCGTTGCCGTCACCTTGGCGGTTCCGTTGGAGCCGCCCGCCGCGTTCAGCGTGAGGGTCGCCACCTTCTCCCACTGCG
>JAFTAH010000003.1 GCA_017458625.1 Kiritimatiellia bacterium | reverse complement strand
CCCAGGCGTCTCCCTCGACCGCGAAAGGCCAAATGATATGTCTATATTTTCATAGACATGCGATTTTCGACTGTTTTTCAACAAACAAGGCCATTTTCTGCCCGTCCTCCATTGAAACCCTTACACTTTTTGCTCACACCCTTGCAGCCACCAGTTCATGCTTTCTCCTTTCCTTTCGGAGCGGGTTGTGCAATTGTAGGGCGAACTCTTTGAGGGTCGGTCGGGACGTTGCTCAAAGAGTGGGTGCGGGCGTCCGACTGCGTCTTGCGCACCTCCTTGCGTTTTCCCCTGCGGTAGGACACCATTTCCAGTGCGTCGATTTCGTTGTGCTCGTCCGCGACCGCGATATAGGCGTTGCCGTCAACGATTCCGGCATACACGCGCTCCGCTGGCTTGCCCTCCGTGTCCGTCTGCCGCGGCTGCAATTGCCTCACCATTGCCACGGCCGCCCCGAGGCGTTTTTTTGGGCGTCGCGGTCTTGCTCGTTGCGGCCGTCGGCGGCGATGTGGTCGCGTAGCAGCGTCCCGTACTTGACCGTGTTCCCGGCCCCGTCGGCATCCGTGAAGCCCGCCGTGAGAAGACTGTCGAACTCCTCCGGCGTGATTTCCTTGGGAAGCTCTTTCTGGAACTTTTCCACCGCCTCTTTCGCCGCGGGCTTGTACTCCTTCTTGGCGGGAGCCTTCTCCGGCTCGCCGCCCCCGTCTCCGGGCGCAAAAGAACCTTCGTTGGTCCCTGGCACGGTCTTTCCCCGCGCCTGCGTGTTCGCAACGGCCTCCGCCCCCTCCGCTTCTCCGTCTCTCTGCGCCTCTGCGTGATTTTCTTCCCCTCCGTCCTGCCGCATGGCCTCCTCGATGACCCCGGCGCTTTCGGTGCCGCACTTCCCGAGGATTCCGGCGAGGCGCTTCTTGGCGGCGCCCCAGTCGCGGTTTTGCAACGCCTCTGCAATCACCTTTCCGACGGGCCGCAAATCCCGCTGCATGGCCGCGGCAAGGCGCGTCTCTTCCTGGGGGCGCAGGCGGCCCGCCTGCGTCTTCCCCGGCTCCGCCTTGTTGAACAGCATTCCCGCGGGCGAGCCGCCCGCGCCCCCGGGGGCCGCCTCGCGTTCGAGCTTGTAGCCCGTGGCCCTTTTCTCTTTACCTCTCCTCCTTTTCCCTTTACATTCCCCCCTGTTGATGTTCTGCCAGACTTCCCCTTGACGCCCGTTGCCTGTCTGGCAGTTGACCTTTTGAAAGCGGAATCCGGTCGTTTTCCGCGGATTTTGACGGGCCATCCCCAAAAAGGGCGGTCCCGTTCCTTGACGCGGGGAAAGACCGGGAATCAAAACGGGCCGGGAGCAAGGAGACCACCAATCATGACGGAATGGGACAAAATGCAGGAGCACCGGATCTGCAACGATTTCGACGCGGACTTGTTCAACCGGAGGGTCGAAGCGAAAAAACTGTTCCGGGAATTCAACCGCACGGAAGACGACGAAACCGAGCGGCGGCAAGCGATCATGCGGAAACTCTTCCGGAAGGTCGGCGAACGCGTCTGGATGGAACCGGACTTCACCTGCGAATTCGGCAAGAACATCACCATCGGGAGCGACGTCTACATCAATTTCGGCTGCACGCTCCTCGATTGCGGGCAGATCACGATCGGCGACCATACGCTGCTGGGCCCTCACGTGAGCATGTATTCGGCCAACCATTCGCTGGATCCGGCGGAGCGGATTGCCGGCGCCTTGATTCCCGAACCCATCACCGTCGGGAACCGCGTGTGGATCGGAGGCGGCAGCACCATTCTCAGCGGAGTCACCATCGGCGACGACGCCGTCATCGGCGCCGGGAGCGTCGTGACCCGCGACATCCCGCCGGGGGTCGTGGCCGCGGGAAACCCCTGCCGCGTGTTGCGGAAAATCACGGAGCGGGACAAGGTCGGATTCAGGGCCGGAAAGTAAGGGGGGAGAGCCGCTGAACGATACTGCCCGCGCCGACACCGTCGCCGGCATTCCCAAGAAGGTGGCGCCCCCTCCCACCGCCCCCCACGGCATGGACGGCATGGGCTGATCCCTCCCAAGGATTCCCCACGGCGGAGCGCCCCCGGCGCCCCGCCGGTTGCCATTTTGACGGAATTCGCCGTTTTTCGTTGGTTTGGCAAGTTTTCATGTGCCGATTTTGATGTGTTCATTTCAATTTTACATGCCGATTTTCGGTGCTTAATCGTTGCGAACTCAAAGCAAGCATGCTAGAATCCATGACGACGGCAGGCAAAAGAAAGGGAAGGCAGAATGTATATCCCGAGAAAAATCGATGCGGCGCTGGCGGAGTGGAAAACAGATCCGGGGCACAAACCGCTGTTGTTGCGCGGGGCGCGGCAGACGGGAAAAACCACGGCCGTGCGGCATCTCGCGGAGGGTTTCGACCACTATGTCGAAATCAACTTCGAGAAAAACGCGAGCATCCGCCAAGCGTTCGACGGCGACCTCGACGTGCGCTCCATCGTGGCGCAAATCGAGGTGATGACCGACACGCCGGTCATCCCGGGACGGACGCTCCTGTTCCTCGACGAAATCCAGGAATGCCCGCGCGCCATCTCGGCTTTGCGCTTTTTCCAGGAGGACATGCAGCCCCTGCACGTCGTGGCCGCCGGGTCGCTGTTGGAGTTCGTGTTCGGGGAGTTGAGCGATTTCGGAGTCGGGCGCATCCGCAATCTGTTCGTCCATCCGCTGTCTTTCGCGGAGTTCGCGGGGGCCATGGGGGCGGGGACGGCCTTGGCACGGGCAAGGAAAGCGGGATTTGGCCTGCCGCTTCCCGAAATTGTCCACGCCAAGCTGCTGGACCTTCTCAAGTCGTTTCTGATTGTCGGGGGGATGCCCGCGGCCGTGGAGCAGTATGTCAAAACGAAAAGCTACCTCGCGGCCCAACGCGAACAGGACGACATCCTTCTCGCGCTCAAGGATGACTTCGCCAAATACAAGACGAGGCTGGCGCCGGAGGTCTTGCGGGCCACCCTTGCGTCGGCCGTCCGGCAGACTTGCTCCAAATTCGTTTATTCCGACGCCTTGGCGGGACTGGCCTATGCCCAGTCGAAACATGCGACGGATCTTCTGGAACGCGCCAAGTTGCTCGTCCGTGCCGATTGCTGCAACGCGAACGGCATCCCCCTGGGCGGCGACCTCGCCCCCAAGAGCCGGAAATTCATGCTGCTCGACACGGGCCTCTATCTCCGCGAAAGCGGGCTCGACATCCCCGGATGGGTGGCGGAGCCGCCTGAAAAATTCGTCAACCGGGGACGCCTCGCCGAAATGTTCGCCGGGCTCGAACTGAAAAAGGCCGGTTCGCCCTTCACCGACAACCGCCTGTTCTACTGGCACCGCGAAGCAAGGGATTCCAACGCCGAAGTGGACTATGTCGTGGCATTCGGAGGCCGCGTGTTGCCCATCGAAGTGAAGTCGGGCCGGAGCGGCTCGATGAAAAGCCTGCGCATCCTGATGGCCGAGAAAAACCTGGGCTTGGCCATCCGCACGTCCGAAGAAAATTTCGGAACTCTCGGCGACATCCGAATCCTTCCCCTCTACTTCATTGGAGAACACGACACCTTTCTCGAGAAAGAAAGCATCGGGAAACCCGCAAAATGATGCCCCCCTTGCGGCCTCAACTGCGTTGCCGCCGTCAAGTTTGCCAATTCTGCAACCATCGGCAAAGGACCATGCAATCACGCCTTTGTCGCCGTCCGCTCGGGGCACCCTGCCCGGGGGGCGCGCCTACCCTTCGGCGGCGTCCTTCGTCTTGCCCGCCAGCGCCTGGGCGGCGATGGCCGCGAGCGTCCCCGTCACCACCCCCGACCCGAAGAGCGTCCGCGCCCACTCCGGCAGCTGCCCGAGGGCGCCGGGCTTGAGCACCACGCCCAGCCCCGCGCCGATCCCCGCCGCCACCGTCAGCATTTCGCGGTGTCCCTTGAGCGCGCCGCCGATCAGCCGCACGCCGGCCACCGCCACCAGGCTGAACAGCACCAGGCACACGCCCCCCATCACCGCCTCCGGCACCCGCATGAAAAACCGCGCCACCGTCCCCGACAGCCCGGCCAGCACGAGCATCCCCGCCACCGCCGTCCCGCACCGGCGGCTCGCCACGCCCGTCAGCTGGATGACCCCGTTGTTCTGGCTGAACGACGTCGTCGGGAACGCCCCGAACGCCGCCGCCCACATCGTGTTGAGGCCGTCGGCGAGGATGCCGCCCCGCAGCCGCTCCTCGTAGACCGGCCCGTCCGTGGGCTCGCCGCTGATCAGGCTCGTCGCCGTCACGTCGCCGATCGTCTCCACCGTCGTCGCCACGTACAGCACCAGCATCGCCGGCACCCACGCCCACGACACCGACAGCGGGATTGGCAGCAACCGCGGCCACGCCACCGCGGACGCCGTCGGGGGCGGCGCCTCCAGCACCCCCGCCGCCGCAGCCGCCGCCATCCCCGCCAGGATGCCGAACAGCGCCGCCCCCGTCCGGCACCAGCTCCACGGGAGACGGTTGCACAGCAGCACCGTCCCCAGCGAAACCAGCCCCAGCGAGAGGTGCTTCCAGCTCCCGAACGACCCGTCCGCCAGCGCCGTCTGCCCCCCCGCGAACTTCTGCATCGCGATCCCGACCAGATTCAGGCCCAGCAGCAGGATCACCGTACCCGACAGCACCGGCGTCAGCACCTTCCGCGCCAGCGGCAGCACGAACGACAGCCCCACCTCCAGCAGGGCGCACAACGCCGAAGTCCCCAGCATCGCCCCCAGCGCCTCTTCGGGGCTGGCCCCGGCCTTCGCCGCCGCCGCGCCCATTCCGGCCATCACCGCGATGAACGCGCTGCTCGTCCCCTGCACGCTCAGCATCCCGCTTCCCACCGGCCCGATCCGGTGGATTTGCACCAGCGTCGCCACTCCCGACGTCAGCAGCGACGCCCCCAGCATCAGCGCTACCGTCTCCGGCGGCGCCCCCACGCCCTTGCACAGCACCAGCGCCGGCGTGATGATGCTCGCGAACATCGCCAGGAAGTGTTGCACGCCCACGAAAACCGCCGTCCCCCATCCCGGCCGGTCCTCCAGCCCGTAGACCAATCCTTTCCGTTTCATGCCTGACGTCCTCCCAACCCGTTGCCCCGACCCGGGTCCATGCCCCTCCCGCACGGCGTCCGGCGGACGCCGGGGGCCCCGGCTGCTGCGTGTTCGACGAAAGAAATCGGCTTGTCCATGTCGGCGCCCATCCTAGCACGCCCCGCGGAGGCTGGCGATTCTTTTCGCGGGAAACCAAGGGAACGCCCGACCAGCCCCCGGCAAAGGCACGCGGAACGCCCCGCCCGGCGGACAGCCGACATCCACAAAGAAGGGCCCGAAATCCATCGCGGAAAATTGCGCGGTCGATTGAGTAAATTTGCAAACCCTTTCTCCTGCAAGGACTTGCAATGTACGAACAAGCCCCAGAGGCCATCCTTTCGAGCCATCTGAAAGAGGCGGGCTGGCCGAGGCGGGGGGGCCATGTGCTTACCACCGCGCTGACATCTTTTGTGGTGAAATGCAAATGGCTTTTCCGTTGGGCGCAAGGGCCGCCCTGGGACGGTTCGCGCAAGCGCGAAGGACTTTTTGCCCCAAGGTGGGGCAAAAAAGTGGCCCTGCGGGCCGCTGCGGTTTGGCGCTTTGCGCCACCAAAACCCCCGGTAGCCCCTCGGGGCAACCGGGGGCTACAAACCCGAAACCCCTCCGGGGTATGGGAAAGGAATTTGCAATCCGGCACACGGGTTGATGGTGTCGAGGAAAAATCGATTGCAGTTGGAGTGATGTTCGGCCCGTTTTCGACAGGACCACTGCAGGGACGAGCTTTCCAGGCGGTGCAACAAGGCGAGACCCTCTCCATGGAGTTTCGTAGGGAGCTGTTCAGCGTCAGGGATAAGCACCCGACAGTTTCCAAACCAGCCACAGGAACGGGGGCAATGTCATGGAGGAAAACAGGATGGTCATCCCCATCGGTTTCCAACGTCTCCGAAGCAGTTGAACCATCCCGGCGAGCGCCAAGCAGACCGCCGCCGCCCCTCCCAGCCAGAACAATGCGTAACAAACAGGGTGCAGGGGGAGCTTCGCCAAACTGGGCGGGCACGGCAACCTGGCCACCCAGTATTGCCAAACCGCCGTCGGTGTCAGCAGGATTGCGAAACACAGCACCATCCGCAAAGCCAGTTTCCACTTTTCCCGCAGCAATTGAACGGAAAGCAATACGGGGAACAGAAGCACCACCCCCTTCCCCAGCCATATCAAGCAGAACTCCGCGAGATGCCACGTCCTGCCATGGGGCATGAGGAGGGATACGGCCGTCCCCGTCCAAAACAACGCCATGTGCGCCACCGGCAGCAACCACCAGCTTTTCCGAAACAACCATCCCCAAAAGGGGCTTTTCATGCGGAATCCACCGAACAAAAGAGGGACAGACCTTGTTTGGCGCTCTCCACCGCCCCCGCCGAGTTCCTGCGCTGACATCTTCCTTTTTCCCGCCATCGAGAAAATTCCGGGGGCCATTCCCACAATTCCGGGAGGAGGCGGGGGGGCAACAACGGAATCCAGTCTTGCGGAGACTTCCCTCCACCACCCCTGCGCCTTGCGCTTCCCCCGCAGGGGGAGTCGTCGTTTTTCCCTGCGCTGCAAAAAGTTCCACGCCATGGAACCCACTTTTGTCCCCCTTGTCCCGCCCCCATCCGCGTCTTCCCTGCCGCTCTCCCTGCCGCCGCCCATCCCTGTCGTCCCTCCCGTCCCTTTTGTCCCTGCAATCTCCTGCCGCTTGCCCCGTGCGCTCCCCTTTTTCTCTTTTCACTGCGCGGCCCCACCGCGCACCGCGCCCTCCCCGCCTTCCCTCTCGCTTTCGCTTCACTCAGGTTTTTTCCCAAATTTCAAATCTTTGATTCTGCTCGTGATGTCTTGAGGCGTTCGAATATTCGCCAGTTCGGGGTCAGTCAAAAGCTTCACGATGGCTTTCCTCAAATATTTCCGAGCCAATTTCGCATCATTTTCGTGTATTTCCGATTTCCCGCCATGTGCTATGGCCGATCGTTTCCCGTAGAATGACCGCAACTCCTCAAACGCAATGCGACGGCTCTTGGGTTCAATGATTAAGTAACAAATCGCCTCCAAAATCTGCTGGGCAATGCCAGGCGACACATACTTGTCGGCATCGGCCTGGAATAATGCTTCCAAGGCCACTATTCCCAATAAAAACGACACCGATGGGGTGGTTTCGTGTACAGACAATCCACCCAAATAAATCGCGTGGCGAATTCGCTTCCGGTATTCCGTCGTGTCCTTGGCGGAGTCACTCAAGTCAGAGATTATTTTGGTGGATTCTGCATCAAGAAGTTTATCAAGCGGCATTGGGCTCGGAAAGCCATTGAATTGAAATTTCGTGCCACGAAGGATACCATTGGCTTGCGTGACAATTGAGTTCTCGATCCAAGCAAGATTGGAAGTTGTGATTCCCAAAACGTTAAAATCGGTGAAAAATCTTATCGCATTTTCCAACCATTGAAACTCTTCTGTCGCCTTTTCTCGTGCCTTTTGGGGAGTGCAAGCACAGACCGGAACCATCACGATGGGGTTTCTCTCGGATGTGTTTGCCTTGATGAAATCCACCGCCTTTGGCGACCATCCCTTGATGCCCAACGCATCAAATGCATCTTTTGCCATGAAAACAAAATGTCCAAGAGACCATTTTTGCCCGGCAGATATCGAAACCCCATGGACAGGCATGTAAACATTCATTGTTTCCGGCTGAGAATTCAGCAACATATTTATGACTGTCCGGGCCGCATCATCGAAAGATTGCTCATTCCTCACGTGAGCGTCGACCATCCGATTTGCAATCATCTGTTCAACATCCCCTGGCATGAAATTATCCGAAATTTGACAATCTGACATAAACAAATCCACAACCCTCTCGGCTGCCACCTTATCATAATAAACCGGCTCATGCCAAACTTGCGTTGCCAAATTACTTAGATCCAAAGAATACGAAAAGGTTGCGCAGAATTCTTGCAGAGCTTCCAAAATTGTGTTTTCCAAGCATTCTTTTTCTTTTTTGGACATAAGACAGCTTTCCTCGGGAAGGGATGAAAAAATTTGACAAATTGGTTGGAAATCAGGCGACGCAATGGCGGTGCGAGTGGACAGGAGGAACGCCCGCGCGGAAGCAGCAAAAGGATCCAGCCGCCGTTGCCGGCGCTGTTGGTTGCGTCAATTCAGATGCAGCCATGCTCCCATCCTTTTTCTATTCCCCCCCGTAATCCGCCACCGCCTGCGCCAGCGTCAGTGAGCCGTTGATGGCGTTGTCGGGAACCAGGAGATAGCGCCACGGCTTCGACGCGCCACCCGCCGCCTCGGCTTTGTTGGCGTGCTGGCACCACTTGACGGCGGCGTCCTTTTTCTCCTGCACCACGGTCTCGTTCACCTCATCCGTGGCCTTGACCTCGCAAAGCAAGCGCTCCGTGTCGGTCTCCACCACGAAATCCGGCGTGTACTCCTTCGGCCCGTAGCGCAGTTGCAAGTTGCTCAGCGTCGGTTTGAACCACTTCTTGACGCACTCCTCGCGTTCCAAGATGCCCGCAAATACCCGTTCGGGGTCGCTGTCGAACTTCTGCAACGAAAACAGGCACTTGCGGAACCCGGTGAACACCATGCTCCTGATTCTCGACTTCTCGCCGGCTTGCAGCGGGTCGCTATACGGGCGCGGCTTCTCGTTCTCGTCATAAAGAAACGTGTTGACCTTCAGCACCAACGGCCCGGGAACCACTGTCACGATGTCCGGCCCGGAGACCAGTTTGGTATGCTCCATGATTTGTTGCCGGATGCCTTCCGCCAGCACCCTCAGGTTGGTGCGCTGGCAATTCGCCAGGTCGTCCGCATTCAATTTCGAAGCCAGGTATTTCACGCACTCCTCGCAGAGCCCGCCAATCAACTCCCGGTTTCCTTCGTAATCGATGTCCCCGAACTGGGCCACGCAGTTGACGAGCTGCACGACGAACCCTTTCTGGCTCTCCTCGGACGCCTTTTCCTCCCTCTTCTGCACCTGAACGTCCATCACCCGGCGCCCCATCACGTATTCGTAAACGAGACGGTCGTCTCGGAGCGCGTAGTTGATTTTATCCGTGTCGAGATTGAACTCCTCCACCTGCATCGTCGTCGTTCCCGGCGAAATCGTCACCTGAGGAATCCGGATCAGCGATTCTCCGACAATCTCCAACGCCTTTGTGACCCCTTGCTCCACGGCTTCTGGTGTTGCCGCGCTTCCGTTTTCGGCCAGCCGCTTCGCGACCTCCTCGACGATGTTGGTTTTTACCTCCGTCTTGGTCAAATCCAGCCCCTTCCCGGCATCGGCCTTCCCCACGAGGGTCCCGATGACGTCCAGCGCCGTGCGTTCGGTCTCCCCAAGCGCGCTTTCCGCGCCAACGCTGGCCGTCGCCGCCCCCTCGCCAACGCTGGCTGTCGCAGTCCCCTCGCCAACGCTGGCCGTCGCCGTTTCCCCGACAACGCGGGCCGTCGCTGGTTTTACTCCAACATTGCCCGTCGCCGTCCCCCCGCCAACCGGGGCAGAGACTGCCAGCACCTTGGGCGTAACGGCCACGACGGTCTTTTTGGTCTTGGGCACTACCCGGCTCTTCATCGCAAAGCCCAGCTTCTTTGCCGCCTCGATGATGGCCTCGAACTTGTCGTGCGATACGATGGAAAGCGTGTCGATTTCCGTCACCCCCGTCCGCTTCCCGTAGGGCAACCGCAACCCTCGCCCGATGGTCTGCTCCACCAGCGTCTCCGAGTTCGCCGCCCGCAGCGGCACGATGGTGTAGAGATTCGTCACGTCCCACCCCTCCGTGAGCATGTTCACGTGGATGACGATTTCCACGGAATTGTATTTTTCTTCGATACGCAGCAACTTCTCGACGGCATCGTCGTTTTTGTTTCCGCTCCTGGCAGACGTGATGGTGATGGTCTTGCTGGCGTATTTCCCGCCGCAGAACTCTGGGCTCTTCAGCCACCCCTCCACCTTGTCCGCATAATCCGTGTCCGGTGCCACCACCAGCACGAACGGCTTGATCTGCTCGACTCCGTTTTTGCTGGCATAGTCCGCGATGGCCGCTTTCGTCGTTTCGTGCACCGTAATGGCGTCTTCCAGTTTCATCCGGTCCAAGTCGTCGTCGCGCCCCTGCCAATCGTCCGGGCGGTAATTCTGACGGCGAACCACAGCAGGTTCCTTGACGAACCCGTCTTTCATCGCGGCTGCCAACCCGTATTCGAGCAACACGTCCCCGAACCGCTTCGATTGTCCCCGCGCCCCCGACACCCTCGGCGTCGCCGTCATCTCCACTCCCAGCAACGGCATCAACTCTCCAATGGTCTTCGCCCCCTCACTCGCCCGGTAGTGGTGTGCCTCGTCCATCAGCACCACCAAATCCTCCCGGCTCTTCAGATAGTCGAAATAGCTCTGTCCCAGCGTCTCCCTCAAACGCCGGATTTTTGCGACACCCTGCTGGGCCTCGTCGTGCGAATCGCCCCGCTCGTTCAGCTTCTGGATGTTGAAGATGTTGATGGCGATGGAATGGCCGAGTACGTTTCCCTCCTTCATCGTGCCCGCCCCGTTCTGGTAGGTATCCCCCGTCACGATGACCGGCTTCTGCGTTGCGAAACACGACAACCCCTTGAACACGTATTTCGGCTTCCCTTCGGAAAAGTCAGCGATCAGCTTTTCGTAGACCGTCTTTCCCGGCGCAATCACGAGGAAATTCCGAATCCCCTTCACCCGGTAGAGATACGCGATGATGGCCCCCATCAAGCGCGTTTTCCCCACACCCGTCGCCAACGCGAAGCAGAACGAAAGGAAATTCCAGTCGAACGTTTCCCCTTCTGGCGCAAATCCTATGCTGGGATACAGCCCCCTCACCGCCGCCAGTTGCCCTTGCAACTTGGCCGGGTCCGCGTGTTTTTCCACCTCTTCGGGATTGAGCTTTTCAAACGAGGGAATCCCGGCGGCATCCACCGCCGCCGCCAGGCGTTCCAGCGATTCCTTTTGCGGGGCCCGCAGGCTCATCCGCTGGCAAAGATCATTCAAAACGGTGTTGCTGTCTTCCAACATGGCCTTTTCCTCCTTAATCGAACAACGTGCCCTGCTCTGGCACTTTCGCCGCCATCGGCAGATTTTCCACGTTCAGGCTGTAGTCGTCGTGGCCCCACTCGCACTTGTGCAGCACCGCCTGCGGAATCTTCTTCACCGTCAAGTTCGCCACCTTCGTCCCCCGCTCAAACCCCTTGCAGCAGACCAGCAAACTCCTCTCCGGCCCCAGCAAATCCCCGAGGGCCCGCTGGTGTGCCGCCGTGAGATACCCCGTCGTCACCCAGATGAAATCCCGCTCCGTGCTGTGCCCGTGGATGAAATATTCCGTCGCGCTCGGCTCATACGTGAAACCCTCCAGCTTGCACACCGCCTCCGACAGTTGTTCCGCCTTGTATTCCGTATTGATGACCGGCTGCCCCCATTGGTCTTCCTTGATGAGCGTCGGCGCAAGCTCGTAGAAGCGGTAGCCCCCGCCGCCCTTCCATCCAACCGACTCTGTGATGCCTCCCGCATCTTCCCCGTCCACCACCTTGTCCAAT
Source organism: Kiritimatiellia bacterium (assembly GCA_017458625.1). Lineage (GTDB taxonomy): Bacteria > Verrucomicrobiota > Kiritimatiellia > CAIQIC01 > Lenti-01 > RGIG3636. Next base: position 29,622 of record JAFTAH010000003.1, on the reverse strand, counting down.
CGAACTTGGCAATGCGTGTAGCAGTGGTCTCCAAGCTCCACCCCAATCCAACGCCGCCCCATCTTATGCGCCACAGCCGCCGTCGTGCCAGAACCGAGAAACGAATCAAGCACAAGGTCGCCGGGGTTAGAAGCTATTTGGAAAATTCGCTGGATTAACCGTTCAGGCTTTGGCGTATCAAAAAACTCGGTTCCCTCAAATAGATTGTTTGTTTCTTTTTTTGCCTCATCATTAGTCCCTGCGGATTCTGACAACCATAGAGTCTCTGGTGTTACCCCTGCGGTCACTTCTGAAAGAAATTTTTTCTTCCTTGGGGCACTATTCCCATCTGGACCAAACCAAATGTTATTTTTCGCAATTTCTTCTTCCAACTTTTTCTGCGTGTACAACCAACAACGTCCTTTGGGCAATTTATGGATTTTCCCATTCGGAGCAACCAAGTCATAAAACTGTGTTGGAGTTCCATGTCCACCTTGTGCATTGATTGAAACAGATTGCCATGGGCCTCGGGGATCATTATCGGGATTCTTATAGCGACCAAGAATCTCTTGGGTCAACGGCAAATCATTTCTGGTTTCAGAAAAGACTTTTGAATCCCGAGCATACACCAATATGTACTCACAATTTGCAGAAAACACTTTTCTATTCTCTCGTGTCGTTCGTTGTTGCCATACGATAGTGGCAACAAAACCATCACGCCCAAAAACCTGGTCACACAACACTTTGAGATAAGCGTATTCTGCATCGTCTATCGAAATCCACAAGCTCCCATTTTTCGCAAGCAACTTGTATAGAAGCTCCAATCGTTCCCTCATCAATCCGAGCCAAATGGAGTGTTCTACCCCATCATCATAATGCTCAAACGCACTCCCCGTGTTGTAGGGGGGATCGATGTAAATGCATTTGACCTTTCCAGTGAACTCCTGCTCAAGAGCCTTGAGAGCGAGCAGATTGTCGCCATGAATGAGCATGTTGTCAAAGATGTCGTGTTCACCATGGCGAACGCTGGCATGGTGGGAGCGTTCCGGCACTTCGATGAGGACGCGCGGCTCCAGCTTCGGCCGCTTTTCCTTGCCAATCCAAGTCAATTCCAGCTTCTGCGCTTTCTTGGCCATGATTCATTCTCCTCTATCCAATGCTATCCCGTGCCGCTCCAATACTCCCTTGCCCGCGCAAGCTCTCCCCGCCGGCATTCCCGTTTCCCGGAATCCTTGTTTTGTGTTCCGTTCTGCCTTGCGCCCGTCTCATCGAATCAACGCCAATATTATATCCGAAAGCCCCTTCCCCGTCCAGCCTGGAATGGGGGGCGGCAGAAAACCTTTTCCTTTGTTTTCCCCATCCTCGTCCCTCCCTCCCGCCATTTTCCCTCCCTCTTTCACTTTTCGTGCCCTTCCCCCTTTGATTCCTTTGTGCCCTTTGTGGCTTCCCCCCTCCCCCCTAACCACTAACCACTATTCCCCCTTCCTCCGCTCCTCCCCTCCTCCGTTTCCTCCGCGTTGCCCCCCCTCCCCCCTCTGTGCCTCCGTGCCTTTGGGGCACTAAGGGACAGGCTATTAGGATGGTGGAAAACATTGGGAGTTTCGCTTGTTTCCGAGAGTGGCGGAATTTTGGGGGCGGGGAAAGACGAATGACGGGCAACGGGACGATTCGTCCGCAGGCGGCGGGGCAGGGTCAAGCCGAACGCCAAGCGACAGCATCCGAGGATGGCGCATGGGGCGCCGTTGACGGCCAGCAGGTGTCGCGGAGGCGTCAGGGCTCGGCCGCCGGCCCGGCGGGATCATCTGCGGGCGGGGCGGACTTGGCGGCCTCGAGCTCGCGGGCGATGGCGGCCTGCGCGGCGGCGGCGCTGGCGGTGAAGGAGCGCACGGCCTCCAGCAGCTCGTCGGCGGAAGAGTCATCGGGAGCCGGCTTGCCATCCATCTCGTCCTGGAGCCGCGCCTTGACCTTCTCCAGAATCGCAGGCGAGTACTCGTAGGGCCCGATGCCGCCGTTCGGCTGGTTGGTCGCGTTGATGGTCCGGAGCTGCCGGGCATGGTTGAGCTCGCCCCAGATCTGGCGCGAGGCGGTGATGGCGCGGTAGCGCACCCAGGCGCTCTCCGCCTCCCGGCGCGCCGCCGCCGCCCCGTCGGCGTCGCCCCGCGCCTCGGCCGCCGCCGCCCGTTCGTCGGCCAGGATGGCCCTGCCGCGGATGCCCGCCAGGTACTGGTCGTTGCGCTGGATGCCGCGCCGCCAGTCCTTCTGCTGCTCGAGGAAGTCCTTGAGCCCGTTCGCCAGGTAGTACTTCGTGAACTTGTCGGCAAACTGCTCCTTCGTGGCCTGCCCCACCTTGTAGAGGTCCAGCTGCTGCCCCCACGAGACCGAGGTGTTGCCGCCCAGCGCGAAGTTGATGTTCCCGTACACCCCCTCCAGATGCGGCTCGAACGCCTGGAGGAGCTCAGGAATCTTCGCTCCCTTAATCGACGGAATCCAGCCGATGCAGCGGTTCAGCTCCTCGTTGCCCTTCTGCGAGGCCAGGAACAGCAGGAAGTCCAGCGCCACCTCGGGATGCTTCGAGGTCCGCGTCACGCCGAACTGGAAGCCGACGCCGGGCGACTCGTAGACGCGCCCCTCGACCACGCCGCCGTAGACCGGGTCGTCCGCCGCCGGCAGCGGGAAGTCCATCACGCCGATCTCGAACTGTCCCTTCGCCTGCTCAACGAGGGAGCCCGCGTCCCAGGTCCCGGTGGTCATGAACACCGCGCGCTGCTGGGCGAACAGGAACACGGCCTCGTCGCGCCCCAGCCCGGTGTAGCCGGTCTGGAAGTGGTCCGTGACCTCGCGGATCATCGTCAGCCAGCGGTCCAGCGGCGGATAGGTGAAGTCGAGCATCCCGGTCTTGAACGCGATGTACATCTCGTCGTTGCCCACGAAGCCGTCGCGGTTGAAGTCCGCGCGCCGCATGCACCCGTAGGTCACGGGCGAGAACATCATCGGGTCCCACTGCGCAAAGTGGTAGGCGCTGCCCGCGATGGCGATGTAGGGCTTGCCGGCGTCGTTCGTGCACTGCTCGATCTGGTCGCAGACCTTCAGGAACTCGCGGTAGTCCAGCGGCGCCTCGTCCAGCCCGGTCAGCTTCTTCAGCAGGGTCTTGTTGTAGAAGATGCGCGTGCCGAACAGCGTCAGCGGCACGCTCATGTACTCCTGCATTTCCGCCACGTAGGCCGTCTTCATGCCATCCTTGTACGTCTGGCGCAGCGGCACGCCCTCGAGCTCCGTGCCCTGGTTGTACGGGTTCGGCGCGTAGACGTGGCGCGTCAGCGGCTCGAAGTAGCGGTTGTAGTAGCTCAGCCAGATGTTGCCCGCCAGCTGGCCGCCCACCTGCAGCAGGTCCGGCGCCGTGCCGCCCATCAGCTGCGTGCTCACCCACTGCCCGTAGGTGCTCTCCGGAATCGCGTCCTGGATGATCCGCACGTTCGGATGCTGCTCCCGGTACCGGGCCGCCATCTCGTTGATGCCATCCCGCACCCCCCCCTCCAGCTGCCAGTGCCCCAGCCGGATCACGATCTCGCCCGGCGGCGACTGCGTGGCCCGGAACGACGCGATCTTCCACGCCGACCACAGGAACACGCCCGCCACCACCAGCAGCGCAAAATACGTGTAGACAAACCCGCAGACGGCCTTGATGACTCTCCATGCCTTGTTCATTGCGCCACCTCCTGCCCCGCAACCGCCGCCTCGCCCGCCTCGGGCAGCACCGCCAGATCGTCCCCGCCGTCGCCATCAGCCGGGACCGCGGCCGCCTTCCCCGCCGCCGCGCCGGCCGCCAGCTGCTCCGCTTTCGCCTGGGCCGCCGCCGCGTCGGCCAGCTCGGCCCGCAGCTTGGCCTCGATGCGGTCCATCCGGTCCAGCGCCGCCTTGCAGCCATGCACCCGCAGGTCGTTCGGATACGTGTCGATCAGCGCCTGGTAGTACTTCCGCGCCTTCGCGAAGTCCCCCACGTCGAACTCCGCGATTGTCGCCAGGTTCCAGAACGCCCACGCGTACTCCACCGACGGGTCGTTCGGGTCCGTCTCCGTATGCTTGAACGACTCCTCCTCCGCGTGCAGCCGCTCCGCCTGCTCGTCCAGGTTCACGTAGGCCACCGTGAGCAGCGACCACGCCGGGGCGACGAACTCCTTGTCCTCGTGCGCGATGAACTCCAGCAGGTTCGACTCCGCCACCCGCGACGAGGGGGCGGTCAGGTCCGACAGCCGGATGCCCTCCACGTACAGGAACGCCTCCTTCGCCGCCAGATGCCCCGGATACTCCCGCATGATCTCCTCGAAGCCGCGCACCACCTCCGGATAGTCCGGCTCCTGCCCCACCGGCACCAGGTGCTTCTGGCGCACCAGCGCCAGCTTCACCCAGGGCACCACGTCCGCCTCCGGGGCCTTCTCCAGCACCTCGTTGAACAGGGCCGTCGCCTTCTTGGGATCCTCCCCCGGGCGTTGCAGGTCCCAGGTGATGCCGAGCCCGTAGGTTGCCATCGCCCACTCGGCGCTGCCCTCCTCGGTCGCCGCGCGCGCGGCCTCGAACGCCCGGATCGCGTCATGGAACTCGTTCAGCCGGTACTTCGTCCACCCCTCCTGCACCAGCTCCGCCACCGACTGCTGTGCCTCCCCCTTCTCGCCGCCCCCGCACCCGCACATCGCCAGCAGCGCCGCCGCCACACACAGCATCGCCACTCCGGCCTTCCAGCCATCGCCCATTCGCCACGCACAACTCTTCATCTACGACCTTCTTCCGGCAACACTCGCATTGCGCCGCCCAGCATAACTCTCCCCTCTTCCGCCCTCAAGCCTCAATTCCCCCGCCTGCAACTCAAGATGGCCAATGCCATCCGACACGGGCCGAATGCCCGCGTCACCCCTCCTCCAACAGCCTCTCGCACCCCTCCCGAATCTCCGCGAACGCCCCCTCGAAGTCGTCCGTGTACCATGGATCCGCAATCTCGCGCCCCGGCAGCAGCAGCTCCACCTTGTGCGCGACGTCCTCCCCGATGACCCTCGGCAGCAGCCTCAGATTCCGCGAGTCCATCACGATCAGCCGATCGAACGCCGCATAGTCCTGCCGCGTCACCTGCCGGGCCCGCCGCGGCCCGAACGGCACCCCGTGCGCCCGTAGCACCGCCTTCGCCGGCGGATACACGTCCTCCCCCAGCGCCTCGCGGCTGATCGCGGCCGACGCCACCTCGAACCGATCCGCCACCCCGCGCCGCGCCGCCAGATCCTTGAAAATGAACTCGGCCATCGGCGACCGACAAATGTTCCCATGGCACAAAAACAGCAATTTCGTCATCTCTTTGTCTCCACCCCCCAGCCTACCCCATTCCCGCCCTCGGTTCACGCCCTTTCCGCCCCGTCCCCGCAGTTTGCTTTTGCAGTGCCGCCCCCGCCTGCTATACTTCCCTGGCCATGACCCAACCCGACACCTCCCCCCGCTTCCTCGTCATCCGCGGCGGCGCCATCGGCGACTTCATCGTCACGCTGCCCGTCCTCCAGGCCCTCCGCGCCCGCTGGCCCGACGCCCACCTCTCCCTCTGGGCCTACCCCCACGTCGCCCGCCTCGCCCTCCTCGCCGGACTCGCCGACGACGTCACCTCCCTCGACCGCGCCGACATGGCCCGCTTCTTCGTCCCCTCCCCCACCTTCACCGACGCTCAGCTCGCCCTCGTCCCCACCTACCACATCGTCTTCAACTACCTCCACGACCCCGAAGGCCAGGTTCGCTCCAACCTCCTCCTCGCCGGCGCTCAGCAGGTCATCTCCTGCGACCCCATCGTCGCCCAGGCCCCGGCCGCCCGCCACTTCCTGGCCCCGCTCATGCAGCTCGCCCTCTACGACCAGCCCGACATCCCCGCCCTCGACTTCCCGCCCCCCCTCCTCGCCGAGGGCCGTGCCCGCCTCGACCAAGTCCTTTCCGCCGCCAGCACCTCCCCAGCCCCCGCCGCTCCCATCGCCCTCCATCCCGGCGCCGGCGCCCCCGGCAAGCGCTGGCCCCTCGACGGCTACCTCGCCGTCGCCCACGCCCTCCAGCGCCGCCACCTCCCCGTCCTCTGGATTCTCGGCGAAGCCGATGCCGACCTCGCCGACGCCCTCGACCAGGCCCTCCCCGACGCCCCCCGCCTCCGCAATCTTCCCCTCACCGACCTCGCCCCGGCCCTCGCCCACTGCCGCGCCTACCTCGGCAACGACTCCGGCATCGCCCATCTCGCCGCCGCCCTGGCCGTCCCCACCCTCACCCTCTTCGGCCCCACCGACCCCGGCACCTGGGCCCCGCGCTCCCGCGCCCCCGCCCGTCATCTTCGCGCCCCCAGCTCCCTCCTGCCCAACCTTTCCTTCTCCGACGTCCTGTCCGCCCTCCTCGCCCTCCTCGACACCACCTCCGCCCCACCCGCATGAACCTCCTCCTCTTCCTCCCCCCCGAATACGACGCCCGCTCCGCCACCGCCGCCCTGCCCCCCGGTTGTCCCCGCGCCCTCCACTTGCGCAAGGTCCTCCACGTCCGTGCCGGCCAGCCCTTCCGCGCCGGACTCCTCGACGGCCCGTCCGGCACCGCCACCCCTCTCTCCGACCTCCCCCCCGCCGACGGCACCCCCTGGCGCTTCCGCTGCACCTTCGACGTCCCGCTGCCCCCGCCGCCGCCCATCGACCTCCTGCTCGCCATGCCCCGTCCCAAGGTCCTCGCCCGCCTCCTCGAAGACCTCGCCGCCCTCTCCTTCGACACCCTCTGGCTCCTCCACGCCCACAAGACCCGCGCCGCCTACTCCACCGCCCACCAGCTCGAGCCCGACGCCCTCCAGGCCGCCCTGCTCGCCGGACTTCAGCAGGCCCGCCGCACCCGTCTCCCCCGCGTCCGCATCCTCCCAGACCTCGACTTCTCCGCTCTCCCCCTCTCCACCTACGCCCTCCGCCTCCTCGCCCATCCCGCCCCAACCGCCTCCCGCGACCTCCTCGCCGCCATCGGCCGCCTTCCCCTTGGCTCCCGCCTGCTTCTGGCCATCGGCCCCGAACCCGGCTGGACCCCTTCCGAACTCGACCGTTTCCGCGCCCACGACTTCCTCCCCTTCTCCCTAGGCCCCACGCCCCTCCGCACCCCCGCCGCCGCCATCGCCCTCCTCTCCCTTCTCCACCTCTCCCTCCCCTCCCCCTAGCCCCCCCTTAGCCCCCTCACGCCTGTCGGCCGTCCCCCTCGTCCCCTCGCCCTCTCCCTCCCCGCCGAGAATCGCCCCAAAACCCTGTTATTGTACGTGAAACATTGGTCTTTTCCCGCTTTTTCCACTTAGGCTCACCCCCTGCGCCCCCCTCCATCTCCCCTCCCTCTTTGCCAGACAATGAGCCCATCTTTCCCGTTGGGAGGGCCGCGCTCCAGCGCGGACGCAATCCCCTCGCCCCCCCCGCCCCCCGACTGTCGTCTGTCGTCTGTCGCCCCCCTTGCGCTATTTTTTCCTCTTTCTCCCCTTGCCCGTCGCCCCCTTTGCCCCCGCCGTGGCCAGTAGCGGCGCGAGAAACCGCGCCGTATGGGAGCGGTCCTGGCAATCGGTCACCAGATGCTCGGGCGTGCCTTCGGCCACGATCTCGCCCCCCGCCTCGCCGCCTTCCGGTCCCAGGTCGACGATATAGTCGGCGGTCTTGATGACATCGAGGTTGTGCTCGATGACGATCAAGGTGTTCCCCGCGTCCCGCAGCCGCAGCAGCACGCGCAACAGCCGGTTCACGTCGTCGAAATGCAGCCCCGTCGTCGGCTCGTCAAGCAGATAGAGGGTGTTTCCGGTGTCCTTCCGCGCCAGCTCGGCGGACAACTTCATGCGCTGGGCCTCGCCCCCGCTCAGCGTGGTCGCGGGCTGCCCCACCTTGAGGTAGCCGAGCCCCACGTCGGACAGCGTCTGGAACTTGCGGGCCAGCCGCGGCACGGAGCCGAACAGCTCGATGGCCTCGTCGATGGTCATGTCCAGCACGTCCGCGATGGACTTGCCGTGCCATTTGACGTCAAGCGTCTCGAGGTTGTAGCGTCGCCCGTGGCACTGGGCGCAAGGCACGTAGACGTCGGGCAGGAAGTTCATCTCGATCTTGATCAGCCCGTCGCCCTTGCACGCCTCGCAGCGCCCGCCCTTGACGTTGAACGAGAACCGCCCCGGCCCGTATCCGCGCACCTTCGCCGACGGCAGCTGCGCATAGAGCCGGCGGATGTCGTCGAACGCCCCCGTGTAGGTGGCCGGATTCGAGCGCGGCGTGCGGCCGATGGGCGACTGGTCGATGACAATCACCTTGTCGATGTGCTGCACCCCGCGCAGCGACGTGAACTTGCCCGGCACGTCCTTCGCCCGGTAGAACCGCCGCGCCAGCTCCCGCCACAGGATGTCGTTGACCAGCGAACTCTTGCCAGACCCGGAAACCCCCGTCACGCAGGTGAACGCCCCGAGCGGAAACCGCGCGTGGACGTTCTCGAGATTGTTCTCGCGCGCCCCCACGACCTCCAGCCAGCGCGGTCCGGCGGGAATGCGCGCGGCCGGCACCGGAATGCTCTTCTCGCCACGCAGATACTGCGCCGTCAGCGACGGCTTGCACTTGAGCAGAGCAGGCACCGGCCCCGCAAACACCAGATTGCCCCCCTGCGCCCCGGCCCCAGGCCCCAGGTCGATCACGTAGTCCGCCTCGCGGATGGTCTGCTCGTCGTGCTCGACGACCACGACGGTGTTGCCGGCGTCGCGGAGCCCCTTGAGCGTGCCCAGCAGCTTCTCGTTGTCGCGCTGGTGCAGCCCGATGCTCGGCTCGTCGAGGACGTAGAGCACGCCCACGAGCCCCGCCCCCACTTGCGTCGCCAGCCGGATGCGCTGGGCCTCGCCCCCGCTCAGCGTCGAGCTTTCGCGGTCCAGGTTGAGATACCCCAGCCCCACATCCACCAGAAATTGCAACCGCCGACACGTCTCCTTGAGAATCTCCGCGGCAATCGTGCGCTCCTTCGCATCCAGCGAGCCGGGCAGGGCACGCAGGAACGCCAGGGCGTCCGTGGCCGACAGTGCCATCAGGTCCATGATCGACTTGTCGCCGACGGTGCACGCCAGCGACTCCGGCTTCAGCCGCCGCCCATGGCAGCCGGAACACGGCAGCCGCGACTGGAACTGCGTCAACTTCATGCGCGCCCACTCGCTATCCGTCTCCTCGAAGCGCCGCTGGAGATTGGGGATGACGCCCTCGAACGGCTTGCGCAGGACATGCCGCGCCCCCCGGCGCCAATAGTAGAGGGGCACCTCCTCGTCCCCGGAGCCATGCAGCAGCACCCCGCGCACCCGCTCCGGCAGCTCGTCCCAGGGCGTGTCGAGCGAGAACCCGTAATGGTCCGCCACGCTCCGCAGTAGCGCCTTGCGGTAGATTGCCTCGTGCCGCCCGCTCGGCCGCCACGCCACGATGGCCCCCTCGTCGATGCTCTTCGTGCCATCCGGCACGCACAGCGCCGGGTCGAACACCAGCATCGTCCCCAGCCCGTTGCACACCGGACACGCCCCATAGGGCGAGTTGAACGAGAAATGCCGCGCCTGCAGCGGCTGGAACGAGATGCCGCAGTGCGGGCACGCGTTCTGCTCCGAAAAAACCTCCGTCTCGGGAGCCGCCCCCGCCGATGCCTGGTACAACGCCCGCAACGCCCCGCCCCCCGTCTTCAGCGCCAGCTCCACCGAGTCCGTCAGCCGCGACCGCACCCCCTCCTTGAGCACCAGCCGGTCCACCACCGCGAAGATCCAGTGCTTCCGCTTCTTGTCCAGCGCCGGCGCGTCATCCAGTTCCACCATCTCCCCGTCGATTTCCGCCCGCGTGAACCCCGCCCGCCGCGCCTCCTCCAGCACCTCCACATGCTCCCCCTTCCGACCATCCACCAGCGGCGCCAGCAGCTGCACCCGCGTCCCCTCCGGACGCGCCAGGATGCGGTCCACCATCTGCTCCGCCGACTGCGAGGCCACCGGCCGCCCGCACTCCGGGCAATGCGCATGCCCCACCGACGCGTACAGCAGCCGCAGATAGTCGTGCACCTCCGTCGTCGTCGCCACGATCGACCGCGGATTCGACCCCGCGCTCCGCTGCTCGATGGCGATCGCGGGCGACAGCCCCTCGATGTGGTCCACGTCCGGCTTCTGCATCTGGTCCAGGAACTGCCGCGCATACGCCGACAGCGACTCCACATACTTCCGCTGCCCCTCCGCATACAGCGTGTCGAACGCCAGCGAGCTCTTCCCCGACCCCGACAGCCCCGTGACCACCGTCAGCGTGTTCCTCGGGATGGTGACATCGAAGCCCTTCAGATTGTTCTGCCGGGCCCCTTCGATCAAGATGTTCTCGTGCATGATGCAAGCCGCTCCTGCCGCGCCCGGAAACGGACGCGCCGCGCCACCATACCCCCCCCTCGGAAAAATGCAACTCCAAACGCCATTCCCCCCCCGCTCCGCCCCCCCGCAAATTCGCCTCCTCCCCCCACCATTTCCGTTTGCCCCGGCCCCCATAAGCGTGTAAAGTTGGGACGACTTCACCGGGAGACCTCCATGAAAGCCTTGAACCTCGTCCTGTCCGCCATCCTCTACCTCGCCCTCGCCGCCTGCGGCCTCGCCCTCATCCTGCTCTTCGGCACCCCGCAGTTCCTCGACCCCGTCCGCGACTGGCTCTACGACGTCCCCCCGTGGATTCCCATCCTGGCCGGGTCGCTGCTGCTCGTCCTCCTGGCGGCCGTCCCGCTCACCGGCGCCCTCGCCCGCCGCCACCGCCAGTTCATCACCTTCGAGAACGAATCCGGCCGCGTCACCGTCGACACCGATGCCGTCTCCCGCTACCTCCTCATCCTCCGCGACGAGTTCGCCGCCATCGTCTGGCTCAAGCCCCGCGTCCGCGTCGCCCACGGCGCCCTCCAGGTCGGCATGGCCCTTGGCGTCCGCGCCGGCACCCAGATCACCGAGCTCTGCAAGCTCCTCCAGGCCCGCACCAAGGAAATCCTCGAGGAGCACCTGGGCACCTGCGACCTCGACGGCATCGCCCTCGAAGTCGACGAAATCCGCTCCGGCGCCTCCCGCAAGCCCGTCGAGGGAGCCTAGTCCCATGGACTGGACCGCCATCGCCACCGCCCACGCCGACGCCATCCGCGAGGCCACTACCCGCCTGCGCCCCGCCGCCGAGGCCGCCGCCACCGCCATGGTCGCCGCCCTCCGCGCCGGCGGCCGCATCCTCGCCTGCGGCAACGGCGGCTCCGCCGCCGACGCCCAGCATTTCGCCGCCGAGCTCGTCAACCGCTTCCTCCTCGAACACGTCCCCTACGCCGCCATCGCCCTCACCACCGACTCCTCTGTCCTGACCTCCATCGCCAACGACTACGCCTACGACCAGGTCTTCTCCAAGCAGGTCCAAGCCCTCGGCCGCCCCGGCGACGTCCTCCTGGCCATCTCCACCTCCGGCACCGCCCGCAACGTCAACGAGGCCGCCCGCGCCGCCCGCGCCATCGGCATGTCCGTCGTCGCCCTCACCGGCAAGACGGGCGGCGACCTCGCCCCCCTCGCCTCCCCCGGCCTGCTCCTCCAGATCACCGCCACCCCCGTCACCGCACGCATCCAGGAAGCCCACGAGCTCCTCCTCCACGCCCTCTGCCAGCTGGTCGAGGAAACCCTGGCCGCTTCCCCCTCGCCCCCGCCGCGCGCCTGATTCCGCTTGCCGGCCGCCTCCCCGCCCTCCCCCACGTCAACCGCCCGCCTCACCGTCCTGCCATGTCCTACTGCCCCATCCTTTCCGTCCTCGGCTTCATTCTGTCCCCCGACCGCCAGCAGGTCCTGATGGTCCACCGCATCGCCCGCGGCGAGGCCCGCGACGAAAACCACGGCAAGTTCAACGGCCTCGGCGGCCACGTCGAGCGCGACGAGGACCTCGCCCACGCCATGCTCCGCGAAATCAAGGAGGAGGCCAACCTCGATGTCACCGCCATGACCTTCCGCGGCTCCGTCAACTGGACCGGCTTCGGCCGCAACGGCGAGGACTGGATCGGCTTCATTTTCCTCATCACCGGCTTCACCGGCTCTCCGCTGGCCGCCAACGACGAAGGCCCCCTCGAATGGGTTCCCCTCGACCGCATCCCCACCCTCCCCATGTGGGAAGGCGACCGCTACTTCCTCCCCCTCGTCTTCGATGCCGACCCCCGCCCCTTCCACGCCTTCCTCCCCTACGACGCCGGCCACCCCGTCTCCTTCTCCTACACCCGCCTATAGGCTCCGCTCCCCCCATCCTTCTGCCTAAAGGTCTTTTTGCCCGGCCGCCGGGGGTTTGCAGTTGCGGGAACACGGAAGATGGGGTAGAGTTCACGGCGCTGTGAATGGCTGGAAGTTCATCTCTGGAGTTTGTCTTGTGCTAGTGGCGGTCCTTGCGGTCGCGCTGGCATGGGGCGCCGTCTTCCGGCCCGTGCTGCGGGAGGAGGACGAGCTCCGCGCCAAGAAGGCCGAGCTCGAGGCCCGCGTCGCCGACCTGGAAGCCCAGGTCCGCACGCTCCGCGAAAACCAGGAGCGCCTCCAGTCCGATCCGCGTTTCGTCGAGAAGATCGCGCGCGAGGACCTGGGCTACGCCAAGGAAGGCGAAACCATCTTCAAGTTTGTGGAGTCGACGCCGTGAGCCGCAAGGAAGCACCTGCCGGGACCTCGGCGGAGTTCAAGGTCAAGGAACTGGGCAAGGGGGGTGCCTGGCAGGCCTACCGTAGCCTGATGTATGGCGACATGCCGCTCTGGAAGGTGCTCTGGGCGGAATGCCTGTTCTTCTTCCTGTCGCATCTGGGCGGACCCCTGGGCCTGATGCTCCGGATGAAGCTCTACCCCTCCCTCTTCCGCCATTGCGGCCGCAAGGTGGTGTTCGGACGCGGCGTCCTGATCCGCCATCCGCACAAGATCGACCTCGGCGACGGCGTGGTGCTGGACGAAGGGGCGACGGTGGACGCCAAGGGCGTCTCGAACCACGGCATCACGCTGGGCGAGAAGGTCTACGTGGGCCGCCAGTCCACGCTCTACTGCAAGAACGGCGACATGCGCGTCGGCGCCCGCTCCTCGGTGTCCGCCCACGCCATCCTGTTCTCCTCAAACGACTTGGAGCTGGGCGAGGACTGCGTGGTGGCGTCCTTCGCCTACATCCTCAGCGGAGGCGAGTACGACGTGAACGACCCGACGCCCTTCGCCCTCCAGAAGGGCACCTGCACCAAGGGCCCGACCCGCCTCGGCCGCAGCGTCTGGGTGGGAACCGGCGCCAAGGTCCTGGACGGCGCCTCCCTCGGCGACCGCGTGGTGGTCGCGGCGGGCGCGGTCGTGACGAAGCCGCAGCTGGCCCGGGCCATCGTGGGCGGCGTGCCCGCCAAGGTGCTCCGGGTGGTGGACCTGCCCGCCCCTCCCCCCCCCTCGGAGAATGCGCCGCCATGCTGAAGCGCACCGCCAAATGGGGCCTCAAGCTGGCGGTGATGGGCGGCCTCCTCTGGTTCCTCTACCGCCACACCGACCTCCAGGCCTTCGCACAGGCCCTGCAAAACTTCCACTGGCAATTCCTGCCCCTCATCTACGCCCTCCTCTTCGCCAACTCGATGCTGAACTCCTGGAAGTGGCAGCTGCTCCTGGCCGAGGACGGCATCCGGCTCGGCCTCGGCACCCTGCTCTGCAGCCATCTGGTCGGCACCTTCTTCAACCTCTTCCTCCCGTCCAGCATCGGCGGCGATGCCTACCGCGTGGTCGACGTGGCCCGGCGCGGCGGCTCCGGCACGGGGGCGAAAAGCTTTGCCGCCGTCTTTGCGGAACGGCTGGCGGGCTTCCTGGCGATGGCGGTGTGGGGCCTGATCTTTTCGGCCATCGGCTGGCGCTTCCTGGAGGACAAGCGGGTCCTGCTGATTCCCGTCGTGGTGTTCGCGGGCATGTCGGTGGTCGCGGGATTTGTCCTGCAACGCACGCTTCTGCTCCGCCTCTGGGACACCCTGGGCGGCCGCCACCTCGCCAAGCTCGACACCTTCCTCCGCCGCTTCCTCGACTCCATCGCCCTCTACCGCACCAACCGCCGCCTCCTCGGCAAGGTGTTCCTGCTCTCGCTCGTGTTCCAGATGGTCTCCATCGCCGACATCTACGCCATTTCCCGCGCCCTCGGCTGGACGGTGCCGTTTGCGCTGTTCTGCATCTTCATCCCGCTCATCACGCTCGGCGAGGCCCTGCCCATCAGCATCTTCGGCATCGGCGTGCGCGACAGCCTCTACGTCTTCTTCTTCACCCAGCCCGGCGTCGGCGCCACCAAGGAGCAGGCCCTCTCGATGGCTCTCGTCTACGTCGCCATCACCCTCGTCTACTCGCTCGTCGGCGGCCTCGTCTTCCTGCTGCGTCCGGCCCCGCCGACGCCGCCGGCCCCGCCGCCCGACGACGTGCCCCAGGACGCCACCCCCTAGCCCCCCCCCTCCCCCGTCATGCTCACGCTGCTGAAAGTCCGCAACCTGGCGCTCGTGGAGGAAGCCGCCGTGGAATGGGGCCCCGGCCTCAACGTCATCACCGGCGAGACGGGGGCCGGCAAGTCGGTCCTCATGGGCGCCCTGGCGCTGCTGCTCGGCGAACGCGCGGAACCCGGTGCCGTCCGCAACGGCACGGACCGCTGCATCGTCGAGGCCCGCTTCGAGCTGCAAGGCCCCGCCCGCCAGGCCGTCGAGGCCATCCTGGAGGAGGCCGGCGTCGAGCCCGAGGACGACGGTTCGCTCCTCGTCCGGCGCATCGTCAAGGCCGCCGGCGGCGGCGGGGCCACGGTGAATGATTCGCCCGTCACCCTCGGCCTCCTGAAGCGCCTCGGCGGCGTCCTTGTCGACCTCCACGGCCCCCATGACCACCAGTCTCTCTTCAAGACCTCCGCCCAGCTTGACGTGCTCGATTCCGTGGCCGACGACGCCACCGAACTCGCCGCCTACCAGGCCGCCTGGCACGAGCAGCGGCAGTGGGAGGCCCGCCTGGCCGAGCTCGAAGGCGATGTCGGCGACGTCGACGCCCAGATCGACCTCCTCGAATACCGCGTCAAGGAAATCTCCGAAGCCGCCCTCGACCCCGACGAGGAACCCCGCATCCACCAGGAACACGAGATCCTCGGCAACTTGCAGCGCGTGCTGGAGCTGTCCCAGGAAATCGTCCAGGCCATCTCCGAAGGCGAACCCTCGGCCCTCGGCGTGCTGCATGGCGCCCTCCAGGACGCCCCCGAGCTCGCCCGCCTCCTGCCCGAGGCCGCCGAATGGGCCGATTCGCTGACCCGTCATGCCAACGCCCTGGCCGCCCTCTCCACCGAAGTCCAGCGGCGCGCCGAAAGCCTCGAAGGCGATGGCGAACGCCTCGAATGGCTCGACAACCGCATCGCCACCTACGAGCGGCTCAAACGCAAGTACGGCCCGGAGCTCGCCGACGTCCAGCACGTCCTCCAGACCTCCTCCGCCCGCCTCGCCGACCTCAAGTCGCGCGACAAACGCCGCACCGAGGCCAAGACCCAGCTCGCCCGCCTCGCCCACGAGCTCCAGACGCGTGGCCTTGCCCTCCGCCAGCGGCGCCAGGCCGCCGCCGCCCGCCTCGGCCCCGCCATCACCCGCGAACTCCGCGAACTCGGCTTCGAGCACGGCCGCCTCGACGTGGAGCTGACGCCCCTCGACGCCTCTTCCGCGCAAGGTCTCGACCACGTCGAGATGATGTTCGCCCCCAACGAGGGCGAGGGCCGCCGCCCCCTCCGCGCCATCGCTTCCAGCGGCGAGATCTCGCGCGTCATGCTGGCCATCAAGGTGGTGTTGGCCGATGCCGACCGCACCGATGTCCTCGTCTTCGACGAGATCGACGCCAATGTCGGCGGCGAGACGGCCCATGCCGTCGGACGCAAGCTCGCCGCTGCCGCCGCCGCACGGCAAGTCGTCGCCATCACCCATCTCGCCCCCGTCGCCGCCCACGGACGCCACCATGTCCTCGTCGCCAAGAACGTCGAGGACGGCCGTACCCTCACCCGCGTGCGCATCCTCCCCGAGGCCGATCGCCCCGCCGAGATCACCCGGATGCTCGGCGGCGACATCGCCGGCCACGGCGACGCCGCCCATGCCCTGGCCCTCGACCTCCTTCGCCGCGCCCACGAGGATGCCCCGGCCGCTCCAGCCCCCTCCCCACGCGCCCCGCGCAAGCCCCGCCAGGCCACCCTTTTCCCGAAAGGAACTGAAAAATGACCGAAGACTCCGCCAACTACTCCCTCCCCCCCATGATGCCCGACCTACAGAGCGCCCTCCTCTGCGACGACGTCCGCCAGGAACGCAACGGCAAGTTCATCCTCATCGGCCTCTACGACGCTCTCGCGCTCCATACCTTCCCCTCCCGCCAGCCCCGCCTCTGCATCGTCACCCGCTGGTGCAGTGGCCTCGGCACCTTCACCCAGCATACCCGCATCGTCGCCCCCGACCAGGAGACCGTCATCATGGACGGCCGCCTCATCCCCGTCGAGCTCACCTCCCCCGAAGCCTCCCGGACCAACGTCGAGCTCTTCATGAATGTCACCTTCCGCGAGCCCGGCACCTACTGGATGGAAATCCTCCTCGACAACGACCTCAAGCTACGCTTCCCCCTCCGCGTCATCCAGCGCACGCCGCCACCCCCGGGCACCCCCGGAATGCCCCCCCCGGGCGAAGGTCCTGGCTTCTGATGTGCCTCGCCATTCCAGGGCGTGTCGTCGAAGTGCGCGGCGAAGGCCTCGAACGCGCCGGCGTCGTCGACTTCGAGGGCGTGCGCCAGGACGTCTCCTTCGCCTATCTGCCCGACCTCCAGCTCGGCGACTACGTCCTGGTCCACGTCGGCATCGCCCTCACCAAGCTCGACCCCGCCGATGCCGAAACCACCCTCGCCGAAATCCGCGCCCTCGCCCCCTAAGCTCGCCCCCCCCCGGGCCTCCTAGAATCCTAGCCTCCTAGAATCCTAGACATCTAGATATCTAGAAAATCTAGACAATCCAGGAATTGCTCGCCCCCTCCTACACGATCCGCAGCCGGTCTACCAGCGTGCACCGCCGAATCCGCGAGAACGACACCGAGGTCGTGATGCCCTCGCCTGTCGGCGACGCGATGGTGAAGCTCGCGTAGCCCTCCCCGCCGAAGCCCAGCCCGTTCAGCGAAGGCCCGTTCTTCACGAAGATCGAGCAGTTGCAGAGCTTCGCCATGCGCGACAGGTTGTCGATGTTGCGCGAATGCATGCACGCCGTATGATAGCACTGCTCCTCCATCTCCAGCGCCAGGTCGATCGCCGTGTTGGCGTCGCGCGCCCGCGTGATGGGCATCACCGGCATCATCTGCTCGGTCCACAGCAGCGGATGGTCGTTCGGCACATCGCAGATGGCCAGCCGCGTGCTCGCCGGCGCCGAAATCCCGATCTCCGCCAGAATGTCCGCCGCGTTCTTGCCAATCCACTTCTTGTTGATGACCGCCTTCGCCCGCGGCCCGTTGATCTTGGAGAAGACCACCTGCTCCATCGCCCCGATCTTGTCCCGCGGAATCAGCACCGCGTTGTTGCGGAGCATCGCCTGAATCAGCTGGTCGGCCACCGACTGCACGACCACCGTCTCCTTTTCCTCGATGCAGATCAGGTTGTTGTCGAAGGACGCCCCCATCACGATGGACTTCGCGGCATTCTCGATGTCCGCCGTCTCGTCGACCACCACGGGCGGATTGCCCGGCCCCGCGCAGATGGCGCGCTTGCCGGCGTTCATCGCGGCATGGACCACCCCTTCGCCGCCCGTCACGGCCAGCACGCGGATGCCCGGATGATGCATGATCTGCCCCGCCGCCTCCGTCGTCGGATTCAGAATGCACGCCACCACATTCGGAGGCCCCCCGGCCGCCACGATCGCCTTGTTCAGCAGCACAATCGTGTGAATCGACACCAGCCGCGCCGCCGGATGCACGCTGAAGAGCACCACGTTGCCCGCCGACAGCATGCAGATCGAGTTGCTGATGAGCGTCGCAACCGGATTCGTCGTCGGCGTGATGGACCCGATGACCCCATACGGCGCATATTCGACCAGCGTCAGCCCATGCTCCCCGGTGAAGGCCGTCGCCTGCAAGCCCTCGATGCCCACCGACTTCTCGATGGCCAGCGCGTTCTTGGCCACCTTGTCCTCGAACCGCCCGTAGCGCGTCTCGTCCACGGCCTCCCGCGCCAGCTGGGCCGAGTTCTCGCGCATCGTGGACTTGATCGACTCGATGATCCGCCGCCTCACGTCCAGCGGCAGGTTGGTGAAGACGGGAAACGCCTTCCGCACCGCCGCCACCGCCTCGTCCACCGTCTGGAACACCCCCATGTCCCCCGGCTGCATGGCATACGCCGAGGCCGGCGGCGCCTTGCTCCCCCCGGCGGCCGCGCCCGCCACGGGCTGCACCGGCGCAAACGGCACGGGACGATGCCCCCCCCGAATGTCCGAGGCAATGCGTTGCGCGATGGCTTCCAGGTCTTGGTCGGTCAGTTTCATGCGGAACTCCCTAATATAGAAGAATGCCTTCGAATTACACCATACCCCCCCTGTCCCGGGAAAGAATAAAGTGATCCCGCCCGTGAAACGCTTTAGCGGCACCGCCCCCCACCGCCTCCTCCCCTTTTCCCGGCCCCTCCGTCAGCCACGGCCTTTTCATCTGACTTCCATGGCCCAGAGGAACGGGCCCCGGAAGGCTGTGTCAGTTTCGGAAAATCCTTCGAAAATCTCGAAAAATATCGGCCATCTCGACACTCTCGGATGGAGAGGGCGCCCGCCTCTCTGCCCCCCGTTTGCCGCCCGGTGGCCGGCCCTACCGGGAAGGCCTTCCTGGCGAGCAGCCGGAAACTGCAGAGTCAACGGGACAAAAGCGGCGCCACGCAACCCAGGTGTTTCCTCTTTTGCAAACAACCCGATGCGCCCTCCGCGCACGTCCGCGTTTTCCGTTTGCTTTTGGGCAGGAAGAATGGATAATGAAGGCGATGACGAAACGAATTCAGTTGTTGTCGATGCTGGCTGGTGCCGCGCTTCTCGCGGCGGGCCTGGCCTGGGGCGATTCCGCACCGGATGCCTTTGCCCTGCGTCTCTATTCCACGCTGGCCGCCGGCCCGGAACCTGCGGAAAACCTGGTGCTTTCGCCCTATGGCATCGCCCAGGCCCTCGCCCTGGCCGCCGCCGGGGCGCAAGGACAGACGGCGGCGCAAATCCTCTCCGCCGTGGTGCCCGAAGGCGTCGCGGACGTACCGGGTTATTTTGCGCTCAAGAACGGCGACTGGATGGCCCAGGCGGCGGCCGGCGGCGGCCATCTCGGCGTTGCCAACGGCATCTGGACCGCCGCCGGCGCTCCGCCCGCCGAGCCGTTCGCCGCCCTGGCCCGCGCCGCCTATCACGCCGAGACCGCCCCGCTCGACTTCGGTCACCCGGATGTCGCCGCCGACTACCTCAACGCCTGGGTCCGAGACCGCACGGAGGGCCTCATCCCCCGCCTGCTGTCCCCCGACGACCTGGCCGGCTCGCCCCCCATCGTCCTCATCAACGCCATTGCGTTCCAGGGCTTCTGGAAGCACCCTTTCACGCCAGAGGATACGTCACCGCGCCCGTTCACGCTGGCGGACGGCACCCCGGGCACGGCCCCGATGATGGCCCAGCTGGCCCGCTTCTCGATTGCCGACCTCCCCGACATGCAGCTGCTCCGGCTCCCCTACGCCGGCGAGGAAATCGAGATGCGCGTGGTTCTCCCGCGCAAGGGGACGTCACTGGCCGACCTCGAGCGGCGCCTGGAAACAGAATGGGAGGCCTGGGCGGACGCCGCCGAGTCCCGGCAGGTGGACGTGCAGCTGCCGCGCTTCGATGCGGCCTGGGGCCCCTCCGACCTACATCGCGCCCTCGTGGCGCTAGGCATCGAGCACGCCTTCGACGAACGCGCCGACTTCTCCCCCATGGGGGCCGGCATGCTGCCGGGAATGCCCCTGGCCTACGTCCTCCATGCCGCCCGCGTGCAGGTCGACGAGACGGGCACGAAGGCCGCCGCCGCCACCGCCATCGCGACCCTCAAGTCCATTCGCCGCCCAGCCCCCCCCGTCGTCTTCCACGCCGACCACCCCTTCCTCTATGCCATCACGGAAGCGGCCTCTGGCTCCATCCTCTTCATCGGACGCCTGGACCGCCCGGACGGCTTCACCCCCGATGCCTCGGCCATGCCGTCCACTGCGGAACCGTCTGCGGAGTCCGATGCCACGTCTGAAGCCGCCGCCCCGGCAGCGGAGCCCGCCCCCGCCCCAGACGCCTCGGATTTGTCTTCTCCCGCCCCCGCCGAACCTGACGCCACTCCCGAAGTCCTCTCCCCTGTCGTCGCCCCGGCAACTCCCCTGTCCGAACCTTCCACCCCGTCTCCAACCCTTGAGGTCTCTCCATGAAAAAACAGTTCCACGCCTTCCTGCTCGCCCTCGTGTCCGCCGCCGCGCTCGCCGCCGTCGGCTGCCAGGCGCTCCGCGAGGAGTTTATCCCCGAGCCCGGCTCCGATCGCGCCATCGCCAGTGCCGCCATGGAACGTCTGGGCCGCGACACGATGCTGAGCGACCTCGCCGTTTCCGTGCAGGTCGAGAACAGCGTCGCCACGGTCTACGGCACGGTCAGAAACGCCGCCCAGCGCGCTCGCATCCTCAGCATCGTCGATGCCACGGACGGCGTCGCCCAGGTCGTCGACAACCTCACCATCCGCTAGCCGGACTCTTCCGCGCGCCCCAGGAGAGCCTTCGCCCAGAGGCCGTCCGTGCGCCGCAGGCTCCACGCGCCGCTGCTCCTGCCGGCCCTGCTACTACTGGTGCTGGCGGCCGGCTGCTCCACCCTCCCACGCCAGCCCATCGTCCGGACGGACACCTACCGTGGCCTGCGCCAGACACCTGCCCCTGCGCTGTCCGGCCATGCGCGCCCGGACCAGGCCGTCCTGGACGCGTTCTTCTCCGCCTATGGCACCCCTCCGACCGCCGAGGAACTCGCGCGCCTCATCCCGGCCACCATGCCGCCCGGACGCATCGCCATGGGCGAATTCCGGCGGTCCGCCATGGCCCGCGAACTCCTGCCCGCCGCCGTCCGGGCGGATTCCGACGGCCTCTGGAACGCCCTCGGCCAGGGCGAAGTCCTGCTCCTCGTGCTGCCGCCCCCCCGTGCCGCCCGCCCCGCCCGCGCCCCCGCCGAACTGGCC
Source organism: Kiritimatiellia bacterium (assembly GCA_017458625.1). Classification (GTDB taxonomy): domain Bacteria; phylum Verrucomicrobiota; class Kiritimatiellia; order CAIQIC01; family Lenti-01; genus RGIG3636. The sequence continues at coordinate 8,409 of JAFTAH010000003.1, read as the reverse complement.
ATCCCCGTCGGCTGGGACCAGGCCTCCGGAGTCATCGAATTCGTCGGCTCAGGCTTAACCAACACCCCCGGTGCCCGGATCCGCCTTCCCGCCGCCGACTTCTTTGCCCGCCGCGCCCCGCTCCGCCATGCCGCCCTGCGCCTCCGCGCCCCCCGCGAGATTGCCCGCGACGCCCACGCCGACCCGGCCTCCCGCCTCCTGCTGGCCGACTTCTACTTCGCCCGGGGCGACTACCGCCAGGCAGATGCGCTGTACGCCGCTCTCGCGGCCTCCGACCTGCCGCCCCAGGAGCTCGCCCTGGCCCTGCTCGGCCGCGCCAACATCCTCGTCCAGCGCGGCCAACCTGCCCAGGCCGCCCCCCTCTACGAACAGACCCTCCCGCTGGCCCCGGACAACCCACGCCTCCACAACAACCTCGCCTACGCCCTCTTCCAAGCGGGCAACGACCTGCCGACCGCCCTCCGCCATGCCCGCCTCGCCTGCGACGCCGTCCCCGACAACCCCATCTACCTCGAAACCCTCGGCGCCATCCAGCTGGCCCTTGGCGACGCCCCCCTCGCCGCCAAGACCCTCGAACACGCCTGGGAACACGCCCTGGACCAGCCTGAACCGGTCCGCTCCGCCATCCTCGACCAGCTCGCCCGCGCCTGGCTCGCCGCCGACAACGACATCCTCGCCTGGCAAGTCGCCGCCCATCGCGTCCGCTCCTGTCCAGACGTGCCCATTCCCCAGGACCTCCTGCGCGCCTTCCCCGCCCTCAAGCAGCACGACCCGAACGCCACCCCCGACCACCTCGCCCTCCCCGCGCCCCCACCCCCCGAATAACCCGCCGTCCGGTTCCGAGCCGCTCTCCCCTCCTCCGTCGCCCTCGCTGAACCGCCGCTGTCCTCCCCCCCCTTATCGCCCCCAAAACTCTTGTGATTTTTCGGAAAACATTGGCTTTTTTTTGCATTTTGCCCCCCCTGCCCCATCCGGTTCCCGCCCCTCCCGGGGAGTGCGGAGGCCTCCCCCGTCCTTTGTCCTCCGCACCACCCCTTGCCCCTTCCCCCCCCCTCCCCCGTCCTCTTTCCAGGCTTTACTTTGGGAACATTTTCGTGTTCAGTTGTCTCGTTGTGCGAACTTTCCCCGCCCCTAGGATGTTCCTCATGGATGTGACCAGGAAAATTGGCTTTCTTCTCGTGTCTCTGGCCCTTTTGGCGCTGGTGTTGACGGGCTGCGTGCCCGTCCGCTCTCCCCAGACGGACAATGGCGTATCCATCCTCCGCCCCGACTGGGAGCACGGCCAGTCCCATTCGCCCCCTGCCACGCGCCCCCAGCCCCGCCCCGTCGCCCCGCCTTCCCACGCCACCAATCGCCCCTCCCCCACGGCCACCTCCCCTCTGCCCGCCGGCCTCCCGCCGGAGCAGCTCTTCGCCCTGCAAATCAACCTGGACCGCGCCCGCTTCTCGCCGGGCTGCATCGACGGCCACTGGGGCGGCAAGACGCACAAGGCCCTCGACGGCTGGCTGCTCGCCCAAGGCCGCAAGCCCTACGTCGACGGCACCCGCCCCCCCGCCGAACTCCTCGCCACGAACGACCTCTGGACGACCTATGTCGTGACCGCCGCCGACCACTCCGCCCTCACCCCGTGGCCCGACTCCTGGCTGGAGCGTTCCCGGCAGACCGCGCTCGGCCATGTCACCATCCGCGAGGCCGTCGCCGAACGCTTCCACCTCTCCCAGGACGCCCTCGTGGCCCTGAATCCTGCCCTCCCCTGGCCCAATCCGCCCCCCGGCACCCGCGTCCGCGTGCCCGCGCTCCCCGAGGTCGCCCGGCTCCCCGGCCCCCTCTCCCGACTTGACATCTCCGTCTCCCAGAAGACGGTCCGCGCCTGGCGCGGCGACGCGCTGGTGGCCCAGTTCCCATGTTCCATCGCCGCCGACAAGAGCAAGCGTCCCGTCGGCCAGACGCTGAAGGTGGGCGTCTGCGCCGACCGCCCCGAATACACCTTCGACCCGGCCCTCTACGCCAACGACCCGAATGCCGCCGGCATCGACCGCCGCCTCCGCATTCCGCCGGGCCCCAACAACCCCGTCGGACTGGCCTGGATTGGCCTCGCCCCGCTCCCCGGCTACGGCCTCCACGGCACCCCCGTCCCCGAAAAGATTTCCCACACCGAATCCCACGGCTGCTTCCGCCTCGCCAACTGGGATGCCCGCGCCCTCCTCCGCGCCGTCACCTCCGGCCTCCCCGTCCACATCCTCCCCTAGCCCACGCCTCAGGTGGGAAGGCGGGTGAGGAGCCACTGGCGAAAGGTGTCGGCGGCCCGGAGGAAGTCGGCGAGGTGCTGGAGGAAGTCGACGGCGGCCCCCCGGAAGGACCAGGCGGACACGGCGACCAACGTGACCACGAGCAAGGCGAGGTTGAGGAGGTAGATGAGGGCATAGGAGAAGAGGCGGCCGTGTTCGTAGACGTCAGGCTGTCCGCCGCGCAGATAGTGGAAAGTGAAGGTGAGGTGGAAGGCCCAGGTGAGGCCCATCCAGAAGAGGGCGATGGGCGCGTAGGGCCGCGCAATCGGCCAGATGGCCCGCACCACCAGCCAGACCAGCAGCACGAGAATCGTGTAGAACGGGAAGAAATACGGTGCCAACGACACCCAGACGTTGTTGCGGGTGACGCGCACGCTGCCGCCGGAGCTCGTCACCTTGAGGTCGGAGGGACGCCCGCCGAAGAACAACGTCCACAGGGCGTGGGTCAGCTCGTGGCCCAGGACGTAGGTGCGCGTCATGCGGGGTAGGAGGAACCAGACGAGCAGCCAGATCGCCGCGCCGGCCACCGTCGCCGCGACGTGCAACCACGGGAGCCGCGAAGGCGCCTCGGCCAGAACCGTCACGACGCGGCAGAAGGTCAGCGTCAGCGCCGCGCACACCGGCAGCAGGAGGAGTCCCAGCAGGAACTTGGTCTTTTTCCAGCGGCCGGCCATCAGGTCAGGAGATAACGAGGAACAAGCAGGCGCAAGGAATGGCCCTAGCCGGCACGACTAGTTTTTCCAGACAATGGAAACATGTTTCGGCCATTTTTCCAGACAATGGAAACCTGTTTCCGGGGTTTTTCCAGACAATGGAAACCTGTTTCGGCGGGACGACTGGAGGGCGACGGGGAAACGGCGGGGCACCAGCGGAACGGCTAGCAGGCCATGGCGCGGCGGAGGGTATGCTCAAGCATCTTCGGGGAGAGGACGCCGCGGCCGCGCGGGGAGTAGTCGGTCTGGAGGCCCAGCCAGGTGTAGAGGGCGGTGTCGCCCAGCACGGCATCCGGGGCGCCGGGGGCCGGATTGGGCATGGGTTCGCCGTCCTTGGCCACGTAGAACGCGGGCACGCGCTGCGGATTGAGGCATTCGGCTTCGCAGAAGGCCACCAGGCCCTCCTCGGTCTCGAGGTCGTGGTAGACCTTCTCGAAGTCGGCGAAGTCGGGCTCGGCCAGCAGGTCGTCGAGGCGCCCCTGCAGGGCGTGGCACTTGGCGCAACCGGGCTTGCCGAAGACGTGGATTTGATAGGTTTTCATGGGAAAAGTCCTTTTCCAGGATTCTAGATGTCTAGAAATCCAGGAGGTTAGGGGTTGGCGGTGGCGGGGGCGGGAGTCCAGGGGGTCGGGCCGGCGGTCGGGAGGGCGGGGGCGTTCTCGGCGAGGGCCGAGGTGCCGCCGCAGGCCGCGACGAGCGTGGGGTCGGCGGCCACGGCATAGACGCCGCGCCGGCGGGCGGGCAGCTCGCCTTCGCGCTTGGACTTGTTCCAGTTCTGGATCTTGGAGAAGTAGCCGACGACGCGGGTTTCGCCCTCGACGCGCGTCGAGCCGCAGGCCGTGCAGGTGTCGTGGAGGCCGCGCATGTTGTGGCCGCAGTCCAGGCAGTAGGTGAACTCCGGCGAGAGGACGACCTGCGCCGACTGCGTGCGGAAGAACGTCTCGCGCACCAGCGTGTCGATGGCCGCCGGCGACGGGCGTTCCTCGCCGATGAAGGCGTGGGTGATGGCCCCGGACTCGATGAGGGAGTGGAAGCGGGCCTGCTTGCGGATGCGCTCGACCAGAGAGACCGGCGCGTCGGCGGCGAGGTGGACGCTGTTGGTGTAGTAGGCGACGTCCTCGCTGCCGCCCTTGTAGATGGACAGGGCCTCGTCGCGGTAGTAGACGAGGTCGGCCTTGGCCAGGCGGCGGGCGGCGGACTCGGCCGGCGACTCCTCCAGCGTCAGCTTCATGCCGTGCTTGGCGGAAAGCTTCTTGGCGCGGAGGAACATGTGGGCGACGATCTTCTCGCCCAGGCGCAGCGCCTCGCCGGACTCGTGGAACTGCTTGCCGGTCAGGAACTGGACGGCATCGTTGACGCCGATGAGTCCGATGATGTAGGTGGCCGTGGCGAGGTCGACGTACGGCAGGCCATCGTTGGCCAGCTTGCCGATCTGCCAGAGCGGATAGCCGGGGCCGGAAAGCATCTCGGCGATGCGGTGGCGCTTCTGCTCGTGGGCCTTGACGGCCAGGTCCATCATGGCGTCGATTTCGCCGAGCAGGCCGTCGAGGTCCTTGTGGCCGGCGCGGGCGGCGCGGTAGGCGCACTGCGGGATGTTGATGGTGACGTTCTGGAACCCGCAGAAGCGCATGGACTCGGGATGCCGCATCATGTACGTGTCCTGGATGGTGGTGCGCAGACGGCAGCAGGCGGAGAGCGTCACTTCGTCGCGGTCGAAGATGAAGTACACCGAGCCGTTGCGGGAGGCCACCTGGCAGGCGTGCTCGTAGACGGCCAGCTGGTCCGCGTCGGAGAAGGTTTCGGCGGAGACGTGGAAGTCGCACTTGGGGAACTCGAAGACGTGGCCGTTGGCGTCGCCCTCCTGCCAGACGTCCAGGAGCGCCATCGCCATCGCGCGGGCCTGCGCCTCGAAGTCGCCATAGGTGAGGATGTGCTCGCCCCGGGCGGCCAGGTCGGCCTCGACGGCCGCGTCGAGGACCAGCCCCTTCTTGGCATCGGCAAGCTCGGCCAGGACCAGACGGGGCTTCTCGGCGGCGACGGCGGCCTCGGCATCGCCCTCGGCGGACGTTTCGGGGTCGAGCCAGAGGCGCATGAGCGGATGCCCGTGGGCATCGGTTTCGGCCAGGCGCTCCTCGCGGAGACGGCGGACGGAGCCATCGGCCATGCGGAGCATGTAGCGGCCGGCGGGGCCGACGGCGGGCACGGAGCGCAGATAGCTCGGCACGCCCGTGTGGATGTTGAAGTCCATGAAGATCGTCTGCCCGCCGCGCGAGAACGCGTTCTGCGCCCCGCCGAAGATGAGGCCCTGCGCAATCTGCTTGATTTCCTTCGCGTCGCAGCCGACGAGGTAGGGCGCGTACATGATGTTGATGTAGGCCAGCCCCAGCGCCCCGGCGTAGTTGGCCTGCATGGAGGCCACGAAGGTGTGCAGGTGGGTGGTCAGCACGTGCGCCGTATGCGCCGGACTGGATTCGTTGTTGAGGTTGTTGAGCCCCCGCAGCCCGTACTTCTTGATGTACTCGACGGAGTGCGACGAGCAGTAGACGCGGTGCGGATAGCCTAGGTCGTGCAGGTGCAGGGCCCCGGTGTTGTGCGCCTCGCGCAGGTCCGGCGAGAAGATCGTGTCCAGCGCCCACTGCTTCAGCACCAGCTCCGCGATGCCCAGCTGCACGGCTTCCGGATTGTTGTTGACGATGTTGGAGTTCTCCAGGCTCTTCGCGTACATCAGGCGGTCGACGAACTGGCGCGAAACCCCGTACACCGAGAGGTCGCGCAGCTGGTGCTGGTAGCCGCGCAGGCTCAGCTCGTTGTTCAGGAACTCGCGCAGCAGCGAGCTGTCCACCGACCGCATCCCGCTGGCGATGACCTCGTTTTCCACCGTCTTGGCGATGTTCAGCGCGACCTCCTGGTTGAGGTCCGTGTGCGCGAGGAGCGTGGCGACGAGCTCCTTGCGGTCCCAGGGCAGGGCGTTGCCGCGTTCGGCCCGGTCGACCAGCAGCATCGAGGCATCCGTGAGGTCGACGGGCTTGCCGTCCGACTTCCCCCCCTTGGCATTCGTCACGCGGATGCGCTCGCGGGCCAGCTGGCGGTGCTTCCGGAACCGCTTGTAGGCCGCGACGATGGGCGCATAGCCCTGCTCCGCCAGGACAATCTCGATGAGGTCCTGCATGTCCTCGATCTGGGGAATGCGGCGCCCCTCGGCGTCCGGCGACACATAGTATTCGCTCTGCGGATCGTTCAGCTGGGCGACGACCAGGTCGGCCATCTGCTCGGGCATGGTCTGCCCCACCTGCAGGTGGTCGCGGCGCTCCACCTCTTCCGCCGCCTTCGTAATGGCCGTCACGATCTTCTCCCGGCGGAACGGCACCACCATCCCGTCGCGCTTGCAGAATCCGTCAAAAATCATCGTTTCTTCGTGCATGTTGCGTTTTGCTTTCGTTGGCAGGAAATCACTTCGTCCTGCGAGACCTTCCCGCGAGGAACGGGGGCAAAAAACCATACCCCGCCCCCGCCGACAAGCCGCAATTCTCCAGACAAGTTCGATTTTCCAATGGACACCACATGTTGTGCCTGTTCATCGTCAATGCCATGACAAATAGCGAAAGATTGGCAAAACGTGAATTCTGCCTTGCCGCCGCCGCCCCGCTCTCCGTGGCAACACGAAATGCGGTCCTCCTCCCCCGGCCACCCTCCCTCTCCCGCCTATCGTCGTCGCCCATCGCAAGTCGCCCGCCGCCTGTCGCAAGTCGCAAGTCGCAAGTCACCCAAAAGGGACCAAGACGCCCACAAGAACGGCTGTGAAATGTCGGTGGAACGCACGATGTTTTACGGCCTTTTGAGTCCCATGCAGGGATTATCGGGCGCTTTCCGCGGCGAGGATTTCGTAGAATTTGCGCTGCATGAGGAGCTCGGGCCCCCAGGCGCGCCGGACGGCGCCAGGGTCGAGGATGCGGCAGTGGCCGGTGAGCTTATGGCGTTCGAGCTTCCAGCCGGAGGCGGTTTGGGCGAGGACAGTCCAGAAGACTTCGCCATCGAGGACGGGAAGTTCGACGTTGGTATAGCCCTCGGTGACGGGGCGGCGGCCTTGGCGCGTGGCCGTGGCCAGGGCGGCGAAGGAGCGCCGCATGGCGGCTTCGCTCCCCCAGGCACGCCGGATTCCGTGGGGGTCGAGGATGCGGCAATGGCCGGTGAGCTTGTGGCGCTGGAGCTCCCAGCCGGAGGGCAGCCGCCACAGGGTGTCCCAGAACACGCCGCCATCGACGACGGGAAGCGCAACGTTGGCGATGTCCTGCCGCACCACGTTGCGCGCGGTGGCGGGATAGCCGTTGGCGCGCTGTTCGGCCAGGAAGTCGATGTAGAACTTGACGTAGTGGGCGCAGAGCTGGCGCATGGCGGCCATTTGCAGGGGCGGCGCGGCGACCGCGGCCCCGTGGAGGTCTTCCGGGGCCATGACGAGCTGGCGGACATGCGGCCCCGGGCAGTCGACGCCATTGATGCCCAGCGGCATGGTGAGCCCTTCGCCAAAGGAGTAGTAGAACCATTTGAGGATGGGGTCGTCGGGATTGACGACAACGACCAGCGGGGCGCGGCTCGCCTGGACGGCGGCGGAAATGCGTGGGTCGTCGCCGGGAATCGCCGCTGCGGCGACAATGGCCTCGCCTACGGTTTTTCCCGACTGCGCGAGGTCGGCAAGGGCGCCAATCACAATCCTTGCGCCGAGCGAATGGCCAATCAGAACGGTCTTGCTGCGCTCGGCCTCCGAGAGGGCGAGGAGCTCTCCGGCAAGGCGATGGCTGGCCTGGTCGGCCTGGTCGCGGCATTTCCAGAAGAGGAGGTTGTCGCCCTCCCAGGAAAACGTCGTGACGTCTGCTCCGGGAAACAGGGTGCGCAAGGCATCGAAGTTTTCCTCCGGCGTCGAGCTGACGCGCATCCATCCCGGGCAGTAGATGACACGGGCCGGCACATCCGCGGCATGGGTCCGCAGACACAGTCCCATCGCCAGCACGGCGACTGCCAGCAGGCGGCCGAGAATGCCGTTTCCCGCCTCTCGTCTCGAAAAATGGGTCCCATGCGCTGCCATCGGAACTTTGCCTCGCGTTGAAAGAAGTGTCCATCCATTCTTGCACAAACGCCCTCCGATTACAAGAAATAGCGGCAGGAACACCAGGACGAGGGTGAGCAAAAAGTGTGAGGTACGGGCGATTGCCCTGGGGGCGCGGGCGGCCCGCCCGCGATGTTCCTTGGGAAGCCCCCTTGGTAAACCGTTCTCCCGCCATCCTTTGGATTTTCGCGGGCGGGACGCCCGCGCCCCCAGGCGTCTCCCTCGACCGCGAAAGGCCAAATGATATGTCTATATTTTCATAGACATGCGATTTTCGACTGTTTTCAACAAACAAGGCCATTTTCTG
>JAFTAH010000031.1 GCA_017458625.1 Kiritimatiellia bacterium | reverse complement strand
GCGGGGGAGTCCCCGCCGCTTGGGCGTCCCGCCCGCGAAAATCCAAAGGATGGCGGGAGAACGGTTTACCAAGGGGGCTTCCCAGGGAACATCGCGGGCGGGCCGCCCGCGCCCCCAGGGCAATCGCCCGTACCTCACACTTTTTGCTCACACCCCGCACGCGCGTTTCGCCATTTTGGAATTGACGGAGACGGGCGTATTTTGCGAAAGTGTAGGGTCGGGAGAGTACAAGTGCAAAACAAGTCCAAAACCCAAAAATCCGGCGGCGGTGCTGCAGACGGTCCGGCGTCCGCGCTCGAAAAGGGCATCGTCGGGGTGCAGTTTCTGTTTGTGGCCTTCGGCGGGACGGTGCTGATGCCGCTCCTGGTGGGGATGAACCCCTCCACGGCCCTGTTCGCGGCGGGGGTGGGGACGCTGCTTTTCCATGCCATCACGAAGGGAAGCGTCCCGGTGTTCCTGGGCAGCAGCTTCGCCTACATCGCTCCCATCCCGGCCCTCACCCAGCAGTGGGGACTGGACGGCGCGATGACGGGCTTCCTCGGGGCCGGGCTGGTCTACCTGGTGGTGTCCGCGCTCGTGCGCTGGCGGGGCACGGCATTCCTGAACTGGCTGTTTCCCCCGGTGGTCGTGGGGCCGACCATCATGCTGATTGGGCTGATGCTGACGCCGACGGCGGTGGAATGGGCTCAGGCGGACTGGCTCCTGGCCTGCGTTTCGCTGGCGGTGTCCATTGCGGTCATGATGTGGGGGCGCGGGCTGCTCCGGCTGCTGCCGGTGGTGTGCGGCATCGCGGCGGGCTACGTGTTGGCCGTCGCGTTGCGACGCGTCGATTTCGCCGGCATCGCGGCGGCCCCGTGGGTGGCCCTGCCGTCGAACCTCCTCCATCCGCACCTGCCGCGTCTGGCCTGGCAGCCCTTCGTCTGCCTGATGCCCATCGCGCTGGCGGGCATCCTGGAGCACGTCGGCGACATCTACGTCATCGGGCAGATTGCCGGCAAGGACTTCGTCCATGCGCCCGGAATCCACCGGACGCTCCTCGGCGACGGCGTGGCCATCCTCGTTTCCTCCTTCGTCGGAGGGCCGCCCGTGACGACCTACAGCGAGGTGACCGGTGCGGTGCAGATCACGCGCGTGACGGATCCGGCGGTGCTGCGCATCACGGCCGCCACGGCCATCGCGGTTTCGCTGTTCGGCAAGATGACGGCCCTGCTGCAAAGCATCCCGAAATCGGTGCTCGGCGGCATCATGCTGCTGCTGTTCGGCACCATCGCGTCCGTGGGCGTCCAGAGCATGATTCGCCACAAGGTCGACTTCTCCGACACCCGCAACCTCGTCATCGCTGGCGTGATGCTGAGCGTGGGCATCGGGGGTGTCGTGGTCCGTTTGGGCACGTTGTCCCTCTCGGGCATTGGCGTCGCCGCCCTGGTTGGCCTCCTGCTGAACCTCCTCCTTCCACGCGCCTCCGGGCAGAACCCCGACTGACGTCCCGGCGGCGCCGCGCCCCACCACGGGATGCCCTTCCGAGGAGAGCGTCAAGGGGAAACGAGGGAGGTGGCCGAAGCCGCCCAGGACTTGTACGGCAAGCTGCTGGGGACTCTGCGGCGGAATCTCGCCTTCATCGATGCCTACCTCGCCAGGGGCGGAACCCTCGACGAAGGCACCATGACCCGCCTGGACACCTGCCGACTGGTTTACGCCCAGCAGCCCGAAATGCTCCGCATCGGCCGCCGGAGCGTCCCCCGTCGCCCAATTCGCCTCATCCCCGGCCCCTTCCTGCGCGCCTGACACCTGTTGTCAAGCAGGCACTGGGGAAAGGAGGAGGTGAGCCGGGTCAGGACGCGGAGGCGGGGAGGACTTGGAGGAAGCGGGGGAGGATGGAGGGCCAGTCGGAGAGGAGGCGGCGGGCCAGGGGGGAGGAGGTGGCGGCGTGGTGGGCGCGGAGGAGGCGGAGAAGGGTGGCTTCTTCGGGAGTGCCCGGGAGGATGGAGTGGAGGTCGACGGAGTCGAGGTTGCAGCGGAGGTCGAAGTCGCCGTCGAGGTCGAGG
>JAFTAH010000030.1 GCA_017458625.1 Kiritimatiellia bacterium | reverse complement strand
CTGAATTTTAAATAAGTTTACTCTTGAAGCGGTGGTGGGATTTGGGTATGATGGGAACATGCAAAAGCCCCTGAAACTCCATTTGGACGAAGCCGACCGCCAGGCGTTGCTCGAACGGTCGCGCTCGGGAACCGCGCAAGCCCGCTCCGTCCTCCGCGCGCGCATTGTTTTGTCGCGCGCCGAGGGCCTCACGAAAGCCCAGACCGCCCGCTTGCTGGGCGTTTCGGAAGTGACCGTCCAAAAGTGGACGAACCGCTATCGCGCCTCCGGCCTCGCCGGACTTCCCGACAAGCGCGGGCGGGGCCGCAAGCCCAGCATTCCCGAAAGCGCCAAGCAACGCATCGTCGAGGAGGCCATGCGCCCTCCCCGGGGACGCACGCGTCACAGCACCCGTTCCATGGCGAAACTCGCGGGCGTTTCGCAACACACCGTCCGCCTGATTTGGAACAAGAACGAGATCAAACCCCACTTGACGCGAACGTTCAAAGTGTCCACCGACCCGCACTATCCCGCAAAGTTCTGGGACATCACCGGGCTGTATCTGAATCCGCCGGAGAATGCCGTCGTGTTCTGCTGCGACGAAAAGACCCAGTGCCAGGCGCTGGAACGCACCCAGCCGTGCCTGCCGCTGGGCATCGGACACGTGCGGACGAAAACCCACGACTACTTTCGCCACGGCACCACGACGCTTTTCGCCGCGCTCGACTATGCGACGGGCAAAGTCGTCCACGACTGCCGCGCGCGCCACACTCACAGGGAATGGCTGGCCTTTCTGAAGCTCATCGACAGGAGCACGCCCGCGGGGCTGGAAATCCATGTGGTCGCGGACAACTACGCGACCCACAAGCACGCGGCCGTGAGGAAGTGGCTCGCGCGTCACTCGCGCTTCCACATGCACTTCACGCCGACGTCCAGCTCGTGGATGAATCTTGTCGAGCGGTTCTTCCTGGAAATCACGCGCGACTGCATCCGGGACGGGAGCTTCGGCTCGACGAAGGAGCTCGAGGCGAAGATAGCTGAATACATTGCCGCGCACAACGAGACACCGAAGCGTTTCTCGTGGCACGCCGAAGGGCTGGACATCCTGCGCAAAATCAACCCGGCAAGACGCGCATTGGGCCTTCCGCCGCACCCCTTGGTTCCCCCTTGCGCCACCGAAGGGGACCAGAACGGTAAAGTTATTTGCAATTCAGTAGACTAGCTCCCGGGGCCGCTTGAATTCTATCTCTGCCCCGGTTTCCCTATTGTCGCACCCACTGCGCCGTGCTATTGTTCCAACATTAGAAAGGTGCCCCCCATGACTGCCTCCTCCCTCGTCGGCAACTGCCTCAAACTCGGCTTCGGCCTCATGCGCCTCCCACGCATCGATGGCTCCGCCTCCATGTATGGCCCCATCGACCTCCCCCAGACCATCCAGATGGTCGACGCCTTCCTCGCCGCCGGGGGCCGCTACTTCGACACCGCCTTCGTCTATCCGGGCAGCGAGGAGGCCACCCGCGCCGCCCTCGTCGACCGCCATCCGCGCGATGCCTTCTTCCTCGCCACCAAGCTCAACGCCGCCCCCTTCGCCGCCAAGTCCGCCGCCGAGGCCAAGGCCGAAACCAAGGTCTCGCTCGACAAGACCGGCGCCCGCTACTTTGACTTCTACCTCCTGCATGCCATCAGCCAGAACAACCTCGCCCAGTACGATGGCTATGGCTGCTGGGACCATCTCCGCCGCCTCAAGGACGACGGCCTCGCCCGCCACATCGGCTTCTCCTTCCACGACGTCCCCGACGTGCTCGAGCGCGTCCTCGACGCCCATCCCGAGACCGAATTCGTGCAGCTCCAGATCAACTATGCCGACTGGGACGACCCGTCCATCCAGTCGCGCCGCTGCTACGAAGTGGCCGCCGAGCGCGGCATTCCCGTCGTCGTGATGGAGCCGGCCAAGGGCGGCCTGCTGGCCAATCCGCCGCCCTCCGTCCGCGCCGTGCTGGAGGCTGCCGCCCCCGGCATGTCCCCGGCCGCGTGGGCCATCCGCTACGCCGCCTCGCTGCCGGGCGTCATGATGGTGCTCAGCGGCATGTCCACGCTGGCGCAGATGGCCGACAACCTCTCCTTCATGCGGGACTTCCGCCCCCTCGACGACGACGGCCACCGGGTGATCGCCGCCGCCCGCGCCGCCCTGGCCGCCGCCGACGACATCCCGTGCACCGCCTGCCACTACTGCACCCCCGGCTGTCCCAAGGGCATCCACATCCCCGAGCTGTTCGCGCTCATGAACCAGTACAGCCGCTTCGGAGACCTCGCCCGCGCCCGCGAAGACTACGGCTGGCGGGCCGGCGGCGCCCGGGCCAGCGCCTGCATCCAGTGCCACCGCTGCGAACAGGCCTGCCCCCAGCACCTCCCCATCGTCCAGCTCCTCGAGAAAACCGCCGCCACCCTTGAGGCCTAGCGCGCCGGCCCGTACCCCGTCGCCCTCCCTCCGCCATCGTCGACATCGTCGGTATCGTCGATGTCGTCGATTGTCCCCCTCCGCCCCACCGCCCCCGCCCTTTCCCGAAAACACACTTCCATTCCCTGGAGAAACCCCGGAAACATGCTTCCATTCTCTGGAAAAGTGGCCCAAACATGCTTCCATTCTCTGGAAGCCATTTTTTGCAAATTTCCCTTTGTTCTACCGTAAGCTCACGGTGTTTTTCTCCTCCGCGACAGTCGACTGTCGACCGTCGACCGTCCCCCCCTTTCCCCGTCGCTCCCGTCGTCCCCCTCTTGCCTCTCGCCCCGCGTTCCGCCGCGGGGTCGTTCTTGCCCTCGGCCCGTCCCCGTGCTATCGTTCGCGCACCCATGAAAGACAACGCACGTGAATTGGACGCGGACCGGACGGTCCGCATGCAGGCTCTGGCCCGGCAGTGGCTCCAGGAGCTGGGGGAAGCCCCCGACCGCGAGGGGTTGCGCGAGACGCCGCGCCGCATGGCCGAGGCGTGGGCCTATCTCACGCGCGGCTACGGCCAGGATCCGGTCGCCCTCCTGAACGCGGCCCGCTTCCGGGTCGAGGCCAACCACATGGTCATCGTCCGCGACATCGAGATGTATTCGATGTGCGAACACCACCTCCTGCCCTTCTTCGGCGTCTGCCACATCGGCTACATTCCGCGCGGCGAGGTGGTCGGCGTCTCGAAGCTCGCCCGGCTGGTCGAGGTGTTCTCCCGCCGCCTCCAGATTCAGGAACGGCTCACCAACCAGATTGCCCGCACCCTCATGGACACGCTCAAGCCCGAAGGCGTCGGCGTCATCATCGAGGCCCGCCATCTCTGCATGATGATGCGCGGCGTCGAAAAGCAGAACTCCCGCATGGTGACCTCGGCCATGCTCGGCTCCTTCCACGATTCCGCCGCCACCCGCAACGAATTCCTCCACCTCTGCCAGCAGGAAAGCTAGCGGAAAATGCCTGCCCGGCCGCCATCCAAGTCGCCCTTGACGCCCCTGCTTCGGCCGCTGGCCTGGGCCTGGCACCTGCTCCAGTACATCTGCCTGCTACTGGGCCCGTTCGCCTTGACGGCGCTGATTCTGCAATTCACCCCTGTCCCGCTCGTTCTCCTCTCGCGCCTGGCGAATCCCCCCACCACGTCCCCCTGGCGTGCCGGACAACCCCAGGACCTGGCGCCCGCCGAGCCACCCGGCGCCATCCTTCTCTTCGCGGGCAGCGGCATTCCGGGCGAGAGTTCCCTGAACCGCATCTGGCACGCGGCCGACGCCGCCCGCGCCTTCCCCGAGGCCCGCGTCTTCCTCTCCATCCCCTCCCCCGCGCCCGACCAGCCCTCCCCGGCGGCCGCGGCCTACCTGCGGGAACTCGCCCTGCGCGGCGTCGACCCTCAGCGCGTGACCCTGCTCCCCGCCGGCGGCAACACCTACCAGCAGTGCGGCGAGGCCGCCCAAGTCCTCTCCCCTCTCCTGCCGTCCGGCACCGCCCTCCTGGTGGTCACCTCGCCAGAGCACATGTACCGCTCCGTGGCCTGCCTGCGCGCCCGAGGCTTCGCCCCCCCCATCCTCGCCTGCCCCGCCTACTCGAAGTCGCTCGACGACCCGCATCCCGCTCCCCCCGAATGGGCCATTTCCCCCGCCACGCTCGAACCCGTCCTCGTCGAAACGCCCGCTTCCCTTCCGGACGATCCCGTCCCCGCTAATTCCCTGCCGGCCCGCAGCACCTTCTTCGACCAGTTCCGCGAAAACCTCGACGCCTCCAGAAAACTCCTCGACGAAGCCTGCGCCCTCGCCGCCTACCGCTTCCGCAGCTGGATGTGACCGTTTTCGCCCCCGTCCGAAAAATTTTTTCCACCCGCGTCCGCCTGCTTGACAGGGATAATCCGGGGCCGTATTATCCCTGTCGTCATGACTCCCGACTCTCGCAACGTCGATTCCCTCGTCCACACCGCCGAAGAACTTGGCCATGGCGCCAGCCTGCTCCCGTTCCTGCACCACATCCTCTTGGCCTACAAGCAGCGCATCCACTCGTTCGGCCTCCCTTCCGGCGTCGCCTACGCCCTCCTCTGCCTCCACCAGCAGCCCGACAAGGCCGAACCCGCGCAAATCGCTGACCTCTGCGACATCCCGCGCCAGACGATGACCTCCCTCATTGACGTCCTGGAGCGGCGCGCCCTCGCCCATCGCGACGACCACCCCACGGATCGCCGCCGCAAGGTCGTCCGCCTCACGCCGGCCGGCACCGCGCTCGCCAAGCAAATCATCGCCGACATCCTGGATGTCGAGGCGCGGGCGCTGGACGTGATCACACCCGGCCAGATGCCCCTCGCCCGCGAGCTGGTGCGCCGCTTCACCGAAGAGCTCGACCGCCTCAACGCCATCGACCTTCCCTTGCGGGCCGCCGCGCCCCCTCCTCCGCCAGTTGCGGCCGCCCCCGCCGTCCCTCCGCTCCGCCGCCCCTCTCCGCCGAAAGGTTGAACATGAAGCCCATCCCTCCCTCGCGACCGATGGCGCGTCCTCCCTTGAAGAAAGAGCATGCCCCCATGAAACACCTCCCGCTCGTCCTCCTGCCCGCCCTCCTCCTCGCGACGGCGGCCTGCACCACCTTCGACGCCGACCGCACCCGCCGCGACCAGACCGACGCCTTCCGCGCCGACCTCGCCGAGAAGCAGGCCGCCCTCCTGGCCGCGCCGCTTTCTCTCGACGACTGCCTCCGCATCGCCATGACCAACTCCTACGCCGCCCGCAAGGCCGACCTCGACACCGAGCTGGCCCGCCTTGGCCGCAACACCGCCTTCAGCGCCTTCCTCCCGCAGGTCTCCATCTCCTCCGGCTACACCGCCCGCGACTACGCGAACATCTCCGGCCAGACCTCCGGCGGCGAAATGGTGATGGGTCCCAAGCGCGACTCCTCGACCTCCCTCTCCGCCGGCCTCCCGCTCTTCATGCCCTCCACCTGGTTCCTCTACGCCGCCACCCGCCACGGCTACGCCGCCGCCGCCCTCGCCGCCCACTATGTCCGCCAGAACCTCGTCCTGCAGGTCACCTCCCAGTACTGCGACGTCCTCGTCCAGCAGGACACCATCGAGGCCCTCCGCGTCCAGCTCGACGCCGCCCGCCAGCTCTCCGACCGCCTCTCCGGCCTCGCCGACGAGGGCTTTGTGGCGGGCTGGGAGCGCGATCAGGCCGCCCTCCAGGTTGTCACCCGCCAGACCGAGCTCGACCGCGCCGTCCGCCAGCTCGCCCTCCTCCGCGCCACCCTGCTCCAGACCCTCGGCCTGGCCCCGGACGCGCCGATCGTCCTCTCCGGCGACCTCGGCGACCAGCCCATCCCGCCCGGCACCCTGGCCGACCACGTCCTTCTCGCCCTCGCCAGCAGCCCCCAGCTCTCCCTCGCCGACCGCCAGGTCGTCATCAAGGAGCACGCCGTCCGCCAGGCCTTCTGCGACTTCCTCCCCACCCTCTCCGTCTCCGCCACCCACCTCTGGGGCGGCGAGAACCTCGCCTTCGAGGCCCTCGGCTGGCAGACCGGCTTCTCCGCCGCCTGGAACGTCTTCAAGGGCTTCGCGAACGTCTCCGCCTACAAGTCCGCCAAGGTCGAGCGACGCCAGTCCGAGCTCGAGCGCGAGAACACCTTCCTCTCCGTCATCGTCTCCGTCATCTCGGCCGAAAACGCCCTCCAGGACGCCGATGCCGCCCGTGCCCTCCGCCAGCAGGCCTACGACGTCGCCGCCGCCAAGTCCGCCGACCGCGACGCCCGCGCCGCCGAGGGCCTCATCCCCCTCTCCGACGCCCTCGACGCCCGCGCCGAAAAGGACCTCGCCCAGGTCGCCCTCCTCCGCTCCACCTACGCCTCCCGCCTCGCCGCCTGCACCCTCAACCTCGCCCTCGGCCAGACCCTCCTCCCCGGCGAAGAGCCCCCCGCCCCGGCCGAAACGCCTGCCGAAGAGCCCCCCGCACCCGCCGAAGCCCCGGCCGAAGTCCCCGCCGCCGAGGATTCGTTCGCCCCCGCCGAGCCCCCCCTCGAAGCCGCCCCCGTCCTCGCCGAATAGCCCCCCGACCTGCTAAAATCATGCTTCCATTGTCTGTTCAAATGAGCGAAAGCCCAAACCCGGCCGGGGGCCGGGCGCACGCGAATGTGGAGCTGGACGAGCGGAGCGCCAGCGACGCGGCGTGGTCCAAAGCAACGGAAACACGTTTCCATTCCATGGAAATACCGCGGAAACACACTTCCATTGTCTGGAAAACGTTCGCTTCCGCCGGAATCCCGGGTTCCTGGGCTCCCGGGTTCCCGCCCCCCCGCACCGTTGCCATGTTCTCCCTTCTCCTCGTCCTCCTCCTCTGCCTCCTCCCCCCCGCTGCCTCCGCCTACGACGCCTACGGCCACCAGGCCATCTGCGGCCTCGCCCTCCGCCACCTCACCCCGGCCGCCCGCGCCGCCCTCGACGACCTCATCGCCCCCTACTCCTTCTGCGACCCCTTCAACATCTGCTCCTGGGCCGACATCGTCCGCGGCGACCCCGAATACGAGGCCAAGTACCCCAACAACCGCCTCTGGCACTTCATCGACTTCGACGCCACCTACCCCTACGCCCCCGGCCAGCCCTTCGACATCCCCGACCCCGCGCCCGGCACCGACAACATCGCCGCCCAGATCCCCCGCTTCCAGCGCCTCCTCGCCGACCCCTCCCAGCCCCGCGACGTCCGCTTCGACGCCGTCCGCTTCCTCGCCCACTTCCTCGGCGACCTCCACGAGCCCCTCCACTGCATCACCCGCCATGGCGACGCCGGCGGCAACTTCGTCCCCGTCGCCGCCTTCCTCGGCCGCCACGTCCAGGTCACCGCCGCCCAGGCCGAGGCCGCCGGCGAACGCCTCTGCCTCCACCACGTCTGGGACGACATCCTCCTCGCCGAACTCCGCGCCGACCGCGGCAACTACCGCTTCATCCTCTCCCTCGACGCCCGCCTCCCCCGCCGCCTCGCCCGCTCCTGGCTCGCCGGCTCCGCCCGCGACTGGGCCCTCGAAAGCTACTGGCTCGGCCGCCGCTCCGCCTACACCTTCACCGACAGCACCCCCGTCCCCGAGTCCTGGACCGGCCCCGGCCCCGAGCTCACCCCCGAAAACTACATCGACGCCCGCCTTCCCATCCTCCAGACCCAGCTCCAGAAGGCCGGCATCCGCCTCGCCCACCTCCTCAACCTCGCCCTCGACCCCGACTACACCCCCGCCGATTTCCCCCTCCCCGACCCCTTCCTGAACACCACCCCCTCCCCCTGGGCCAACCTCCCCCCCCTCACCAACGCCCCTCCCGCCGCACTTGATTCCGCCACCGACACCCCGACCGTCCCCGCCACCGCCACCCCCTTTGAAGAAAGGCCATGACCCATGAAAAAACTCGCCCTCCCCGTCCTCGTCGTTCTCCTCGCCCTCCCGGCCCTTGCCGACGACCCCGCTCCGGCCCCGGCCGTTCCCGCCGTCGCCGTCCGCGTGACCCCCGTCGCCACCCGCACCTTCGAGCGCCGCCTCGCCGTCCAGGGCACCCTCCAGGCCAAGACCTTCGCCCAGGTCTCCGCCCGCACCACCGGCATCATCGACGACATGTTCGTCGACGAGGGCGACACCGTCAAGAAGGGCGACCGCCTCTTCCAGATCGACCCCACCCGCGTCTCCGCCGCCCTCGTCATCGCCTCCAACAACTTCTCCGTCGCCAACGCCCAGCTCGCCGTCGCCGAGGCCTCCGCCGCCAAGACCAGGGCCGAGGCCCGCAAGGCCCAGCTCGACTACGACCGCTACGCCCGCCTCCACGCCGACGGCAAGGTCACCGACAACGAATTCGAGGCCCGCGACGTCGCCAACGCCCAGGCCGCCGCCGGCATCGCCGTCGCCGACGCCCAGGTCGAGCTCGCCCGCCGCCAGGCCGATGCCGCCGCCGCCTCCGTCGCCATCGCCCAAAAGGACTTCGACGACGCCCTCGCCCTCGCCCCCATCGACGGCGCCGTCGTCACGCGCGCCGCCGAGCCCGGCGAGCTTGCCGCCGCCGGCCGCGTCCTCCTCCGCATCGAGGATCCCTCCCGCGTCGAGGCCAGCGCCTTCCTCCCCGCCCGCTACTACGCCGCCGCCACCCCCGCCGAAACCTCCTTCCGCGTCCTCCTCGAAGGCCGCGACCTCGGCACCTTCCCCCTCACCTACCGCTCCCCCGTTATCGACCCCACCCTCCGCACCTTCGAAATCCGCGGCGACGTCTCCGGCGACGGCGCCGTCCCCGGCGCCGACGCCACCCTCCAGATCGTCTTCTCCGCCCACGAAGGCCTCGCCGTCCCCACCTCCGCCATCCTCGACCGCGCTGGCGGCAAGGCCGTCTACGTCGCCGCCGACGGCCTCGCCCAGCTCGTCCCCGTCACCCTCGGCCTCGACAACGACGGCTTCACCGAGATCCTCTCCGGCCTCTCCCCCGACTCCCCCCCCGTCGTCACCGCCGGCCAGTCCCTCCTCAACCCCGGCTCCCCCCTCCAGATCCTCGACTAGCCCCGCAAAAACCGCTTCCCCTCCCTCCCCCTCACAGTCCGTGCCATGCCCACCCCTGCTCCCGACTTCGACACGCTGGTTTCGCGCATCCAAGCGACCTCGGACGTCCTGCGCCAGGACGCCCTGGTCGTCATCAACCGCAACGTTACCACCCGCGCCTGGCTCACCGGCTACTACATCGTCGAATACGAGCAGCACGGCAAGGATCGCGCAGAATACGGGGCGGGCTTGCTGAAAGCACTTGCCGAACGTCTGGAAGACAGGGATGTCTCGCATGAAACATTAAAGAAGAACCGCCGTTTCTACCAGACTTACCCCGACCTGGCGCCGACGATTGCCTCCTATTTGACGGTGCGATTCGGAAAAGGGGATTCGGGGATTACCCAATTGCCCGCCCCGATTCCGCAAATAGGGGAATCGGTGATTACCCGATCTGAGGAAAGAGGCATTTTAGCCCAGTCTGGCAACGAAATCCGCGTAAACCCGTCTGCTTTGTTTGACCGGCTCTCCTACACGCACATTCTTCAGCTGATCAATCTCCCCGACGACCTCCAGCGCACATTCTACGCCTTCGAGGCAATTCGCGGCACCTGGAGCGTGCGAGAGCTCAAACGCCAAATCGGAAGTCAGTACTACCAACGCTGCGGCTGGAGCACCGATCCGCACAAACTGGCCCGCCTGACCCAGCAAAAGGCCACTCGACTCGACGTCAAGGACTTCATCAAGACAGATTCAGTGCTGGAGTTCCTCGACCTGAAGCCCTCCGACATCTGGGACGAAAAGGACCTCGAAAACAGCATTGTCGATCATCTCCGCGACTTCATCCTCGAAATGGGGAGCGGCTTCTGCTTCGAGGCGCGGCAGAAGAAGATTCTGATCGACGACGCCTACGAGAAGGTCGATCTCGTCTTCTACCACCGCATCCTCAAATGCCATGTCCTGATTGAGCTCAAGACTCGAAAGTTCAACTATGCCGACGCGGCGCAGCTCGGCGTCTACATGGCCTACTACCGCAAGCACGTCTGCGAACCCGACGACAATCCGCCCGTCGGCATCCTGCTCTGCACCGAGGCGGGCAAGGAAATGGTCGAATACGTCAACGCCTTCATCGCCCCGCAGCTCTTCCTCTCAAAATACCAGCTCCAGCTCCCCCCCAAGGAAAAGATTGCCGAATTCCTGCGCCACGAAAACGCCACCCACGTCCCGCCCCCCCCGTAAGCTGCCCCACCATCTTTCAACTCTTCAACCTTTCAACCCCTCAACCTTCAACCTTTCACCCCCGAGCCGCGCCATGTTCCTCTCCTCCGCCTCCACCCGCCGCCCCATCGCCGTCACTTGCCTGCTCCTCGCCCTCATCGGCCTGGGCGCCAACGCCTTCCGGAAGATGTCCATCGAGAACATCCCCGCCGTCGACATTCCCTACGTCGCCATCTCCACCACCTGGCCCGGCGCCAGCCCCGAGGACACCGAAAAGGACGTCGCCAAGAAGATCGAGGATGCCGTCAGCGGCGTCGACGGCCTCAAGCACGTCGAGTCCTCCTGCCTCGAGAACTACACCTACACCGTCTGCGAGTTCACCCTCGACGTCGACGTCGACGTCGCCGCCCAGGACGTCCGCGAAAAGGTCGACGGCATCCTCTCCGACCTCCCCTCCGGCGCCGAACGCCCCGTCATCCAGAAGATCGACATCAACGCCACCGCCATCGCCAACATCTTCCTCACCGGCGACCTTCCCCTCGACCAGCTCTACGACTACGCCGACAACATCCTCGCCGACCGCTTCTCCTCCATCCACGGCGTCGGCAAGGTCGAGCTCATCGGCGGCAACGAGCGCGAGATCTGGATCGAGCTCGACCGCGACCGCCTCGCCGCCTCCGGCCTCACCGCCCAGGACGTCGCCACCACCGTCGCCGGTGGCATCCTCTCCGTCCCCGGCGGCCGCATCCGCGAGGCCGACTCCGAAACCTCCCTCAAGTTCGACGCCGAATACACCGATGTCGCCGACATCGCCTCCCTCAACCTCCTCGCCCGCGACGGCGCACGCCTCTCCGTCGCCGACCTCGGCGCCGTCCGCTCCGCCTCCGAGGAGATCCGCAAGCTCGCCACCCTCGACGGCCGCTCCGGCGTTCTCCTCAAGGTCGTCAAGAAGGGCGAGGCCAACGTCGTCGAGCTCGTCTCCGACCTCCGCCGGCGCTTCGACGAGCTCGCCGCCGACCTCCCCGGCGGCATGTCCCTCGTCTGGGTCTCCGACGAAGCCGCCTTCATCACCGAATCCTACCACTCCACCCTCCTCAGCATCGCCCAGGCCGTCGGCCTCTGCGCCCTCATCCTCTTCTTCTTCCTCGCCAACCTCCGCACCACCCTCATCGTCGCCATCACGATGCCCGTCACCCTTGCCATCTCCGTCTACTTCATGCAGGTCCTCGGCCAGACCTTCAACATGGTCAGCCTCCTCGCCATGGGCCTCTCCACCGGCGTCCTCGTCTCCAACTCCATCGTCGTCCTCGAGTCCATCGTCTCCCACCTGGAAACCGCCTCCGACCCCTGGACTGCCGCCCGCGAGGGCACCGACGAGGTCGCCGTCTCCGTCCTCGCCTCCGCCGGCACCAACGTCGTCGTCATGTTCCCCATCGCCATGATGACCTCCATGGCCGGCCGCATGCTCAAACCCTTCGCCATCACCACCCTCATCGTCAACCTCGTCTCCATCCTCATCTCCTTCACCCTCACCCCCATCCTCTCCGCCCTCGTCCTCCGCGCCGCCGCCCGCAAGGCCCCCGGCCCCCTTGCCCGCTTCGGCCGCCGCTGGGCCGCCTCCTTCGAGGCCGCCGGCCACCTCTACGCCGACCGCATCCTCCGCCCCATCGCCCGCCGCCGCCGCCTCTCCATCCCCATCGTCCTCCTCTTCGCCGCCGCCGTCTGGGCCAGCTTCCACTACGCCGGCGCCGGCCTCGGCTTCAACATGATGGAGCCCATGGACCAGGGCCGCATCTTCATCCGCGTCGAGATGCCCACCTACTCCAACCTCGACGCCACGGCCGCCCGCCTCGACGCCCTCGCCGCCCGCCTCCGCGACACCCTCCCCGACCTCGAGCACGTCCTCGTCTCCGCCGGCAAGGCCGACTCCATGTCCGGCCAGGCCTCCGAAGGCGTCTACATGGGCCAGATCGAGCTCTTCTTCACCCCAAAGACCGAACGCGCCTGGCGCATCCAGAACAAGATCCCCGAGATCCGCGACCTCCTCTCCGACGAGCCCGGCGTCCGCATCTCCGTCTCCACCCCCTCCGCCCTCGGCGGCCAGCAGTTCACCATCGAGGAGACCCTCACCGGCGACGACCTCGACACCCTCAACGCCGTCGCCACCTCCATCCGCGACACCTGCGCCTCGCTCCCCGGCGTCGACTTCCTCGACACCACCGTCCGCGACCCCAAGCCCGAGCTCCGCATCGTCCCCCGCCGCGCCGCCCTCGACGACCTCCGGCTCCCCCCCGCCGCCATCGGCACCATCATCCGCGCCAACGTCGACGGCATCGAGGCCGCCACCTACCGCCACGGCGACCGCACCTACGACATCCGCGTCAAGCTCGCCGAGCAGCCCGGCGCCGACCAGGTCCGCCAGTTCCTCCTCCCCACCCCCTCCGGCCGCGCCATCCCCCTCGAGACCGTCGCCGACGTCCAGTCCTCCCGCGTCCAGCCCCAGATCTACCGCCACGACAAGCGCCGCGCCGCCGTCCTCATCGGCGACACCGCCCCCGGCGCCTCCCAGTCCATCGTCAAGCAGGAGATGTACGACGCCATCGCCGCCGCCCGGCTCCTGCCCCCCGGCTACTCCATCGGCTCCGCCGGCACCTCCGAGATGCTGGGCGAGATCGTCGCCGACTTCCTCGAGGCCATCCTCCTGGCCATCTTCCTCACCATCCTCACCCTGTCCGCCATCCTCGAGTCCTGGACCCGCCCCGCCGAGGTCCTCCTCACCCTCCCCATGGCCCTCGTCGGCATCCTCTGGACCCTCTGGTTCTTCGGCTTCAACATCTCCATCATGGTCCTGCTCGGCTGCCTCATGATGATCGGCATCGTCGTCAACCCGGCCATTCTCATCGTCGACCAGTGCGGCCGCAACCTGGCCGCCCGCATGTCCCGCCGCGAGGCCATGCTGGCCGCCACCGGCCAGCAGTTCCGCCCCGTCCTGATGGTCTTCATCGCCTCCGCCCTCGGCATGCTCCCCATCGCGCTCTCCTCTGGCCTGGGCTCCGAGAACCGCGCCGGCATCGGCTGGGCCTCCACCATGGGCATCTTCGTCGCCGGCCTCCTCACCCTCCTCGTCATCCCCATCCTCTACAACCTCTTCACCGGCAAACCCCGCTACCGCCCCCACGACTAGCGCGGTTCCATGAAAAATATAGCCCGGCGGACGCAGTGAATTGCTCCCGCGCTGGGGCACGGCGGCAGGTTCTACGGCGGCCGCATGATCGCCCTCAAGGACGACCCGATATGGGCGGCCATCTCCCGCTTTGGCACGCCCTGGTCGCCGTTCGACTTCGGCAACGGCATGGACGTCCAGGACGTGGACTGGAATGAGGCCGCCGAGCTGGGAGTCCTCAAAGAGGACGACCCGCCGCCCAAGATGGAGCCGAAGGACTTCAACGCCGGCCTGGCAGCGGAAGTCGAGTTCGACGAGGGCAGCAAGGAGTGGAAGCGCTCAATCGACTGTTCGGGTATGTTCCTGCCCACGGGAGTTTCCTTTCTGGTTTATTGTGTACCGCCATCATGGCGGGTTTCAGAAAAAGTCTCCCTCATTTTTCCCTCCCCAAAACTATGTTATCTCCTGCGTTTTCATCTCCTTTCGAAAATCCGGGATAATTGATCCCGCCTATTTCCGGGGGGGCGGGGGCGGCCCGTCCGCGCCCACGGGGCGCCCCCCTCTTGTGCCCCCTGGGGGCGCAGGCGGCCCGCCTGCGGAACAACCCAACGCGGGAGGGCCGCCCGCGCCCCCAGAAAGGGCCTTGAAAGTGGCTTTGAGACTTCCCTTTTGTCCTTTTGTGCAAAACCTCCGTGCCTTTGTGTCTCTGTGTGAGTTCTTCCCTCTCGCCGTCCTTCCGGCGGCGGCCCGGCCGAAGCCGGGCCCGCGCCCGCAACAGGGTTGTCGATTGGGATTGAAAAAACGCGAAAAAGCGGTATGCTTGTGCCACGAGCTGGAACGAGGTTCCGCGAACGAAAAAGAAAGAGAGCAGGGAGACATGGAGAACCAAGCAGCTGTCGCGCCGGAGAATCCGGTTGCCGACCTCGAGGCGTTGCTGGCGCGGGTGCGCGCGGCGCAGGAGAAATACGCCACCTACCCGCAGGAACGGGTGGACGCGATTTTCAAGGCCGCGGCGCTCGCCGCGAACCGGGTCCGCATCCCGCTCGCCAAGATGGCGGTGGCGGAGACGGGCATGGGCATCGTCGAGGACAAGGTCATCAAGAACCACTACGCGGCCGAGTACATCTACAACACCTACAAGGACACGAAGACGTGCGGCGTGGTGGAAGAGGACGCGGCGGCCGGCATCATGAAGGTCGCCGAGCCCATCGGCGTGATCGGCGCCGTGATCCCCACGACGAACCCGACGTCCACGGCGATTTTCAAGGCGCTGCTCGCGCTCAAGACGCGCAACGGCATCGTCATCAGCCCCCACCCGCGCGCCAAGAACTGCACGATGGCGGCGGCGAAGGCCGTGCTGGACGCGGCCGTCGCGGCGGGCGCCCCCGAGGACATCATCGGCGTCATCGAGGCGCCGAGTCTCCCGAAGACGAACCTCCTGATGAAGGAGGCGGACGTCATCCTGGCGACGGGCGGCCCCGGCATGGTGACGGCGGCGTATTCCTCCGGCACCCCGGCCATCGGCGTGGGCGCGGGCAACGCGGCCGCGATTCTCGACCCGAGCTGCGACCTCGTGAACGCGGTCAATTCGATCATCCATTCCAAGACCTTCGACAACGGCATGATCTGCGCGACCGAGCAGACGGTCATCGCCGACGCGCTGATCTACGACGCGGTCAAGGAGGAGTTCCAGAAGCGCGGCTGCCACTTCCTCAGCCGGTCCGAGGCCGACAAGGTCCGCGCGACGATGCTCATCAACGGCGCGCTCAACGCGAAGATCGTGGGGCAGCGCCCCGCGACGATCGCGAAGATGGCCGGCTTCGAGGTTCCCGAATCCACGAAGGTGCTCATCGGCGAGGCGACCTCGACCGACCCCTCCGAGGCCTTCGGCCACGAGAAGCTCACGACGATCCTCGGCATGTACAAGAGCCGCGACTTCGACGACGCGCTCGACATCGCGGAGGCGCTGCTGGTCAACAACGGCGGGCTCGGCCACACGTCGTCGCTCTGGATCGACGAGCTGGGCGAGCGCGGGAAGCTGGAGAAGTTCGCCGACCGGATGAAGGCGTGCCGCCTGCTGGTCAACACGCCGTCGAGCCTCGGCGGCATCGGCGACATCTACAACTTCAGCCTGACCCCGTCGTTGACGCTCGGCTGCGGCAGCTGGGGCGGGAACTCCGTTTCGGAGAACGTGGGAGTGAAGCATCTGTTGAACATCAAGACGGTGGCCATGAGAAGAGAGAACATGCTGTGGTTCCGCGCGCCCGGGAAGGTGTACCAGAAGAAGGGGTGCCTCGCGGTGGCGCTCCGCGAACTCGGCGGCGAGCTCGGGAAGAAGAAGGCGTTCATCGTGACGGACTCGTTCCTCTACGCGAACGGCTACACGAAGGCGATCGAGAAGTCGCTCGAAGAGCAGGGCATCATGTTCACGACGTTCTCGAACGTGGCGCCGGACCCGACGCTCGCCTGCGCGAAGGAGGGCGCGAAGCTCATGGAAGGCTTCCAGCCCGACGCCATCATCGCCGTCGGCGGCGGCTCCGCGATGGACGCCGCGAAGATCATGTGGGTCCTCTACGAGCACCCGGAGGCCGACTTCCAGGACATGGCGATGCGCTTCATGGACATCCGCAAGCGCGTCTACGCCTTCCCGAAGATGGGCGAAAAGGCGTATTTCGTCTGCGTGCCGACCTCCGCCGGCACCGGCTCGGAGGTGACGCCGTTCGCGGTCATCACCGACGAGAAGACCGGCGTGAAGTACCCGCTCGCCGACTACGCGCTGATGCCGCACATGGCCATCGTGGACGCGGACATGCAGATGTCGGCGCCGCCGGGACTCACCAGCGCCTCCGGCATCGACGCCGTCTCGCACGCCCTCGAGGCCTACGCCTCGATGATGGCGACCGACTACACCGACGGGCTCGCCATCCGCGCGCTGCAGGTGATCTTCCAGTATCTGCCGCAGTGCTACGACGCCGCAGTCTCCAAGACGCCCAACCCCGCAGCCCGCGAGAAGATGGCCAACGCCGCCACCATGGCCGGCATGGCCTTCGCCAACGCGTTCCTCGGCGTGATGCACTCCATGGCCCACAAGCTCGGCGCCTTCCACCACATCCCGCACGGCATCGCCAACGCGCTGATGATGGAGGAGGTGCTCCGCTTCAACGCCGACCCCGTGCCGCGCAAGATGGGCACGTTCCCGCAATACGACCACCCGCACACTCTCGAACGCTACCTCGAGATCGCCGACGCCCTCGGCATCCGGGGCAAGTCCAAGGGCGAGCAGTTCAACAACTTCGTCAAGGCCGTCCGCGACCTGCAGGCGCGCATCGGCATCAAGCCGACCATCCGCGACTACGTGCCCGACGAGAAGGACTTCCTCGACCGCCTCGACGCCATGGCCGAGCAGGCCTTCGACGACCAGTGCACCGGCGCGAACCCGCGCTATCCGCTGATTTCGGAGATCAAGCAGATGTATCTCAACGCCTATTACGGAAAGCACGAGCCCGTCTGAGGACAAAGACTCCGGACATCGGACACCGGACTCCGAAGTCCCGGGTCCGAAGTCCGAAGCCGAAGACAACCCCAAGGAAATTGCCATGAAAAAGACTTCAACGAAGAAAACGCCGAAGGCCGCGGGCCGCAAACCGCAGGCCGCGAAGAAAGATGTCCTGCTCGAACGGGCCGACAAGGTCGTGAAGAAGGACAACGGCACGCTGCTCAAGATCTTCGGGCCGAGCTACAAGGTCAGCGCCATCCTGAACGAGGCGATGAACGAGGCGCGCGCCGCGGAGACGGGGCTGCCCGTCGCCAAGGTGCTGGAGGTCCTCAAGGTCGGCGACCGGTGGTGCATCCGCCGCGAGTGGATCGAGGGCGAGACGCTCGCCGACGTCATGGAGAACGACAGGAAGCACCTCGCCAAATACCTCAAGCAGTTCGTCGCCATCCAGTGCGAGATCTTCTCCAAGACCTCCGAACGGATGGGGAACCTCGCCGATAAGCTCGACAAGCAGATCTCCGCCTCGCCGCTGCCGAAGGAGACGCGCTACGACCTGCACATGAAGCTCCAGAGCTTCCCGCGCGGCAAGGCGCTCTGCCACGGCGACTTCAACCCGACGAACGTCATCATCACGCCCAAGGGCGACTGGCGCGTCATCGACTGGAGCCACGTGCGCCTCGGCGACCCGCTCGCCGACGTGGCGCGGACGTACCTGCTGTTCTGGCTGTCGGGGCACATCGCGGCGGCCGAGAAATACATGGCGCTCGCGTGCGAGGCCCTCAAGGCGAAGCTCCCCGACGTGCAGAAGTGGCTGCCGATCGTCGCGGCGGCGGAGTCGTCGCGCGACCAGTCGCCCAAGAACCACGAGCTCCTCCTCCACTGGGCGAGCGTCGTGGACATCGAGTAACCCGTATCTCTTCGGGTTTTACCCCTAGGAAAACCGGCGAGGGGTGGTCATTTTTTGAGAGCCGATAAATTTTCTTCTTTCACCGGCGTCCCGCCCGTGCGTCCGCGGCCCGGGCCTCGCCCGAGATGACGCGGGCAATTGGGTCGGGAGATCGCTGGGTCAGCACGGAGTTCCGCAGGAAGGCGTAGTCCTCGAATGGTGGCCGCCAATGATGGCGATGGAGATGGGGGTGGGGACAGACATGGCTTTGGGAAAGGCGGGCTTCGTGGGCAACGTATCCAGTGAAGCACAGGGCGACGGGGGTGAAAAGTCGCAAAACGCAATGGCAGGGGTGTGAGCAAAAAGTGTGAGGTACGGGCGATTGCCCTGGGGGCGCGGGCGGCCCCCCCGCGATGTTCCCTGGGAAGCCCCCTTGGTAAACCGTTCTCCCGCCACCCGCCATCCTTTGGATTTTCGCGGGCGGGACGCCCGCGCCCCCAGGCGTCTCCCTCGACCGCGAAAGGCCAAATGATATGTCTATATTTTCATAGACATGCGATTTTCGACTGTTTTCAACAAACAAGGCCATTTTCTGCCCGTCCTCCATTGAAACCCTTACACTTTT